>NZ_LAVK01000058.1:27709-35628 GCF_001083795.1 Streptomyces sp. SBT349
CCGGTCAGTCATGGATCGTCTCCTTCCAGAAGTGGCAGGCGCTGGTCCGGCCGCCCAGCGGGCTGCCGTCCCGCTCGGCCACGTCAGCCAGCGGCGTCTCCTCGGCGCGGCGGATGATCCGCTCCCGGGTCTCGCGCCCCTCCGGGTCCGGCTGCGGGACCGCGGAGAGCAGCGCCTGGGTGTAGGGGTGCGTCGGGTGGTCGTAGATCTGGGCGTCGGTGCCGACCTCGGCCAGCTTGCCCAGGTACATCACGCCGACCCGGTCGGAGATGTGCCGCACGATCGACAGGTCGTGCGCGATGAAGACGTACGCCAGGTCCAGCTCGTTCTGGAGCCGCTCCATCAGGTTGATGACCTGCGCCTGCACCGAGACGTCCAGCGCCGAGACCGGCTCGTCGCAGATGATGATCTCCGGGTTGAGCGCCAGGCCGCGGGCGATGCCGATGCGCTGCCGCTGGCCGCCGGAGAACTGGTGCGGGTACCGGTTGATGTACTCCGGGTTCAGCCCGACCAGGTCGAGCAGCTCCCGCACCCTCTTCTCCCGGTCGCCCTTCGGGAGCACGTCGCCGTGGATCTCGAACGGCTCGCCGATGATGTCGCCGACCGTCATGCGCGGGTTGAGCGAGGTGTACGGGTCCTGGAAGACCATCTGGATGTTGCGGCGCACGGCCTTCAGGGCCCGCGAGGAGAGCTTGGCGATGTCCTCGCCCTTGTAGAGGATCTGCCCCGAGGTCGGGTGTTCCAGGCTCATCAGGAGCCTGGCCACCGTGGACTTGCCGCAGCCGGACTCGCCCACGATGCCCAGGGTCTCGCCCTGGTACAGCTCGAACGAGATGTCGTCCACCGCCTTGACGGCGCCGATCTGCCGCTTGAAGAGGACGCCCTGGGTGAGCGGGAAGTGCTTGACGAGATTGCGCACTTCGAGGATGGGTTCGCCCCGGTCAGTCATGGATCGTCTCCTTCCAGAAGTGGCAGGCGCTGGTCCGGCCGCCCAGCGGGCTGCCGTCCCGCTCGGCCACGTCAGCCAGCGGCGGCACCTCGGTGCGGCAGATGTCCCGCGCCATCGCACACCGCGGGTTGAACGCGCAGCCGCTCGGGATGGCCGTGAGGCTGGGCGGCAGGCCCTTGATCGCGTAGAGCTCCTTGCCCTTGTGGTCGAGGCGCGGAATGGAGTCCAGCAGGCCCTTGGTGTACGGGTGCGCGGGCCGCTTGTACAGCTCGTGCACCGGCGCGTTCTCCACGATGCGCCCGGCGTACATCACCGCGATCTTGTCCGCGACGTCGGCGACCACGCCGAGGTCGTGGGTGATCAGGATCAGGCCCATGTGGAAGTCCCGCTGGAGCTCCGCCAGCAGGTCCATCACCTGGGCCTGCACCGTCACGTCGAGCGCGGTGGTGGGCTCGTCGGCGATGATCACCTCGGGCTCCAGGGCCAGCGCCATCGCGATCATGATGCGCTGCCGCATGCCGCCGGAGAACTGGTGCGGGTAGTCGTTCACCCGCTCCTTGGCGGCCGGGATGCGCACCCGGTCCATCAGCTCGATGGAACGGGCCCTGGCCTCCTTCTTGGACAGGCCCCGGTGGACCCGGAACATCTCGCCGAGCTGGTAGCCCACCGAGAGGACCGGGTTCAGCGCGGAGAGCGCGTCCTGGAAGATCATGGCTATCTTGTTGCCACGGACCTGCCGCCGCGCCTCCTCGGACCAGGTCAGCATGTCCTGGCCGCGGTAGAGGACCTGGCCGCCGGTGATGTGCCCGGGAGGGGTGTCCAGGATGCCCATGATGGTCTGGGCCGTCACGGACTTGCCCGAGCCCGACTCGCCGAGCACCGCCAGCGTCTCTCCCGCGTCCACGGAGTAGCTGACGCCGTTGACCGCCTTGGCCGCGCCCTCCCTGGTACGGAACTCAACGTGCAGGTCGCGGACTTCGAGCAGGGGTACGCCCGGCACGTCCGCCTTCGTCATTTCGATCGACACGCGCGTTCTCCCTCAGCGCAGCTTGGGGTCGAGGGCGTCACGCACGGCGTCACCCAGCATCAGGAAGGACAGGATGGTGATGCTCAGCAGGATCGACGGGTAGAGCAGCACATGCACCGCGACCCGGATCTGGTCCTGCGCCCGGTTGATGTCCCCGCCCCACGAGATCGCCGGCTCGCTCAGCCCGATGCCGAGGAACGACAGGACCGCCTCCGCCGTGATGTACCCGCCGAGGGCGATCATCGCGACCACGATCACCGGGGCGATCGCGTTGGGCAGCACGTGCCGCAGCAGGATGCGCCAGGTCCCGGCGCCCAGCGAGCGGGCCGCCGCCACGTAGTCGGCCTGTTTGACGGAGATCACCGAGCCGCGCATGACACGGGCGATGGTCGTCCAGCCCAGGAAGGCGAGCGCCAGGGTCACCGTCCACTCGGTCCTGGTGTCGAAGGAGAGCAGGATGACCATGCTGCCCAGCAGGAACGGGATGCCCATGAAGACGTCGATGACGCGGGAGAGGACGGAGTCCATCCAGCCGCCGAAGTACCCGGCGAGCATGCCCACCAGGGAGCCGAACACCAGCACGATGGCGGTCACCGAGACGCCGATGACGATCGAGGCGCGGGTGCCGTAGATCATGCGTGCGTAGATGCTCTGGCCCTGCTGGTTGTAGCCGAGCCACTCCGGTGAGAAGAAGTGGCCGAGCTCCGGCTTCTGGAGGTAGTGGGCGCCCAGGTCGCCGGCGCGCGGGCTGGCGGAGGTGAACCACCCGGGGAACGCGGCGACCACCAGCAGCAGCAGGATGATCACCGTCGAGATCAGGAAGGTCGGCTTGCGGCGCAGGTCGTGCCAGGCGTCGGACCACAGGCTTCGCGGACGTCCCGGGGCAGGCCCGCTCTCGGCCGCGCCGACGAGGGCCGGGTCGGCGAGGGACGGTATGGCTTGCTTCTTCTCGATTGCCTCAGGCATAGCGAATCCTCGGGTCCAGGACCGCGTAGAGCAGGTCGACGAGCAGGGTGACGACGAGGTACACCACGATGATGAAGGTGACCACGCCGACGACGGTGGCGCCCTCGCGGGACTTCAACGCCTCGTAGACCGTGTCGCCGACCCCGCGGATGTTGAAGATGCCCTCGGTGATGATGGCGCCCGCCATGAGGTTGCCCAGGTCGACGCCGAGGAATGTCACCACCGGGATCAGGGAGTTGCGCATGAGGTGCACGCGGACCGCGCGGCTCTGGGTGAGCCCCTTGGCCTTGGCCGTGCGCATGTAGTCGGCGCGCCGGTTCTCCACGATGGAGGTACGCGTCAGCCGGGCCACATAGGCGAGGGAGAGCGAGGCGAGCACGATCGCGGGCAGGAAGAGCTGGCTCCAGTCCTCGGAGTCCTGCACCACCGGTTCGATCAGCTCCCAGCGGACGCCGAGGTAGGTCTGGAAGAGGTAGCCGATGACGAACACCGGCACCGAGATCAGCAGGAGCGTGACGAACAGGATCCCGCGGTCCGTCTTCTTCCCGGCGCGCAGCCCGGCGATCACGCCCATGCCGATGCCGACGACCACGGTGATGAGGAACGCCATGGCGGTCAGCCGCAGGGTCGCGGGCAGCGCCTCGGTGATCACGTCGATCACCTCGCGTCTGCTGGCGATCTGGGTGCCGAAGTCCCCTTGCACCAGGCCGGTGAGGTAGTTCCAGTACTGAACAAGGATGGGGTCGTCGAGGCCGAGATCCGCTCTCAACGCCGCCATCTGGGCCTCGTCGGGGGCGCGTTCGCCCCACAGGGCCCGGACCGGATCGCCGGGCAGGGCGTACATCATCATGAAGATGATGAACGTCGCACCGATGAACACCGGGATCATCTGGAGCAGTCGCCGCACGACGTAGCGCCCCATCATTCCTCCATGTCAAGTCGGCGGGGGCCGACGGGCCGCTCCGGTTCGCGGAGACGGACCGCCGGCCCCCTCTATGCCGCAGGTACCGTTGTCGTCAGCTCGATCAGCTGTTGACCGTGACCTCGGTCAGGACCGGCTGGCCGGCGGAGTCGAAGCGGACGTTCTCCACGTTCTCCGAGTAGCCGCCGTTGACGTTCTGGTACCACAGCGGGATGGCCGGCATCTCCTCGAACAGGACCCGCTCCGCCTCCTGGTAGGCGGTGACGGTCTCGTCCAGATCGGCCGCGGCGTCACCCTCGTCGAAGAGGCTGTCCACCTCGTCGTTGTGGAAGCGGCCGTAGTTGCTCTGGGCGGAGGAGTGGTACAGCTCCTTGAGGAAGTTCACGTTCAGCGGGTAGTCCTGGAACCAGCCACCGCGGTACATGCTCTCCACCTGGTCGGCCTCGCGGGCCTCGAGGTCGGTGTCGAAGTCCGGCTTGGCGTCACCGACGCACTCGATGCCGAGGTTCTCGATGAGGTTGTTGCAGACCGCCTCGACCCACTCCTGGTGACCACCGTCCGAGTTGTACTGGATGGAGATCCGGTTCCCGGGGATGCCGCCGTTGTCCTCGACCAGCTGGCGGGCGCGCTCGGGGTCGTAGGTCGTGACCTCGCCGCCGATGCCCTCCTCGTAGCCGAAGACGCCGGGGGCGACGAAGCTGTCCGCGGGGGTGCGCGACCCGTTCAGCACGGTGCCGGTGATGGTCTCGCGGTCGATCGCCATGGAGACGCCCTGGACGACCTCCGGCGGGGTGTCCTCCCAGTTGTACCAAACCGGGACGATGGTCTGGATGCCGTTGTAGGGCTGGTTGATCGCCCGGTCACCCAGGTCCGTCTCGTAGACCGGCAGGTCCTTGGGGTCCACCTGGCGGATGATGTCCAGGTTCCCGGCCATCAGGTCGCTGTACGCCGCGTCCAGGGCGCTGTACGCCTGGATGTGGATGCCGCCGTTCTGCGCCTTGTTGTCACCGGCGTAGTCGTCGTAGCGGGTCAGCTCGATGGACTCGTTGTGGCTCCACGACTCGAACTGGTACGGGCCGTTGCCGACCGGGGCCTCGCCGAACGCCTCGGGGTCGTCGAAGAAGACCTCGGGCAGCGGGGCGAAGGCGTCGTAGCCCAGCTTGTAGTTGTAGTAGGTGACCGGCGTGGTCAGCTCGATCTCGAAGGAGGTGTCGTCCACGACCCGCAGGCCGGACATCGTGTCGGCGGTGGGCTCGGCGCCCTCCTCCGGGTGGACGTCCTCGTAGCCGACGATGTCGCCGAACCAGAAGCTGTTGTTCTGGTTGTTGTCGATGTGGGCCGCCCAGTTCCAGGCGTTCACATAGCTCTCGGCGGTGACGGGGGTGCCGTCGTGGAAGGTCCACCCGTCCTTGAGGGTCACGGTCCAGACCGTGTTGTCCTCGTTGGGCTCGACGGACTCGGCGTGGACGTTGTACACCTCGCCCTCGTCGGTGAACTTGACGAGCGTGGAGAAGACGTTCTGGATCACCAGGGCGCCGTACTGCTCGTTGGTGTTCGTCGGGATCAGCGGGTTCTGCGGTTCGCCGCCGTCGATCCGGACGACGCCATCGGCGTTGGCCTCGCCGCTGCTGCCTCCGTCACCGCCTTCATCGTCGCCGCCACCACAGGCGGTCAGGGCCAAGGCCACGACTATCGCCCCGGCGACCCACTTGGCGCTGCGAGCACCACGCATGGGTTTTGCCTCCTTGGAGTCCACTTTCAATGCACAGGGAACCCCGGACCGCGGAGGTCTACCCGCGTCCGGTTCGCAATGCCCACAACTATTGGGCATAAACCTGCGGTGAACCACCGATGCCCCATTTCATTTTGATGAAGATGAGGAGGAGAAAACGCCCACATCCGGACAAATCCCAGATGAACACTCTCCGGTATTCGGACTGATGTGACGCATCTCAAGTCAGTTGGTCCGGATACCGGACGGTGCGGCCGAAGATCGACAGGAAATACCCTTGACAGGGTGAGGACAAAACCGTCAAACGTAACGCAGCTTTTACATGCCGGCGATTACTGGCGTTTCGCCCGCGCCGCGGACCGCGCCCGCTCCCGTTGGTCGAGGGCCACCTTGCGGATGCGAACCTCGGAAGGCGTCACCTCGACGCACTCGTCCTCGCGGCAGAACTCCAGCGACTGCTCCAGCGAGAGCCTGCGCGGGGGCACCAGGCTCTCCGTGGTGTCCGCGGCGGCGGCGCGCATGTTGGTGAGCTTCTTCTCCTTGGTGATGTTGACGTCCATGTCGTCGGAGCGGGAGTTCTCCCCGACGAGCATCCCCTCGTAGACCTCGGTGCCCGGCTCGATGAAGATCGTCCCGCGCTCCTGGAGGTTGAGCATCGCGTAGGGGGTGGCCATGCCGGACCGGTCGGCGACCAGCGACCCGCTCTTGCGGGTCCGCAGCTCACCCGCCCACGGCTCGTGCTTCTCGAAGATGCTGTGAGCGATGCCGGTGCCGCGCGTCTCGGTCAGGAACTCGGTGCGGAATCCGATCAGCCCGCGGCTCGGCACCAGGAACTCCATGCGGACCCAGCCGGAGCCGTGGTTGGTCATGGTCTCCATGCGGCCCTTGCGGGAGGCCAGCAGCTGGGTGATGGCCCCGAGGTGCTCCTCGGGGGCGTCGATCGTCATCCGCTCGACCGGCTCGTACACCGAGCCGTCCACGATCCGGGTGACCACCTCGGGCTTGCCGACGGTGAGCTCGAAGCCCTCCCGGCGCATCGTCTCGACCAGGATGGCCAGGGCCAGCTCGCCGCGGCCCTGCACCTCCCAGGTGTCGGGGCGCTCGGTGGGCAGCACGCGGAGGCTGACGTTGCCGACGAGTTCGCGTTCGAGGCGGTCCTTCACCAGGCGGGCGGTGACCTTGTGGTTCTTGCCGCCGCGGCCGACGAGCGGGGAGGTGTTGGTGCCGATGGTCATCGAGATGGCCGGCTCGTCCACCGTGATCAGGGGCAGGGCCACCGGGTTCTCCGGGTCGGCCAGCGTCTCGCCGATCATGATCTCCGGGATCCCGGCCACGGCGCAGATGTCGCCGGGGCCCGCGACCTCGGCGGGCTTGCGGGCCAGCGCCTCGGTCATCAGCAGCTCGGTGATCCGCACGTTCTGCGAGGAGCCGTCGCGCCGCAGCCAGGCGACCGTCTGGCCCTTGCGCAGGCTGCCCTGGCGGATGCGGCAGAGCGCGATGCGGCCGAGGAAGTTGTCCGCGTCGAGGTTGGTGACGTGCGCCTGGAGCGGCGCGTCCTCCTCGTAGACCGGCGCGGGAACGGTCTCCAGGAGGGTGGAGAAGAACGGCTCCAGGCTGTCGCTGTCGGCCGGCACCGTGCCGTCGGCGGGCTGGGTCAGCGAGGCGATGCCCTCGCGGGCGCAGGCGTAGACGATGGGGAACTCGATCTGCTCCTCGTCCGCGTCCAGGTCGAGGAAGAGGTCGTAGGTCTCGTCGAGGACCGCGGAGATCCTGGCGTCGGAGCGGTCGGTCTTGTTCACGCAGAGGATGACGGGCAGGCGGGCCTGGAGCGCCTTGCGCAGCACGAAGCGGGTCTGCGGCAGGGGGCCCTCGGAGGCGTCCACCAGGAGCACGACCGCGTCCACCATCGACAGGCCGCGCTCGACCTCGCCGCCGAAGTCGGCGTGGCCCGGGGTGTCGATGATGTTGATCACCACGGCGTTCGCGGAGCCCTTGGGGTGGTACCTGACCGCCGTGTTCTTGGCCAGGATCGTGATCCCCTTCTCACGCTCCAGGTCGCCGGTGTCCATGACCCGGTCGTCCACGTGCTGGTGCGCGGCGAAGGCACCCGCCTGCCGGAGCATGGCGTCGACCAGCGTGGTCTTGCCGTGGTCGACATGGGCGACGATGGCGACATTGCGGATGTCGTGACGCGTTGGCATGGCTGGGGCACTTCTCCCGGAATCGTGACGGCGACGGCGCGGCAGACGGCCGTGGCACCCGTCGTGCACAGTCATCGTACGGGGCCCGGCCCGGGGCCGGGCCCCAGTCCGGTTACCCGCCC
>NZ_LAVK01000589.1 GCF_001083795.1 Streptomyces sp. SBT349
GAGATGTTTAAAAGAGCCAGCCCCCGTGGGAAGGACACCGATGAAACGCCCCCTGCCGGCCCGCTCCGCCCGCCCGCCGATGGGCTGGAACAGCTGGGACTGCTACGGCACGGCCGTGACCGAGGAAGAGGTGCTCGCCAACGCCTCGTTCATGTCCCGGCACCTGCGCGCACACGGCTGGGACACCGTGGTCGTCGACATCCAGTGGTACGAGCCGAACGCGCGGGCGGGCGGGTACACGCCGGGCGCCCCGCTCGTCCTCGACGCGTTCGGCCGCCAGCTGCCCGCCCCGGGACGGTTCCCCTCGGCGGGCGGCGGGGCCGGGTTCGCGCCGCTGGCCGCCCGCGTGCACGCCCTCGGCCTCCGCTTCGGCCTGCACATCATGCGCGGCATCCCCCGCCAGGCCGTCGCCGCGAACCTCCCGGTGCCCGGCACCCCGTGGACTGCCGCCGACATCGCCGACACCGGCTCCACCTGCCCGTGGAACACCGACAACTACGGCCTCGACCACTCCCACCCGGGCGCCGGGGCCTACTACGACGCCCAGGTCGCCCAATTCGCCGACTGGGGAGTCGACTTCATCAAGGCCGACGACATGCTCTTCCCCTACCACCGGCGGGAGATCGAGGCATACGCGCGGGCCGTCGCCGCCTGCGGCCGCCCCATCGAGCTGAGCCTGTCACCCGGGACCGAGGTCTCCCTCGCCCACCTCGACCACCTGCGCGAGCACGCCACGATGTGGCGGGTCTGCGACGACCTCTGGGACCGCTGGGAGGACATCGAGGCCCAGTTCGCCAGGATGGCCCGGTGGGCGCCCTGGCAGGGCCGGGGCGGCTGGGCCGACGCGGACATGCTCCCGCTGGGGCACATCGGCATCCGCGCCGAGCGCGGCGGGGACCGCGACAGCGCGCTCACCCCCGCGGAACAGGTCACGCTGCTCACCCTGTGGACCATCTCGCGCTCGCCGCTGATGATGGGCGGCGACCTGCCGACGACCTCCCCCGAGACCATCGCGCTGCTCACCAACGACGACGTCCTCGCCGTCCTCTGGTACGGCAGGGACAACAGGGAGGCGCTGCGCGAGGGGAACCTCGTCCTGTGGACCGCGCGCGACGCCGAGAACGGCAGCGGGTACGCCGCCGTCTTCTGGCTCGGCGCGGCCCCCGAGGAGGTGCGCGTCCCCCTCGGCTCGATCGGCGCCGGGCCCGACGACCTGATCACCGAACTGTGGACCCACCGCGACCAGCCCCACGACTCCACCGCGCTCACCCTGCGCCTCGACGCCCACGGAGCCGCCCTCCTCCGCCTCGACCCCCCACGCTGACCCCCGCCCTTCCACCCGGCCACGGCGGCGCGTCACCGTCTGGCACTCACCTGCGCCGGGCGATCAACTGGAGGCGTTCCACGCTGTGTCCGTCGAGCGTGCCGACCGTTCCCGTCCGCTCCTCCTCGACGGCGAAGCCGTGCTCGTGGACCAGGTCGCGCAGGTACGCGGGGTGGTGGTGGCGGAAGACGCCGCCGTCGGGGATCTCGAAGACGCCGTGGATGCCGTGGAGTTCGGCGTACCGCCGGTAGCGCTCCTGGTTGCGCGGGTCGCTCTGGAGCGGCACGTCGCTGAGGTAGAGCACCCCGCCCGGACGGACGAGGCGGGCCAGCTCGGTGAGGATCGCCCCGTGGGTGGCCTCGTCGGGGATACAGGTCAGCACGGCGAAGAGCAGCGCGGCGTCGAAGCCGCCGTCCCGGTGGGGGAGTGGCAGGCCCGGACAGTGCTCCAGGCTCACCCCCGGGTGCTCGGCGAGCCCGCGCTCGACAAGCGCCGCGGAGAAGTCCACGCCGTGCACGTCGCGTCGACCGAGCCGCACCAGCTCGGCCGTCAGGCGCCCGTAGCCGCAGCCGTAGTCCAACACGCGGCTGCCGTACGGCACATGGGCGTCGAGCAGCTCCGGGTCGAGGGGGTGGGTGAACGTCTTGGTGGAGCCGGTGGTCTCCCAGTACCCCGGCACATCCCGCAACATGGCCATGCCGGGACCGTACCCTTCCCGGGCCGTGGGTGGCTGGGGTTGCGGCTTCTACGCCTGGCTGGGGTGGCGCGCAGCTGCTGCCGCCTCTGTGTGCCCTTGTTGGGTATTCGCCGGGCCGGTGGGGGTCGTTGCCCAAACGGGCGGTGGTGGCGGTGCGCGGTCGTCTGCCCCTTCGGGCATCTGGAGGTGGGGATTGTTCTGAGACGCGAAACACTTCGTTTTAAACAGAGTGTTGAAAACAAACCGTGCGCCGTTTGAAAACAGTCCCCGCCCTCCGATGCCCGATAGGGCAACGAACCCACCGGCCCGCTACATAAGCCCCGGCGCCGCGCGGG
>NZ_LAVK01000590.1 GCF_001083795.1 Streptomyces sp. SBT349
GGCGGCCACCGCGCCCCGCCGCCCCGACCTCGCCCCCCGCGCGGTCGTCGCCGTGCTGCCCGGCGACGGCCTGACCGGCCTGTGCGCCGAGGCGGGGGCGACCGCGCTGACCGTCCGCCCCGGCGAGCCGCCGGGCGGCGCCGAACTGGCGGCGGCGATCCTCTCCACCCGGTCGGGCGAGGTCGTCCTCCTCCCCAACGACGACGGCCTGTGGCACGCCGCCGCCGCGGCGGCGGAACAGGCGCGCGCCGGGGGCGTGCGCGTCGCGGTGGTGCCCACCCGCTCCCCGGTCCAGGGCCTCGCGGCGCTCGCGGTGCACGCGCCCGAGCGTCGGTTCGACGAGGACGTCGTCGCCATGACCGCCGCCGCGGGCGCCACCCGCTTCGGCGAACTGGCCGTCGCCGAGAGCGAGTCGTGGACCACCGCCGGGATCTGCCAGGCCGGGGACGTGCTCGGCCTGATCGACGGCGATGTCGCGGTGATCGGCGGCGAACTCGACGGGGTCGCGGGCGACGTGCTGGAACGGATGCTGTCGGCGGGCGGCGAGCTGGTCACGCTGGTGCTGGGCACGGGGGCGCCGACGGGGCTCGCCGCCGCGCTGGAGGCCCAGGTCAGGAGCGGCCACTACGGCGTGGACACCGTCGTCTACGAGGGGCGTCAGAGCGTGCCCCTGCTGATCGGCGTCGAGTAGCGGCGCGGGGGCGAGGGCGGCGGCCGGTGCCCCGGCCGCGCCGGGACGCGCGGCGCCTGTCGGCGCCATGGTGTGCAATGGCAGCGTGACCGCGCTGCACGAACCCCTGGCCAAGGTCGTCGGTGGCACCACCGCCAAGGTGATGGCCGCCCACCTCGACCTGCACACGGTCGGCGACCTCCTGCACCACTACCCGCGCAGGTACGCCGAGCGCGGCGAGCTGACCCGGCTGTCGGAGCTGCCGCTCGACGAGCATGTGACGGTCGTCGCCGAGATCGCCGACACCCGCTCCCTCCCGTTCAACCGGGGCAAGGGACTGCGCCTCGAAGTCACGCTGACCGACGGCACCGGCCGCCTCCAGCTGGTCTTCTTCGGCCGCCGGGCCGTCCACCACCACCAGCGGGAGCTGGTGCCGGGGCGGCGCGGCATGTTCGCGGGGAAGGTCTCCCGTTTCAACCGCAAGCTCCAGCTCTCCCACCCGGCCTACGAGCTGCTCGACGAGGACAGCGGCACCGAGGCGGTCGCCGACTTCGCGGGCCGCCCGTTGCCCCTCTACCCCGCCTGCAAGCAGCTGGAGTCCTGGAGGATCGCCACGTCGGTCGGCGTCGTGCTCGACTCGATGGAGGCCGTCGGCTGGGAGGGGCTCGTCGACCCCCTGCCCCCCGCGCTGCGCGGGCGGCGCGGCCTGCTGCCGCTGCCCGAGGCGTTCGAGAAGATCCACCGGCCGCGCAGCAGGCGGGACATCGCCGAGGCCAGATCCCGGCTCAAGTGGGACGAGGCGTTCGTCCTCCAGACCGCGCTGGCCAGGCGCCGGGCGGCGGCGGCCCAGCTGCCCGCGGTGCCCAGGCGCCCGGCCGAGGGCGGCCTGCTGGCCGCCTTCGACGCGCGGCTGCCGTTCTCGCTCACCGGCGGCCAGGAGCGCGTGACCGCCGAGATCTTCGCCGACCTGGCCGCCGACCACCCGATGCACCGGCTGCTCCAGGGCGAGGTCGGCAGCGGCAAGACGCTGGTCGCGCTGCGCGCGATGCTGGCCGTCGCGGACTCCGGCGGCCAGTCCGCGCTGCTCGCGCCCACCGAGGTGCTGGCCCAGCAGCACCACCGCTCGGTCACCGAGATGATGGGCGACCTCGCCGAGGCGGGCATGCTGGGCGGCGCCGAGCGCTCCACCAAGGTCGTGCTGCTCACCGGTTCGATGGGCGCCCAGGCCCGGCGAAGGGCCCTGCTGGAGGCGGTCACCGGCGAGGCGGGCATCGTGATCGGCACCCACGCGCTGATCGAGGACGTGGTGAAGTTCCACGACCTCGGGCTCGTGGTGGTGGACGAGCAGCACCGGTTCGGCGTCGAGCAGCGCGACGCGTTGCGCGCCAAGGGTGAACGCCCGCCGCACCTGCTGGTGATGACGGCGACGCCGATCCCGCGCACCGTCGCCATGACCGTCTTCGGCGACCTGGAGACCTCAGTGCTGGACGAGCTGCCCCAGGGCCGTTCCCCCATCGCGAGCCACGTCGTTCCCGCGCGGGACAAGCCGCACTTCCTGGCCCGCGCCTGGGAGCGGGTCCGCGAGGAGGCCGAGGGCGGACACCAGGCGTACGTCGTCTGCCCGCGCATCGGCGACGGCGAGGAGCCCGACGCGCAGGCGTGGGAATTGCTAATTCCTCTACGACCGACCATGGCAAGTTAGTCCTTTTACGCTCGCCGACGCTGCGCGCATGGATTCCCCGGGGGAGAATCCACCATGAGCAGGACGCT
>NZ_LAVK01000591.1 GCF_001083795.1 Streptomyces sp. SBT349
GCGCACCGGCGACGCGCACGCCCTCGCCACCGCCCTCGCCAACGACCTCCAGCCCGCCGCCCTCTCGCTGCGCCCCTCCCTCGCCGCCACCCTGGCCGCGGGCACCGCGGGCGGCGCCCTCGCGGGCATCGTCTCCGGCTCGGGCCCCACCTGCGCCTTCCTCGCCGCCGACGCCGAGGCCGCCGCCCGCCTCGCCGCCGGGCTGGCGGCGGGCGGCACCTGCCGCGACGCCCGTGCGACCACGGGTCCCGCCCCCGGGGCGACTACCATCGAGTCCCATGCCTGAGTCCCCCAAACCCGCACGGAATCTCGCCAACCTGGAGTCCGTCGGCAAGGTCTACGGCACCCGCGCGGTGCTCGACGGCGTCTCCCTCGGCGTCGGCGAGGGGGACCGGATCGGCGTCGTGGGGCGCAACGGCGACGGCAAGACCACCCTCGTCCGCATCCTCGCCCGGCAGGAGGAGCCCGACGAGGGCCGCGTGACCCACTCCGGCGGCCTGCGCCTCGGCGTGCTCACCCAGCACGACTCCCTCGACCCGGCCGCCACGGTCCGCCAGGAGGTCATCGGCGACCTCGCCGACCACGAGTGGGCGGGCGACGCCCGGGTCCGCACCGTGCTCACCGGCCTCTTCGGCGGCCTCGACCTGCCCGGCTTCCCGCTCGGCCTCGACACCGTGATCGGCCCCCTCTCCGGCGGCGAGCGGCGCAGGATCGCGCTGGCCAAGCTCCTCATCGCCGACCAGGACCTCATCGTCCTCGACGAGCCGACCAACCACCTCGACGTGGAAGGCATCGCCTGGCTCGCCTCCCACCTGCGCGGACGCCGCTCCGCCCTGGTCGTGGTGACCCACGACCGCTGGTTCCTCGACCAGGTCTGCACCCGCATGTGGGACGTGCTGCGCGGCACGGTCCACACCTACGAGGGCGGCTACAGCGACTACGTCTTCGCCCGCGCCGAGCGCGAACGCCTGGCGGCGGGGGAGGAGGCCAAGCGGCAGAACCTGGTCCGCAAGGAGCTGGCGTGGCTGCGCCGCGGCGCCCCGGCGAGGACCAGCAAGCCCCGGTTCCGCGTCGAGGCGGCCAACGCCCTGATCGCCGACGTCCCGCCGCCCCGCGACAACGCCGAGCTGACGCGGTTCGCCAGCGCCCGCCTCGGCAAGACGGTCTACGACCTGGAGGACGTGACCGTCGCCGCGGGCGACCGCGAGCTGCTGACCCACCTCACCTGGCAGCTCGGCCCCGGCGACCGCGTCGGCCTGGTCGGGGTGAACGGCGCGGGCAAGACGTCGCTGCTGCGCGCCATGGCCGCGGGCGAGGCGAGCGCCGGGCGGATCACGGTGGGCAAGACCGTGCGGCTGGCGTATCTCTCGCAGGAGGTCGCCGAGGTCGCCCCGCAGCTGCGCGTGCTCCAGGCCGTCGAGCAGATCAGGGCCCGCGTCGACCTGGGCGGAGGCCGGGAGATGACCGCGTCGCAGCTCTGCGAGCGCTTCGGCTTCGGCAGGGAGCGCCAGTGGACCCCGGTCGGGGACCTGTCGGGCGGCGAGCGGCGGCGGCTCCAGATCCTGCGGCTGCTGATGGACGAGCCCAACGTGCTGTTCCTCGACGAGCCGACCAACGACCTGGACATTGAGACGCTCACCCAGCTGGAGGACGTGCTCGACGGCTGGCCGGGCTCGCTCGTGGTGGTCAGCCACGACCGTTACTTCGTGGAACGGACCACCGACCGCGTCTTCGCGCTGCTCGGCGACGGCAGGCTGCGGATGCTGCCGCGCGGCATCGAGGAGTACGTGGAACGCCGCACCGCCCGCCTGGCGGAGGCCGCTTCCGCGCAGCCGCCGGCCCCCGCGCCCCGGGCGGCGCCGCCGACCCCCGAGGACCGGGCCGCGCCCGCCGCCCAGCTCTCGCGCGCCACGCAGAAGGAGATCCAGCGCATCGAGCGGCAGTTGGACCGCCTCGGGGAGAAGGAGTCGGCGCTGCACAGCGAAATGGCCGAGAACGCCACGGACTTCCAGCGCATCGCCGGTCTCGACGCGCGGCTGCGCGAGCTGACCGAGCAGCGCGACGAGTTGGAGACCCGCTGGCTGGAGCTCGCCGACGGCGCCTAGCGCGGCACCGGAACGGGTCCGGTGTGCCCGGAACGTGACCGGAGCCAGGAACCGCGGGGGGCCCCGCGGGAGTCCGATGGTAAAAAGAGGTCTTCTCAGCCGAGCCGCGCCCGGTGACCGCCGGGCCCGCACGCACTCCATCGCCAGCCCCGCGACCACGCGCATGTGCAGCCGTGGCCGACCGGCCCCAGGGGGATCCATGTCACAGCCGCCGCCACCGCCGAACCAGCCCCCGCCGCCCGCGGGCGGCGGGGGCTGGTTCGGCGGTGGCGGCGGCTGTGACATG
>NZ_LAVK01000592.1 GCF_001083795.1 Streptomyces sp. SBT349
CTCCCCGTCCACCAGGCCGCGGCCCCGGAGCTGCCCGACCGCCGCGTCGATCACGTCGCGCGGGATGCCGTCCAGCTCGTTGGGCCGGACGGGGCCGGCGCGGTTGATCCGCAGCAGCAGCCAGCACGAGGCGGGCCGCAGGTCCTCACCGGCGGCGCGCGCGATCCGCGCGTACAGGTCGCGCCGCCCGCTCCTGGTGCCGAGCAGCGACAGGGCGCGGGCGCACTCGTCGCACGAGGAGCGCTGCACCGGGTTGGGCGGCACGGTCTCGCTCACGTCCGGGGCCTGGACGCTGCCGCGCAGCGTGTCCTCGCGGATCAGCCAGGCCAGCACATGGGCGATCAGGACCACGGGGACGGCGTAGAGGAAGATGTCCGTGATCCCGTCCGAGTACGAGCTGATCACCCGCCGCCTGATCGAGGACGGAAGCGATCCGATGCCGCGCGGATCATGCAGCAGCGAGTCGACGGTCACGCCGCGCGGCAGCCGGACGCCGCGCAGCGCGGAGGTGAGCTTGTCCTCCAGACGCGTGGTGAAGACCGTGCCGAGCACGGCCACGCCGAACGCGGCGCCGATGGAGCGGAAGAACGTCACTCCCGAGGTGGCCACGCCCAGGTCCGTGTAGTCCACGG
Source organism: Streptomyces sp. SBT349 (assembly GCF_001083795.1). Taxonomy (GTDB): domain Bacteria; phylum Actinomycetota; class Actinomycetes; order Streptomycetales; family Streptomycetaceae; genus Streptomyces. Next base: position 633 of record NZ_LAVK01000592.1, read on the forward strand.
CGTTCTGCACGGCCAGGATCAGCACCTGGAGCACCAGGCCGATGCCGAGGCCGAAGACGGCGAAGGCCAGGCTCGTCGTGGTGGTGGAGCTGTGCTCGTCGAGGGTGTGGAGGAGAAAGAGGCCCACGGCGGTCACGGCGGTGCCCAGCAGTGGGTAGATCTTCCAGCGGCCGGTGTGGCTGATGAGCTGCCCGGAGAGGGTGGAGGCGAGCAGCAGCCCGAGCACCATCGGCAGCAGGTGCACGCCGGAGAGGGTGGGGGAGATGCCGTGGACGACCTGGAGGAACGTGGGCAGGTACGTCATTCCGCCGAACATCGCGAAGCCGATGACGAAGGCGATCGCGCAGCAGAGCGCGAACGTCCGCACCCGGAAGAGCGACAGCGGCAGCACCGGCTCCACGGCGCGCCGCTCGACCCTGAGGAACGCGGCCAGGCCCAGGGCGGCGAGCACGGCCAGGCCGATGACCTGCCAGGAGCCCCACGCCCAGGTCGTTCCGCCCAGGGAGGCGATGACGACGAGGGCGGCGGCGACGGCGGCGATGAGGAACGTGCCCGCGTAGTCGATCACATGCCGGCGCGGGCGGACGGGGACATGCAGGACGGCGGCGATCACGGCGAGCGCGAGGGCGCCGACCGGGAGGTTGACATAGAAGACCCAGCGCCAGCTGAGGTGGTCGACGAACAGGCCGCCGAGCAACGGGCCCAGCACGCTGGTGGCGCCGAAGACCGCGCCGAACAAGCCCTGGTACCGGCCGCGTTCGCGCGGGGGAACCAGGTCCCCGACGATCGCCATCGACAGCACGATCAGCCCGCCGCCGCCGAGGCCCTGGAGGAAGCGGAAGGCGATCAGCTCGGGCAGGTTCCGGGCGATCCCGCACAGGGCCGAGCCGACGAGGAAGATCAGGATCGCCGTCTGGAAGAGCTTTTTTCGGCCGTACTGGTCGCCGAGCTTGCCCCAGAGCGGGGTGCCCGCCGTGGAGGCCAGGAGATAGGCCGTCACCACCCACGAGAGGTGGTCGAGGCCGCCGAGGTCGCTGACGATCGTGGGCAGCGCGGTGGCCACGATGGTCTGGTCGAGTGCCGCGAGGAACATCCCGAGCAGCAGCGCGCTCAGCGACAGCCACAGCGCGGAGCGGGAGGGCGCGGCCGTGGCGGGCTCCGCCGTCATGCCGGCCTCCTCGGTCCCTTCCCGGTCGCTTCCCCCACGTCTCGACGGCTTCCGGGGAATTGCGAGTGCCGTCTTATGGTCATTTTGGCGTCACGTTTCATGACCGGCTTGTTGGGTGAGCCGCCCCCCTCACCCGAACGGGTGGTGCATAATCGCCCTGAATCGACGGGAGGGGAGGCGCGATGACCGGCCAGCCCGACTGTCTGGTCTGTGGGCGCGCGGCGTTGCCGAGCGGCGACCCGGACTGCGACTGCCTCACCCATTCGCTCTCCCGGCCGGTGAACCCGCCGCAGCACGGCCCCGATCCGAGGGATGTGGCGCTCTTCCCCCTCGAACCGCCCCGCCCGGGGGGGCGGCGGGGAGGCGGGCGCCCGCCTTCCTGTCCGTGTCGCTCGCCCCGCCGCTGGTGCTGGTGAGCGTGCGGACCGGCTCGCGGATGGACGAGGTGCTGGAGCGCCAGCCGCTGTGGGCCGCGTCGCTGCTCGGCGAGGAGGGCCGCACGACGGCGGGCCGGTTCTCAG
>NZ_LAVK01000593.1 GCF_001083795.1 Streptomyces sp. SBT349
GAAGGTCAGCGAGGCGCTGAGCACCGAGCCCCAGCGGATCGGGATGCCGTCCACCACCTCGGCGGCCTCGACCACCTCGCAGGGGCCCCGCAGGCACGACTGGTACGCGTTCAGGTCCCTGGTGCGCGAGGGCGAGCGCGCCGCCGGTGCCCTGGCGCGGCTCGGGGTGAAGGCCGGGGACCCGGTGGCGGTACTGCTGCCCATGTGCCTGGAGTCCGTGGCGATAACGCTGGCCTGCGTCAACCTCTCGGCGGTGCGTCTCACCCTGCCCGTGGGCGGGCACTCGGGGCTCATCCGCCACCGCGTCCACGGCTCGGGGACGCGGCTGGTCGTCACGGCGGACGCCTGCCAGCTGGACGGGCAGGCGTACGGCGTGAAGACGGCGCTGGACCGGGCACTGGTCGGCTGCCCCGGGGTGGAGCGGGTGCTGGTGGTGCGGCAGTTGGCCAGGCCCGTCCCCTGGCAGCCGGGGAGGGACCAGTGGTGGCACGAGGTGCTGGCCCACGGCGGGCTGCCGCCCCGCCCGTATCCTGGCCACATGAGCGACCTCTCGCGGTCGGGCGGCACGCCGCCCACCGGCCCGTCGAGCGACCTGGACTTCGGCGACCCCCTGGACCGCCCGTCCAGCGACGACAACGACCGGGGCTGGGGCGACGACGGGCCCGCCGAGGACGCGAGCGTCGCCGACCTGGCGCGCTTCCTCAACGAGAAGCCGCCGCACCACCTCTGAGCACGGGCCGCCACCCCCGACCCGGCGCCCGTTCCCGGTCCTACGCCGGGGGCCGGTCCGAGGCCGGGGACTGGTCCCGGTCCTACTCCCGGCCCTGGTCGCCGGGCCGACCGCCGTGGTCGGCCGAGCCGGGCGAGGCGCCCGAAGCGCCACCGGCGGCCGGTTCGGCGGAGCGCTGCCCGCCCACCACGACCCCGGCCTCGCGCGCGGCGCGCTGGGCCACCAACTCGTCGCGGATCTCGGCCAGCAGCTCCAGCTCCGTCTCCACCGGCTGTTCCACCGGGTCCTTGGCCGCCCGCCGCGCCAGGTACCTGGTCAGGGGCAGGATCATCAGGAAGTAGACGACGCCCGCGGTGATCAGGAAGGTCAGCGAGGCGCTGAGCACCGAGCCCCAGCGGATCGGGATGCCGTCCACCACCTGGCCGGCCGCGTTCACCTCGCAGGGGCCCCGCAGGCACGACTGGTACGCGTTCAGGTCCTTGGTGCCGAAGGCGCCCACCACCGGGTTGATGACGCCGTCCACCACCGAGTTCACGATGCTCGTGAAGGCCGTGCCGACGACGACCGCGACGGCCAGCTCCACCACGTTCCCCCGGAGGAGGAAGGTGCGGAATCCCCCCAGGGTCTCCCGCACCCCCTCCACCATGCCCTTGCCGCGCTCGGTCACCGCTCCGCCTCTCACCCTGCGCTCCGCTCCTGCCGTGGAGTCCGAGCGGACCACGCTGCAACAGGGGACGACCGGCTGTCCAATCCGATGACCACTTATAGGTGAAAGCGTGGTAGCGGCCCGAACCGCGGGCGCGGATGAGCGTCGCGGTCACCATCGGGTCACCGCCAGATCGGCCGAGGCGGCGGCGCCCGCCAGCTCGGCCGCGGTGGCCGGGGACACGGCAAGGACCAGGAGGGCGCCGCCCCTGCCGTCCGTCCCGGCGAAGGACGGACCGATGTCCGGCACCTCGGAGACCCTGGCCCGCCGGGCCACCACGCGGGCGGGAGGCGGAGCGTCGCCCGAGCCGGCGCCGGGCCCCGCGCGGGCCGCCAGCACATCCACCCGGTCCCCCGGGCGCAGCAGCCGGACCGCGTCGGCATCGGCGATGCGGACGGGGGCCATGACCTGATCCGATTCGGAGGCACCGGCCCCACCGGCCTTCGCGCCCGCCCCCGCGGTCGCGGCGGTCTCCCGACGGTCGGCGGACGGCGCGGCCCGGCCCTCGTCCTCCGCACCGGCCCCGCCTCCGGGCGCGGCGACGGCCAGGGCCACCGTGGCGAGCGCGAGCCCCGCGGCCAGCACCGTACGGCGGCGTCTGGCGACGCGCCGCAGCCTGCGCCGCCCGCCGCGCGGGCACACGGGCGTGAAGTCGGGAACGGGCGAGCCGGGCGGCAGCGACCGCGGGGCGGGCCTGGGGGAGGATCCGGAGTGATGACGCGGTGTATCCATCTGTGCGCGATGCATGGCACCACCGTGCCCGCCCACGCGAAACCCCGCTGAACCCTGTGGATAACCCGCCGGTTGTGGAAAACCCCGTCACCCCGACGAGTACCCGAAGCACCGAGCCACCCCAGGGAGCCGCAGAAGCC
>NZ_LAVK01000594.1 GCF_001083795.1 Streptomyces sp. SBT349
GGTCTGCGCCCCGGGGTGGTCCTCACCCTGCTGGCGCTGACCGTTCCGGTGCTGGAGCTGGCCGGCCAGTGCGCCCGCCTCGGCGCGCCCGCCCGCGAGCGCCGCCTCGCCGCCCTGCGGCTCGCCGGGGCCACGCCCCGGCAGACGGCCGCCGTCGCCGCCGCGGAGACCGGGGCCGCCGCCCTCGTCGGCGCCGTCGCGGGCCTCGGTGTCCACCTGGCCGGGCGCGAACTGCTCCACCGCCCGGCCGCCGACGGCAGGCTTCCCCTCCCGACCGATGTGCTGCCGCACCCCCTCGCGCTCGCCGCCGTGGTCCTCGTCCTCCCCCTGGCCGCCGTGCTCGCGGCCGCCCTGATGACGCGCCGGGTCGCCGTCGACCCGCTGGGCGCGAGCCGCCGCTCGGGCCGCCAGGACCCCCGCCCGTGGCCCGCCGCCCTCATCGTGCTCGGCGCGCTCCCGTACCTGGTGGTGCTGCCCATGACCGGGCGGAACGGCGCGTGGCCGCTGCCCGCCCTGCTCCTCGTCGGCGCGGTGCTGGTCACGCTGGGGGTGGCGTGCGGAGCCGCCTGGATCTCCTGGGCAACGGGCCGCGTCCTGCACCGCGTTGCCCGTCGGCCCGCCGAACTGTTGGCCGCCCGCGCGCTGATGGCCGACCCGTGGAGCGGCAGCCGCGCGTTCGGAGCCCTCCTGGCCGCCGTCGTCTTCGGTGCCGGCGCGCTGGCGGTGCGGGCCTACTTCGTCGCCGCCGCCGAGGCGGAGGCCACCTTCGCGGGCGGCGACGACTTCTACGTCCGCAGCCTGGACCTGGTGAACCTGGCCGTCCTGGTCGCCCTCGTCGTGGCGGCGGGCGGCCTGCTCGTGGCGCTCGCCGAGGGCGTTCTCTCCCGGCGCCGCGACCACGCCGCGCTGCTGGCGGCCGGAGTCCCGCGCGGCGTCCTGGTCCGCGCCCTCGCATGGCGCGCCCTGGCCCCCGCCGTGCCGGCCGTCGCGCTGGCCCTGACCATGGGCACCCTGCTGGGCCGCGCCCTCTTCGGCACCGAGCCGGACGCCGTCCTCGCGGGCGCGGAGGTCACGGCGGTCCCGGCGGAGCTGCCCCTCGCCGGCCTGGCCCTCCTCACCGCCACGGCCCTGGCCCTCCTCCTGGCGACCACCGCCACCGCGGCCCTGTGCCTGCGCGCCACCACCACCCCGGATGAGCTGAGATCCGCCTGAGCAGCCGCGCTCCGGGGCCCGGGGCGGCGTCCACGGAAACGGATCCGCCGCCGCTGGTCCCGGGGGCGGGCCGTGGCCCGTGCCGGCGGTCGGATGCCCGGGACCGGCAATGTGTCCAGGCGCCGACGGGGCATTGTCAGCGGACCGTTGCCGGTTCTTGACAACCAGCGACGAAGATCCTATACATAAGATGGTTCCCTTGACTGCGTGTTGGATGCACTGATCCACCAACACCTCGGCGAGCGAACCCTCTCAGGGCCCCTCACTCCAGCGGCGGACGCCTTCCGCGGAAGGCTTCCTGGACAGCGAACGGCTGGTGACGGGCCCCCTCTGCCCGCCGCCCTCCTCGGCCGCACCTCCCACCCGATGCCTGTCAGAGCACGCGCGGGAGGCCGCATCTCCCGATCCCGGGTGAGGCAAACCCCCCTCCCTCCAGGGCGTCAGCGGCGCGACCAGGTCGCACGCCATCGCGCATACGACGCACAGCGCGGCACTCACACCCGGCCAACCTCCCACCCCACGACCGGAATTCGGCCACTGCCCACGACACACCTCATCGTGTGAGGAGCTTCACCATGGAAGACGCGCGTCCTATGGCATCTCTCCCTGGCCGCGTGCAAGCGCGTGTCGCCCGATGGGAAAAATCCTTCGCCGCCCTGTACGGCCGCATCAGCACCCTGGTCCTGCGCGTCAGCGTGGGCATCGTCTTCCTCTGGTTCGGGGTGCTGAAATTCATTCCGCACGGCAGCCCGGCCGAGGAACTCGCCATCCGGTGCACGCGGGCGCTGTCGTTCGACCTGGTGCCGCCCGAGGTCTGCCGCCTGTTATTGGCGATCCTGGAGACGTCCATCGGCGTGGGCCTGATCACGGGCATTCTGCTCAGGCTGACCCTGGCGGTCTTCTTCGTCCACATGGCGGGCGTCTTCACCGTCTTCGTGCTCGCGCCGGACGCCATCTGGGCGGAGGACATGCCGATGGAGCTGACGCTGGAGGGCCAGTACGTGGTGAAGAACGTCGTGCTCATCGCCGCGTGCCTCACGGTTCTCCTGCACAGGATCCGGAGCACCGCGTCCCGGGCCCCGGCACGG
>NZ_LAVK01000595.1 GCF_001083795.1 Streptomyces sp. SBT349
ACACCCGGGCAAGCGCCGGCCACCTAAGCCAGGCGTAGAAGCCGCCCCACCCACAACTCGCACCAACACCAACACCAACACGCCTAGCCTGCTCCGCATGCCCGACAACACCACGCGCGCGCGGCGCGACGACAGGCCCGAGGAGTCCCGGCGGGTGCGCCTGAGCCGGATGTTCGACGAGGACGCGGAGTTGTACGACCGGGCCAGGCCCGCATATCCGCCGGAGTTGTACGACGACCTCGCGGAGCTCGCGGGCGCCCGCTCCGGCAGCCGCGTGCTGGAGGTGGGCTGCGGGACCGGCCAGGCCACGGTGCCTCTGGCGGGGCGGGGCTGCCGGATCACGGCCGTCGAGGCGGGAGCGCAGATGGCCGCGGTCGCCCGCCGGAATCTGGCCGGGGCCGCGGCGGCGGAGGTGGTGACGGCGGACTTCGAGAGCTGGCCGCTGCCGGGGGAGCCGTTCGACGTGGTCGTCTCGGCGACGGCGTTCCACTGGATCGACCCGGCGGTACGGACGGTCAAAGCCGCCGACGCGCTGCGTCCCGGCGGGGCGCTCGCCGTGGTGCGCACCCAGCATGTGAGGGGCGGCACCGAGGAGTTCTTCGTCGAGGTCCAGCGCTGCTACGAGCGCTTCGACCCGGACACGCCACCCGGGCTGCGGCTCTCCTCGGCCGCCGGCATCGACGGCTCGGACCACGCGGGGGAGGTCGCGCGGAGCGGCCGGTTCGGGCCCACGGTGTTCCGCCGCTACGAGCAGGACCTCACGTACGCCACGTCGGACTATCTGGCGCTGCTGCGGACCTACTCCGGCCACCGGGCTCTCCCGGAAGCCGCCAGGGAAGGGCTGCTCGGATGCGTCGCGGCCCTGATCGACGGACGGTACGGCGGCCGGGTGACCAGGCGGCACCTCATCGAGCTGGCGGTGTCCCCCAGGCGGTGACGGGGGAGGCGGTCGGCAACCGGGCCGCCCCCGGCGCGTATCCGGAGGTCAGGTGAGGCGTTGCCAGGCCGCGTGGAGGCGGCGGGCCTCGGTCAGGCGGTGGTCGTAGGTGGCGCCCAGGGAGAGGAGCAGCGCTCCGGCGCAGGCCGGGAGGAGCCAGCGGGGGAGGACGCCCACCATGGCGGCCACATGCGGGGCGAGTTCGTGGAGCGCCACCAGCGCGAGGGTGGTGGAGCCCAGCGTGAGGGGGGCTTGCAGGCGGTGGCGCGCGCCGAGCACGGTCACGGTGAGCGCCCCGGCGCCCAGCAGCAGGGGGCGCGGCCCGCCCGGGTCCTGCCAGACCATGAGCAGGCTGGGCAGGAACAGCAGGGCCAGGCCCGTTCCATAGCCCTGCCACGAGGACGGCCCGTCGTCGCGGCGCCTCAGCACCGCGCCCATGACCAGTGCCGCGGCGGCGAGGTGGAGGGTGTAGGGCTCGGGCACGGTGACGCCCCGGGCGGCGAGCCCGTTCCACCCGGCCAGCGTCAGCAGCACGGCAGCCGCCACGCCCCCGGCGATGCCGCGGTCGGGGCGGGTCAGCGCGATCCCCACCGCCGCCGTCCCGCAGGCGGCGAGGGCGAGCGACAGCGCGGCGGCGTTCTCCCCCGTGAGCGCCAGCACCAGGCCCCACGCGGCGAGCACATGGCCCGTGCACTCCACGGCCAGGGCACGCGAGGCCGCCGCGGGCAGCGCCACCGCGAGGACCGCGAACGCGGCCCAGGCGGGCGGCACGTCGAACGCCGCGGGCACCGCCCGCGCCAGCCCCGCGACGCACACCACGGCGGCGCTCGCGGCGACCGCCCGGTGCGCGTCCCGGTCCGCGCGCCGGTAAGCCACCGCGAACGCCAGCGTGAGCGCCCCCAACACCGCGAAGGTCGCCGTCCTTTCGGCCAGTGCCCAGCCGAGGGCCAGGGGCGCGAGAGCCAGTCCGGCCGCGCCCGTCGCCGTGGTCCGCACCGACACCAGGCCCACGGCGAGCACCACCGGCACGGCCAGCGCCACGGGGTAGGGGAGCCCCGCGGCCAGCGGCGAGGTGACCGCCGCCGCGCAGGCCAGCGGCAGCGCGACCAGCGGCGCGGCCCGCCGGTCGACGGCCCCCGCGGCGCGGGCCGCGACGGCGGCCACGGCCGCCACCACCGCGAGCACCACGGGGGTCAGGGCCGTGCCCGACCAGGTCAGCCGGGGACCGAGCGCGTCGCGGGCCGCCCCGCCGGGCACCCCGTCCCAGGGGCGCGTCGCCCAGCTCAGCGGCCCGAACACCGCCTCGACGACGGCGGGCCCCGCCCACACCAGGGCACACCCGAGCGCGAC
>NZ_LAVK01000596.1 GCF_001083795.1 Streptomyces sp. SBT349
GCCCCCGCGTCACCGGCCCGCTGGCCGCGCTCCTGCTCGCCCTCACCGTCCTCACCGCTCTCACCGCACTCACCGCCTGCACCGGCGACCCGGACGGCGACGGGAACGGGGGCGAGGGGGACGGGAACGGCGGGCCGGCGCGCACCGTCCGCATCCTGGCCGGCAGCGAACTCGCCGACACCGCGCCCCTGCTGGAGGAGGCCGCCGAGGAGACCGGCGTCACCGCCGAGATCACCTGGACCGGCACCCTGGACGCCACCCGCCAGGTCGTCTCGGGGGAGGCCGACGGCCGGTTCGACGCCGTGTGGCTGGCCACCAACGACTACCTGAGGCTCCACCCCGGGGCCCAGGAGCGCATCTTCTCCGAGACGCCCGTGATGACCTCGCCCGTCGCCCTCGGCCTGCGCCCCGAGGCACTCGACCGGCTCGGCTGGCAGCCCGAGGAGATCACCTGGGCCCAGGTCCACCAGGCCGCCGCCGCGGGCGACCTGACCTTCGGCATGACGGACCCGACCCGTTCCAACTCCGGCTACTCCGCGCTGATCTCGGTCACCTCCGCCCTGTCCGGCGCCCAGGCGGCGCTCACCGAGGAGGACGTGCGGGGCAGCGCCGACCGGCTCCGGGAACTGTTCGCGGGACAGCGGCTCACCTCGGGCTCCTCCGGCTGGCTGGCCACCGCCTTCGCCGGCCGCACCGACGTCGACGCCCTGGTCAACTACGAGTCGGTGCTGCTCTCCCTGGCCCGCGACGGCGCCGCCGGCCTCACCGTGGTCAGGCCGCTGGACGGCGTGGTGACCGCGAGGTACCCGCTCACCACCCTGACCTCCGCCACGCCCGAGGCCCGCGAGGCCCTGCGCGTCCTCGGTGAGTACCTGCGCGGCGCCGACGCCCAGCGGGCCCTGACGGACACCACCCTGCGCCGCCCGGTGAGCACCGAGGTGGAGCCCGCCCCCGAGATTCCCGCGGGCCAGCGCCGCGAACTGCCCTACCCCGGTTCCCTCGACGTCGCCGACGGCCTCCTCGCCGCCTACGACCACGAACTGCGCCGCCCCTCCCGCACGGTCTACGTCCTGGACACCTCCGGATCGATGGAGGGCGAGCGGATCTCCGCGCTGCGGGACGCGCTCGGCCGCCTCACCGGCACCGAGGGCACGGCGCCGGGGGAGCGGTTTCGGGACCGCGAGGAGGTGACGCTCATGCCGTTCGCGGACGATGTCGTCTCCGCCGAGACCTACACGGTCGAGGCCGAGGCGCCCGAGCCCGCGCTCCGGGACATCCGCGCGGGCGTGGACGGGCTGGTGGCGGGTGGCGAGACCGCGATCTACGCCAGCCTCGTCGAGGCGTACGAACTCCTCGCCGCCGAGGGGCCGCGGGACGCCTTCACCTCGGTGGTGCTGATGACCGACGGCGAGAACACGGACGAGGTCGTCGCCGGGGACTTCGAGACCTTCCACGCCGGACTCCCGCAGGAGCAGCGGCGGGTGCCCGTGTTCACGGTCCTCTTCGGCGACTCCGACCGGGCCGAGCTCGAACGGATCGCCACCGCGACCGGCGGGCGGCTCTTCGACGCGGTCAACGGCTCGCTCGACGACGCCTTCCAGGAGATCCGTGGCTACCAGTAGAGCGAGCGGCGGCGCGGCCAGGGCGCTGGCCTACCTGGAGTCGCGGAAGAACATCACGGGCTGCGCCTGCGGCCTGCTCGGCCTGGTCACGGTGTTCACCGGCCTGGCCGGGGCCTACTGGCCCGTGGTGGTGGCGGGGCTCTACGGCGCCGGCGCGCTGATCGCCCCGCCGGAGCGCCGGGCGCCGCCGCCGTTCGGCGGCCGGGTCGAGCCCGGCGCCGAACTCGACGCCGTGCGCGCCGACGTCGCCGCGCTGCGACGCCACCTCGGGTCGCTCCAGGTCCCGGACGAGGCGGCGGCGCCCCTCGCCGAACTGGACGGCCTGCTCGACGCGCTCCTCGAACCGGGCTGGGTGGCCGCCGAGATCGCCGCCGACCCCGACGCGGCACACATCCTGGAACGGGCCGTGCGCCGCGACATCCCCGAGGCGTTCGACGCCTACCAGCGCACCCGCTGGTGGGCCAGACTCACCCCCGGCGGCGACCCGCCCGAACAGCACCTCGGGCGCCAACTCGCCCTGCTCTCCGCCGAGCTGGGCACGGTCGCGACCGGCGTGCGCGAGTCCCTCGAACGCCGCCAGCAGACCCACACCACCTATCTGGAATCCCGCGCCCCGCGCGACCCACACGACCCGCGCGCCTCGAGGCCGCCCGCGCCCGGC
>NZ_LAVK01000597.1 GCF_001083795.1 Streptomyces sp. SBT349
GGCATGGGGACTGACCGGATAGTCCGGGAGCGGCGGCGGTGGCGGGTGGCCGGAGGGCTGCTGGCCGCGGGGCTGCTGCTCGCGGGATGCGCGTCGATGCCGGGCAGCGGCCCGGTGCACGTGGTCGACTCCTCGGACAGGACCGACGGGGATCCGCAGGTGCTGGTGTACGGGGTGCCGCCGGAGGAGGGGATGCTGCCGGAGCAGATCGTGCGCGGCTTCCTGGAGGCGGTGACCAGTGACGACCCCGCGTACGACACGGCCAGGCAGTATCTGACGCCGTCGCGGGCCGAGGCGTGGGACCCGTTCTTCAGTACGACGGTGCTGGCGGCGGGGCCCGAGCTGGACAGCCCGCCCGGGGTGAGCGAGCACGTGGAGCTCAGCGGGCGGCGGCTCGCGACGGTGGACGGCGCGCAGGGGTACGACCCGCGGGCGGGCGAGTACACGGCGGACTTCGAGCTGGAACGGGTCGAGGGCGAGTGGCGGATCAGCGAGCTGCCCGACGGCCTGGTGATGGGTGAGGCGGACTTCCGCAGGATCTACCGCTCCGTCGATACGTTCTATTACGCCGATCTGGGCGGCGAGTCGGCCAGGGCGACGGACGGGGACGCGGTCCTGGTGCCGGACCCGGTCTACGTGCGCAGCCGGATCGACCCGGTCGGGGACGCGGTGCGCGCGCTGCTCGACGGGCCGGGCGAGTGGCAGGAGCCGGTGGTGACCACGCGGTTCCCCGAGGGCGTGACGCTGCCGGAAGGGCGGCCCCCGGTGATCGACGACTCGGGGACGCTGACGGTCGGGCTGGAGGGGGTGCCGGCCGGCTGGTCGGTGGACCGCTGCGAGGAGATGGCGGCGCAGCTCCTGCACACCGGGCAGGACGCGGCGACGGCCGAGGTGACGGAGGCCCGGCTGCTGACCGGCTCCGGCGCGGCGCTGTGCGGGGTGGAGGCCACCGAGCGGTCCGTTTCCTCGCCGGGCGCGCTGGACGGCGAGCTGAGCCGGGCGTACTTCCTCGACGAGCTGGGCCGGCTGGTGTCGCTGGTCGAGGAGGACACCACCTCGTCCCCCGTGGGCGGCGCGCTGGGTGACGAGGAGGCCGGGCTGCGCAGCGCGGCCGTCAGCCGGCAGGGCGACCGGGCGGCCGGGGTGGCGGCGGATGGCTCCGAGCTCTATGTCGCGCCGTTGACCCGGGGTGATGTTCCGCGTGAAACGGCGCTGAGCAGCGGGTCGACGGGCGAGGACGCGGGGCTGAGCGCGCCCAGTTGGGACGGGCTCGGCGATCTGTGGGTGGCCGATCGCGACCCGGAGAACCCGCGGCTGCTGAGGCTCAGCGGCGGCGAGGGGACCGCTCGGGAGATCCCGGTGCGGGGCCTGGCGCCCGGCGAGCGGATCGACGCGGTGCGGGTGGCCTCGGACGGCGTGCGGGTGGTGATGCTCGTCAGCGGGGCGGGGTCCACCTCGCTCCAGCTCGGCCGGATCGAACGCACCAGCGGCGACGAGGGCGAGACCGTGACCGTGGCGGCGCTGCGGGAGGTGGCGCCGCAACTGGCGGACGTGGCCGCGGTGTCGTGGGCGGGGAGCAGCACCCTGGTCGTCGTGGGTCGGCCGGCGGACGGCGTGCAGCAGGTCCAGTACCTGGCCACCGACGGCTCCTCGGCTCATGTGCCGACCGTTCCGGGGCTCAACGTGGACGTGGTCGGCATCGCCGCGGCCGAGGACGCGGAGCAGCCGCTGCTGGCGCAGATCGGCGACGACATCGCCCGTCTCCAGGACGACGCCGAGTGGAAGATGATGACCGACGGCGACGATATCCAGGGGTTCGCCCCGGTGTATCCCGGCTAGTCTCCCCGGTCGGCTCGCCCGTTTCCCGCCCGGGGTGGCGCGAAACCGCCCGCGCGGGCGGTTGCCGGGGCCCGTGCGCCCGGGAACGGTGAGGCCGTGCGGGAATGGGTGCGCGAGCTGGGCTCGCTGATTCTGCCGACGGCGTGTGCGGGCTGCGGCGAGGGCCGCGCGGTGCTGTGCGCGCCGTGCCGGGCGGTGCTGTGCGCGGGCCGGGCCCGCAGGGTGCGGCCGGTGCCCGAGCCCGTCGGGCTGCCGCCCGTCTGGGCCGTCGCCCCGTACGCCGACGAGGCGCGAGCGGTGCTGCTCGCCCACAAGGAACGCGGCAGGCTGGCGCTGGCCGGGCCGCTGGGCCGCGCGCTCGCGGTGGCGGGGCGAGCGGCGTGGGAG
>NZ_LAVK01000598.1 GCF_001083795.1 Streptomyces sp. SBT349
GGGTGGAGCAGGCCATCGAGCAGTGGCGGGCTTCCAGTAGTAGTGACGGTGGGGTGTGGGTGTCGGGGGTGAATGGTCCGGCCTCGGTGGTGGTGGCCGGGGAGCCGGGCGCGGTCGAGGACCTGACGGCGGTTCTGGAAACGGACGGGGTGCGGTGTCGGCGGCTGGAGGTGTCCCGGGCGTTCCACACCCCGCTGGTGGAGCCGATGCTGGAGGCGTTCGCGGAGGAGATCGCCGGTGTCACCCACCGGCCGGGCCGTATCCCGGTGATCTCGGGCGTGACCGGCGAGATCATGCAGGAACAGCAGTGGGGTGCAAGCTACTGGGTGGAGCAGGCGCGGTGTGCGGTGCGGTTCGACCGGGTCGCGGGCTGGCTGGTTGAGCATGGGGTGGGCAAGGTCATCGAGATCGGGCCGCGGGGTGTGCTGACGGCCATGGTCCGGGAGACGGCTCCCGATCCGGCCGTGATGGCGGTCATCCCCAGCACCCGCACCCGACACCCCGAGGCAGAGGCGTTCACCACCGCCCTGGCACAGGCCTACGTCGCGGGGGTCCAGCCGGACTGGAACGCCGTCTTCGCCGGGAGCGGCGCCCGCCGCATCGACCTACCCACCTACGCCTTCCAACACCAACGCTACTGGCTGGACGAGAGCGCGGCAGAACCCCGGCACCGGGCGACGCATGCCACCGCTCCTCAACGCGCTGCCGCAGGAGGCACCGAGCCAGCAGCACCGTCCTCGCGTCGCCGTGAAGAGCTCGAAGGGCTCTCGGAAGCCGAACAACTGCGCGCAGCGTTGAGTTGGATCGGCAGTTGCGCGGCAGGTGTGCTCGGCCTTGGCTCGCCGAACGACGTTGAGGCCTCGCGCACGTGGCGGGACCTCGGGTTCGACTCGTTGATGTCCGTAGAACTCCGCACCAGTCTGGCCACTTTCACGGACCTTCCGCTGTCGGCCACCCTCCTGTTCGACTTCCCGACCCCCACGGCTCTGGCTGAGCACATCCGCGCCGAGGCGCTGGGTCTCGCAGACGCGACCGGAGAGATGGAACCGTCCACAGGGCGGGCGGACGAACCGATCGCCATCGTCTCCATGGCCTGCCGATATCCGGGTGGCATTGGTTCACCCGAAGACCTCTGGCAGCTCGTCCGTGAGGGGGGCGATGCCGTCTCCGGCTTCCCCTCCGACCGTGGCTGGGACATCGACCGCCTCTACGACGCCGACCCCGACAGCTCTGGCACGAGCTACACCCGACACGGAGGATTCCTCTACGACGCCGGGGGCTTCGACCCGGAGCTGTTCGGCATCAGCCCGCGTGAGGCGCTGGCGATGGATCCACAGCAGCGGCTGCTGCTGGAGACCGCTTGGGAGGCGTTCGAACGCGCGGGCATCGATCCCACCTCGCTGAGCGGGACGCAGGCAGGCGTCTTCATCGGCGCGGTGGAACAGGACTACGGCGCACGCCTGCACGAAGGCTCGGAGGACTCCGAAGGTTTCGTGCTCACCGGCCGCACCAACAGCGTTGCCTCGGGCCGTGTGGCGTATGCCTTCGGCCTGGAAGGTGCGGCGGTCACGGTGGATACGGCGTGTTCGTCGTCGTTGGTGGCGTTGCATCTGGCGGTGCAGGCGTTGCGGAGTGGTGAGTGTTCGATGGCGCTGGCGGGCGGCGTCACTGTCATGGCGACCCCTGGCATGTTCGTCGAGTTCAGTCGGCAGCGGGGCCTGGCGCCGGATGGGCGATGCAAGGCATTTTCGGCGGCTGCCGATGGGACGGGGTGGTCCGAGGGTGTGGGTGTGCTGCTGGTGGAGCGGCTGTCGGATGCCCGGCGGAACGGTCATGAGGTGCTGGCGGTGGTGCGGGGTACCGCTACGAATCAGGATGGTGCGTCGAATGGTTTGACGGCGCCGAATGGTCCGTCGCAGCAGCGGGTGATCCGGCAGGCGCTTGCCAATGCTGGCCTCGCGCCGGGTGATGTGGATGCGGTGGAGGCGCACGGTACGGGGACGTCGCTGGGTGATCCGATCGAGGCGCAGGCGTTGCTGGCGACGTACGGTCAGGATCGGGCGGACGGTGGGCCGTTGTGGCTGGGGTCCATCAAGTCGAACATCGGGCATGCGCAGGCGGCTGCGGGTGTGGCGGGTGTGATCAAGATGGTGATGGCGATGCGCCATGGCCTGCTGCCCAAGACCCTGCATGCCGAGGAGCCCTCGCCGCACATCGANTCGTAAGGCGCTTGCCAATGCGGGGCTTTCGACGGCGGATGTGGATGTGGTGGAGGGGCATGGGACGGGGACGGTTCTGGGTGATCCGATCGAGGCGCAGGCGCTGATCGCCACGTACGGGCAGGGCCGGCCCGAGGACCGGCCGGTGTGGCTGGGGTCGTTGAAGTCGAACATCGGTCATACCCAGGCGGCGGCGGGTGTGGCTGGTGTGATCAAGATGGTGCAGGCGCTGCGGCACGGCGTGATGCCGGCGACGCTGCATGTCGATGTCCCGTCGGCGAAGGTGGACTGGACGGCGGGTGCGGTCGAGCTGCTGACCGAGTCCCGGGAGTGGCCCGACACCGGCCGGCCCCGCCGTGCTGGTGTGTCGTCCTTCGGTGTCAGTGGGACGAATGCGCACCTGATCCTGGAGCAGGCCCCGCAAGACCGGCCCGTGACGCCGGTGGAGTCTGTGTCTGAGTCGATGGTGGACGTCGGCGATGGTGTGGTGCCGTTGGTCGTGTCCGCCGCCTCGGCGGGATCCCTGGTGGGGCAGGCGGAGCGGTTGGTGTCGTTCGTCGCGGAGAACGCGGGCACGCTGCCGGACGTGGCCGCGGCGTTGGTTGCTCGGCGGGCGGTGTTGTCTGAGCGTGCGGTGGTGGTGGGTTCGCGTGCTGAGGCGTTGGCGGGGCTTGGTGCGTTGGCGCGGGGTGAGTCTCATCGTGGTGTGGTGACTGGCGGGTTGTCGTCGGCCGTGGGTGCGGGGCGGACGGTTTTGGTGTTTCCGGGGCAGGGTTCGCAGTGGGCCGGTATGGGGCGTGAATTGCTGGATTCTTCGCCGGTGTTCGCGGAGCGGGTGGGGGAGTGTGCGGTGGCGTTGGAGCGGTGGGTGGATTGGTCGTTGGTGGATGTGTTGCGGGGGGATGTTCCGGCTGCGCTGTTGGAGCGTGTGGATGTGGTGCAGCCTGCGAGTTTTGCGGTGATGGTGGGTCTGGCTGCGGTGTGGTCGTCGGTGGGTGTGGTGGCGGATGCGGTGGTGGGTCATTCGCAGGGTGAGATCGCGGCT
>NZ_LAVK01000059.1 GCF_001083795.1 Streptomyces sp. SBT349
GATCGAAGGCATCCGATCCGAAGGAGTTCCTATGAAGACGCTGATCGTCTACGCCCACCCGGAGCCCACGTCGCTCAACGGCTCGCTGAAGGACCTCGCGGTGTCCACCTTGGAGGCCGCCGGGGCCCCGACGGTCCGGCCGACGCGCTGCCGCTGATCGCGGTCACCATGGGCGACGCGGCGGGCATCGGTCCCGAGGTCGTCATCCGTGCCGTGCCGCACCCCGACACCCTGCGCCGCTGCCGCCCGCTGGTCATCGGCGACGCCGCCCGGCTGCGCGACGCCGCCCGCGTCACCGGCACCGCGGGGACCACCGAGGTCGTCGCGGTCGAGGGCCCGGAGGACGCGGTGTTCGCCCCGGGCCGCCTCAACGTCGTCGACCTCGGCCTCGTCCCCGGCGACCTGCCGTGGGGCGCGCTCTCGGCCGCCGCCGGAAACGCCGCCTACCAGTACGTCCGCGTCGCGGCCGAGCTCGCCCTGGCGGGGGAGGTCCAGGGCATCTGCACCGCGCCCCTCAACAAGGAGGCCCTGCACGCCGGCGGTCACCCCTACCCCGGGCACACCGAGATGCTGGCCCGGCTCACCGGCGTCGAGGAGGTGTCGATGATGCTCTCCACGCCCACCGTGAAGGTCATCCACGTCACCACCCACCTCGGCCTCCTCGACGCCGTCGCCCGCATCGAACCGGGGCTCGTGGAACGCACCGTGCGCCGCGGTCACGAGGCGATGGTCAGGGCGGGCACGCCGCGCCCGGTCATCGGCGTCTGCGGCATCAACCCGCACGCGGGCGAGGGTGGCCTGTTCGGCCGCGGCGAGGAGGAGGAGAAGATCGTGCCCGCCCTGGAGGTCCTCCGCGCGGACGGCATCGACGCGCGGGGCCCGCTGCCCGCCGACACCGCGTTCTTCCTCGCCGCGCGCGGCGACTACGACCTCATCGTGGCGATGTACCACGACCAGGGCCACGGGCCGGTCAAGGTCCTCGGCCTGGAGGCCGGGGTCAACCTGACGGTCGGCCTCCCCGTCATCCGCACCTCCGTGGACCACGGCACCGCGTTCGACATCGCGGGAACGGGGGCCGCGGACCCCGGCAGCATGCTGGAGGCGCTGCGGCAGGCCGCCGAGATGGCGTCGAGGCCCGGCCGGTGAGCCCGGAAGGACCGATGCCACCGGCGGGATCGAGGGCCCGCCGCGACCGGATCGAGCAGCTGGCCACCACCACCGGCCTGGCCAGCGTCGAGGACCTGTCGCGGACCTTCGGCGTCTCGCCCTCCACCATCAGGCGCGACCTCGCCCAGCTCACCGCCGAGGGGCGGCTCGCCCGCACCTACGGCGGCGCCATGGCCCTGGTCGCCCACCCGGAGGCGTCGCTGCGGCAGCGCACGGGCGAGGCGTTCGAGGCGAAACGGGCCATCGCCCGCTGGGCCGCCGCCCAGGTGCGCACCGGCGAGACGCTGCTCCTCGATGCGGGCTCCACGGTCGGAGCCCTCGCCCACGAGCTGCGCGAGGCGCGGCTGCTGACCGTCGCCACCACCGGCCTCTCGGCGCTCGGCGAGCTGTCCGGCGCCGAGGGCGTGCGGGTCGAGTGCCTCGGCGGCACGCTCCGGCCGGTCAGCCAGGGCTTCGTCGGCCCGTTCACCGAAGCCGCCCTGGAGCGGATGACGTTCGACCGGGCGTTCCTCGGCGCCGACGGCGTCTGCGCCGAACACGGCCTCTGCGAGGCCGAACTGGGCCAGACCCGGCTCAAGGAGTTGATGGCCGGGCGCGCCGAGCACGTCTATGTCCTCGCCCACGCGGCGAAGGTCGGCCGCCGCCCCTTCCACGCCTGGGCCCGCCTCCCCGGCGGCTGGACCCTGGTCACCGACGACGCCGCGGACGAGGCCGAACTCGCGGCCCTGCGCGCCGAGGGCGTCGAGGTCGTCACCGTCCCGGCCCCCGCCTGAGCTCCGGGTGAGGAACGTGGGGTTACTCGCGAACCCGAGCGTTCACCCGGGGATGCGCGGCCTCGCTGTCCGCGTCCAGGCCCGCGAGCAGGCGCAGCCCGTCCTCGGCGGGGCTGCCGGGGGCCGCTGACAGCACCAGGAGCTCCATGCCCGATTCATCCGGTAGTGCGAAGTTCTCCTGGTGCAGGTCCAGCAGTCCGACCAGCGGGTGCCGGTACGCCTTGCGTCCATGCGTGCGGGCGCGCACGTCGGCGCGGGCCCAGAGGCGGCGGAAGCGCTCGCTGCCCATCGCCAACTCGCCGATGAGCGAGGCCAGGCGGGGGTCCTCGGGGTAGGTGCCGGCGGCCAGGCGCAGGTGCCCGACCACGTCGAGGGTGCATGTCTCCCAGTCCGCGTAAAGGCCGCGCTCGGCCTCCTCCAGGAAGATGTGCCGGGCGGTGTTCAGACCCGGGATCGGCCGGCCGAAGAGGAGCCCGGCGAGCCGGTTCCCGGCGAGCACGTCCAAGCGGTGGTCCATGATCAGCGCGGGTGCGTCGGCGACCAGGTCGAGGACGCGCAGCAGCTCCGGCCGGACCCGCCCGCCCGGCACCTTCGTGCGGCGGCGCTGCCGGGCGAGCCGGTCGAGGTGCCCGCGTTCGGTCTCGTCGAGGCCGAGGACGCGGGCGAGCGCGTCGAGGACCTGCTCGGAGGGCTGGGTCGCGCGGCCCTGCTCCAGGCGTACGTAGTAGTCGACGCTGACTCCGGACAGGTGTGCGACCTCTTCGCGGCGCAGCCCCTCGACCCGGCGGCGGCTGTCGGTCGGGATGCCGACGGCTGCCGGGTCGACTCGGGAACGCCGGGTCCGCAGGAAGCCCGCAAGGTCGTCCATGCCCCCAGTATGGCCTCGGCGTCGCCCGGGAAGGTGGCCCTGCCATTACCAGGAAGTCCCGTCCGATGGAAGAGGCACCCCTGAACGCCGGGCGCCGCGACGCCCAGGATCGAAGGCATCCGATCCGAAGGAGTTCCTATGAAGACGCTGATCGTCTACGCCCACCCGGAGCCCACGTCGCTCAACGGCTCGCTGAAGGACCTCGCGGTGTCCACCTTGGAGGCCGCCGGGGACGAGGTGCGGGTGAGCGATCTGTACGCGATGAACTGGAAGGCGGTCGTGGACGCCGCGGACTACGGCCCCCACGCCTCGCGTCCGCTGAAGGTCGCCCGCGACTCGGGCCGGGCCTTCGACGCCGGGACGCTCACCCCGGACGTCCTCGCCGAGCAGGGGAAGCTGCTGTGGGCCGACACGATCATCTTCCAGTTCCCGCTGTGGTGGTACACCATGCCCGCGATCCTCAAGGGCTGGGTGGACCGGGTGTTCACCTATCGCTTCGCGTACGGCGTCGGCGAGCACAGCGACACCCGGTACGGCGAGCGCTTCGGCGAAGGAACCCTCGCCGGCAGGAAGGCCCTGCTGTCGGTGACCGCCGGCGGCCCGGAGTCGCATTACGCCGCTCGCGGGATCAACGGCCCCATCGACGATCTGCTGTTCCCGATCCACCACGGCATCCTCTACTACCCGGGCATCGAGGTGCTGCCGCTGTTCGTGCTGTACGGCACCGACCGGATGACCGGCGAGGACTACCCGGACGTCGCCAAGGCATGGGAGCAGCGCCTGCTCACCCTGGAGTCGACCGAGCCGATCGCGTTCCGGCGGCAGAACTTCGGTGACTACGAGGTCCCCTCGCTGCACCTGAAGGAGGGACGGGAGCCCGCGGGGCGCACGGGCTTCGGGCTGCACGTGCGCGGCTGACGGCCGGCGGGTTCCCGGCAGAGGTCAGGACCCCAGCCCCATGACCTCGGGAGCGAGCCGGGCGGGACGCGTGCCCGGCGGTGTGGCGAGGAGCAATCCGCGCGTGCTTGTGTGGAAGTGCGCAAAGCAATCCGTACGCGACGATGGGATGAACGCGATGCCACTTGAGGGCGAGTACGGGCCGCATCCGGTGCGGTGGGTGCGCGAACAGGTCGAGTTGTACGAGAGTTCGGGCGGCACGCGGGGGACGACGCTCTGGGACACGGGCCTGCCCGTCGTCATCGTCACGATGCGCGGCGCCAAGAGCGGCAAGATCCGCAAGATCCCGCTGATGCGCGTGGAGCAGGAGGGGCGGTACGCGGCCGTGGCCTCGAACGGCGGCTTCCCGCGTCACCCGGTCTGGTACGTCAACCTCACGTCCGACCCGCATGTGGAGCTCCAGGACGGAGCGTTACGCCGGGACATGACCGCCCGTGAGGTCACCGGGGACGAGAAGGCCGAGTGGTGGGAGCGCGCGGTCGCCGCGTATCCGCCGTACGCCGAATACCAGGAGAGGACCGACCGCGTGATCCCCGTCTTCGTGCTGGAGCCCGTGTCCCTGGCCCGGCACCCGGTGCCCGGCGCCCCCGACTCTCCTTGACGCTGGTTTTGGGCCTTATATACGGTACTCAAGTTAGCTACATGAGTAGCGGATCTATTCTGGGCTCACGCCCCGCACCGGCGTGAGAACGCGGGAGTGAGCACCACATGCGCCTGGCCGTACCCGACCTCGTGTCCAACTCCTACTTCCCCGCCATCGCGGCGGTCGACCTCGGCCTCATGAGGGACGAAGGGCTGGACGTCACCCTCGAACTCCACTTCCCCGTCACGGACGCCGCCGAGGCCCTCCGTGACGGGAGCATCGACTTCCTGGCCGGAGCCGCGCACGCCCCGCTGTACGCCTCCCGCGGCTGGGGCGGGACCAAGCTGCTGATGGCACTGGCCCGCAACACCTACTGGTTTCTGGTGACCCGCGCGGACGCCCCCTGGCGCCGCGGCGAACCGGCCGAACTGCGGGACCTGCGCATCGGCGCCGCACCGGGCCCTGACCTGGCCCTGCGCGAGTTGCTGCGGACGGAAGGCGTCGATCCCGAGGCCGCGGGCATCGAGATCGCCCCGGTGCCCGGGACCGCCGGCAGCGGTGTCTCGTTCGGCGTCACCGCCGCCGAGGCCCTCGCCCAGGGACGGATCGACGCCTTCTGGGCCAACGGGATGGGGACCGAGGTCGCCGTGCGCCGGGGAGTCGGCAAGGTCATCCTCGACGCGCGCCGCGACGGCGGGGCCCTCGCCTCCTTCACCTTCCCCGCCCTCATGGCCACCCGGCGGCTCATCGGCGACGACCCGGCGGTCGTCCGCGCCGCGGTCCGGGCCGTCGTCCGGGCCCAGGAGGCGTTGCGGGCGGACGTGAGCGTGGCCACCGAGGTCGGCAAGCGGCACTTTCCCGCCATGGAGGCCGACCTGATCGCCGAACTCATCGGCCGCGACCTGCCGTACTACCAGCCGGCGATCACCGAGGCGGCTGTCGCCGGGCTCAACGCGTTCACCGCCGGAGCCGGACTCCTCGCGGGGGAAGCCTCGTTCGACGACGTGGTGGCCACCGGCTTCGTCCCGGGCGAGGACGGCTGACACCCAGGCCGCGGAACGCCCCGGACCCGATCGAGAGGTCCCCGGGCGTTCCCGCGGGCCCGCGGGGCTCAGGCGATGGCGTGCGCGTCCCGGACGCTGTCCAGCAGCGAGGTCCGCCGCAGGAAGACGCGCATCCGCTCCTCGTCCGAGGCGATCTCCTTCAACTCGTCCTGCCGCCTGCTCCGTGCCCCGGCGTCCGTCTCCTCCAGCCGCCGCTTGTTCTCCACGGTCTGCTGCTGCACGAAGCGGATGTTCAGCTCCCGGCGGCGGCGCTCGTAGCGGTCGAACAGCGAGGCGTCGGCACCGGCACGCACGGCCTCCAGCGTCTCCACGAACTCCATCACGTCATGGATGCCGCAGTTCAGACCGAGGCCACCGATGGGATTGTTGACGTGGGCCGCGTCCCCCGCCAGGAACACCCGCCCCACGCGGAACCGGGCCGCCACCCGCTGATGCACCCGGTAGATCTTCCGGTGCACCAGCCGCCCCGACTCGGCGCCCGGCCAGATGCCCGCGAGACGTGTGGCCGTGGACGCCTCGTCAGTGGCCTCCTCGTCGGACTCGTCGACCCGGGTGGGGAACACGGCCCGCCAGCGGCCCGTCATGTCGTCACCGGCGACCTTGAAGAGATTGGTCCACTCCTCGGGGTCCGCGAGGTAGCTGCGGTAGCTGCAACCCGTCGCGGCCTCGAAGTCGAAGAGCGTGGTGAGCACCAGGAACCGCTCCGGCCAGGTGTACCCCTCGAACTCGACGCCCAGGTCCTTGCGCACCGCGCTGCGCCCGCCGTCGCAACCGAGCAGCCAGCCCCCGGCGATCCGCTCCGGCCCGTCCGGGCCCGTCACCTGGGCCGTCACGCCGCCCTCGTGCTGCTCCACATGCTCGAACGAGCAGCCGAGGCGTATGTCGACCCCGGGCATCCCCGCCAGCCGCCGCAGGCCCATCCGGGCGAGCTTGTGCTGCTCGGTCTGCACCACGAAGGGGAACCGGGTCTCCTCGCGCAGCACGTCGTGGTCGAGCCGGGCCACCAGCCGGTGCCCGGGCTTGTCCCAGAAGTCGAAGTAACGGGCCACCAGGCCCACTTCCAGGAACTCGCCCATCAGGCCCAGGCTGTCCACCATCTCCAGGGTCGAGGGATGGAAGGTGGAGGCACGCGGAGTGTCGTCCACCTCGTGCGCGCTCTCGACCAGCGTCACGGGGAACCCGCGGCGCGCGGCGGCCAGCGCCGCCACCACGCCCACGGGGCCGGCGCCGACCACCACGAGACGGTCGCTGTCTTGCGTCATCGTTCGTTACCGCTTCCCATCATCCCCGGCGCCGGTGGCCGCCTGGCCCGGCAGCGTGGCGAAGTGCTCCACTGTCTCGGCCAGCGACACGACGTCGGCGTACTTCTGATCCATGTCGAACAGGTTCACGCGGTGCGAGAGGCGCCCCCGGTCGAAGGTGCACTCCTCCACCACACTCATCCGGTAGTTGTGCGAGAAGCCGTCCAGGACGGTCGCCCGGACGCAGCCGCTGGTGGTGGTGCCGCAGACCACCAGCGAGTCCGCCCGCAGGTCCACCAGCAGACTGGTGAGCTGCGAGGCGAAGAAGGCACTCGGCTTCGGCTTCCGGATGACGACCTCCGTCGGCCGGGGCGCGATCTGCGGGAGGATCTCGTTGGGCCCCACCGGGCGTGGGAGACCGTCCTCGGCGCGGCGGCTGTTCTTGTCCGCCCACCGGCCGGGACCGATGCCGCCGGGCCCCGGGTCCTCCCCGGTGCTGTAGACGACCGGGATGCCGTGCTCGCGTGCCGCCGCGAGCAGTTCGGCGATCCGGGGCAGCGCCTCCCAGGCCGCCTCGCCGCAGCTGTTGCGCCACCGCCTGATGGAGTCCAGGATCGGCTCCGGCCGGTCACCGCAGAAGTTGTGGTTGACGTCGACCACCAGGAGAACGGGACGCTCGCCGAAGCCGGCCCGCCGGCCGTAGCCGGAGGCCGCGAAGACGGCCGCGTCGTGGTCGTCGAGAATCGAGCTGAAGTCGGCCATCAGTCCTGGTCCCCTCCGCCGATGAAGCCGGCCTGCCAGGGAGCCACCAGGTGCTCGAGCCATCCGACCAGGCGGGTGAGGCCGACGCCGAGCACCATCAGGACGACGATGGGCACGAAGAGGTCAGCCGTGTCGAAACGCTGTCCGGCGAGGATGATCAAGCCGCCGAGACCGCCGATCGCGGTGAAGAACTCGGCGATCACGATGCCGATCACGGCGCGCCCGATGCCCAGCCGCAGACCGGTCATGATGTGGGGGACCGTCGCCGGGAAGATGATCTTGCGGAGGATCGACCACTCGCCGGCGACGAAGGAGTTGCCGACCTCGATCATGCTCCTGGGCACCGCCCGCACTCCGGCCTGGGTGCTGATGATGATGGGGAAGATGGTCATCACCACCACCACGGCGACCTTGACGGCGAACCCCAGCCCGAACCACAGCAGGAACAGCGGGATGAAGGCCACCATGGGCATCGAGTAGCCGGCCGTGATGTACATGCCGATGGACGCTTCGACCAGGCGGTACCGGCCCACCAGCAGGCCGATGGGGATCCCGACCGCCGCGGCGAGGAAGTAGCCGAGGAACAACGGCTTGAGACTCTCCCACAGCGCGTCGGGGAGGCTGCCGTCGGCGACCTGTTCCTCGAAGGACTGGGCGATGGCGAGGGGGTGGGTCGCGAAGATCGGGTCCATCCGGCGCCCGACCAACTCCCACACCACCAGCAGGATCACCAGCGAGGCGACGGTGGTCAGCCGGTACCTGTTGCGCCGCAGGAAACCGTCCGTGTCGGCGAGCCGGTCGGTGACGGCCCCTTCCGCCGGGCCGGCCGACCCGGCGGCGGCGCGTTCCTTCTCCCGAGTGGTCACGGCTGTTCGTCCCTTTCCATCAGCGACCGCCATATCTGGTAACGCAGTTCGGCGAACGTCTCGGAGCCGCGCACGGCCGAGACGTCCTCACGCGGTCCCTCGATGGGGATGTCGAAGACCTGCTTGACGCGCCCCGGGTGCGGTGCCATCAGGACGACCCGGTGCGCCAGCAGCACCGCCTCGTCGAGGTCGTGGGTGACGAAGACGATGGTCTTCCCGGTCTCCCGGTGGATGCGCAGCACCTCGGCCTGGAGGCCCTCGCGCGTCTGCGCGTCCAGGGCGCCGAACGGCTCGTCCATCAACAGGACCTGCGGTTCGATGCTCAGGGCCCGGGCCAGCCCGACCCGTTGCTTCATGCCGCCCGACAGCTGGTTCGGGCGCCGGTCCATCGCACCGGCCAGCCCGACGAGTTCCAGCTTCTCCCGGGCGACGCGCCGGCGCTCCTCACGGGGCACGCCCTTGACCTCGAGGCCGAACTCGACGTTCTGAAGGGCGGTGCGCCAGGGGAAGAGCTCCGAGTGCTGGAAGACCAGTCCTCGGTCGTAGCCGCACCCGGTGACGACGTTTCCGCCGACGGTGACCTGGCCGCTGGTGGCCTTCTCCAGGCCCATGATGATCCGCAGCAGCGTCGTCTTGCCGCAACCGCTCAGTCCGGTGAGCGCGATGATCTCGCCGTCGGCGATGGAGAGGCTGACACGGTCAAGGGCCTGGACGCTCTGCCGCTTGCGGCTCACCGTGATCTCGAACCGCTTGGATACCTGGTCGATGACCACGCGGTCGGCGGCGCCGGGGCGGTGGTGGGGGGTCCTTTCGGTGAGCGTGGAGTCGCTCATGGTCATTCCTCCAGCATCCTGAGAGCCGCCTCTTGGTAGGAGGTGTCGACCAGGCCCTCCAGGTCGATGTCGGCGGTGAGTTGGTCGGCTTCCTCCAGCACGTCCTCCTGGTACTGGAGCATCTCCATGTCGATACCGGCGTCGCGGTCCACGAGCTGCCGTTCGACGATCAGGTCGTTCATGTAGGTGACCAAGGGGTCGTCCGGGGTCGTGTCCATGCCCTCGGCCGCCACCCGCATCGCCTCGTCCTGGTGGTCGTAGGCGTAGCGGAGCCCTTCGATCAGGCCGGCGAGATAGCGGGTCGCGGCCTCCGGCTTCCGATCCAGGCTCTTGTCGTTGGCGATGATCATGTAGCGCGGGTACTGCGGGATCACGTCCGGGGACAGCGCCAGGACGTTGACGCCGTCCGCCTCGGCCTGGGGGACGTAGTCGGCCGGAGAGGACGCGGCGTCCGCGGTACCGGCCACGACCGCGCGGTAACGGTCGGCGTTGCCCCCGGCGTTGAGTGGTTCGACGGAGGACCAGTCGACGCCGCTCTCCTGAAGCATCGACGCGGCCACCAGGGCCGGGGCGCCGGTGGGGGAGGAGATGGCCATGCTCCGGCCCTCCAGGTCCGCCACCGAGTCGTACTGCTCTCTCGCGTAGATGGCGTACGGCATGCCCTGCATCGACGATCCGATGATGTGGGCCCGCAAGCCGCTGCCCTGCGCGGCGATGAGCAGGCCGCCGGGGGACTGCTCGATGGCGTCGACCTCGCCGGCGGCCAGCGCCGGATAGATCTGCGAAGCGCTCTGGAGCGTCACGAACTCCACGTTCACCCCGTGCTTCGCGTAGAAGTCCTTCTCCTGCGCCATGTGCAGGAAACCGCAGTCACTGGCGCAGGGCATCACACCCACCCTCCAGGTGAGCGGATCGGAGTTGGCGCTGTCGCCACCCGCGCAGCCGCCCACCGTGACAGCCATCGCCATGGCGAATGCGGCAGCGAGACAGCGGCGTGCCCTGGGCATCATGGGCCTCTCCCTGGCTGAAATTAACTAACCCAGATACCTGAGTTTAGTTTGATTTCGCTCAACATACTCACGTGCCGCATGGCCGACAACCAGCGAGAGTCACGGTTTCATAAAGGACGCTTCGCCCGGTTTTCATGTCGAGAGCATGACAATCGAGTGGTGGCGGGCCCGCCTTCCCCGTGTGTGGGGGGCGATTTCAGGACGTGCGGATGGCCCTCGCGACGGCGGACGTGGGGTCGAGACCCACGTAGAAGGAGAAGATCGACAGTGCGGCCAGTCGCTGCTGGTCGTTGAACTGCTGCTGGAAGTAGGCGACGTGGTGGTGGATCGCGTCGTCGATCTGGCGCAGTCGCTCGATGCCCGCCTCGGTTGCGGTCACCTGGGTCACTCGCTTGTCGCTGGCCAGCTGGTCCCTCCGGACCAGACCGCGCTCATCGAGCTGGCGGACCAGCCGGGACGCGAAGGCGCCCGCCACATCGAGCCTCCGGGCCAGGGCGTTCACCGCGATGCCGGCGTCCCCGGCGCCGTAGGTCTGCAGCAGGGCCTGGTGGAGCAGCGGTTCGAGGCCGTGCTGCCGTGCCTGCTCGTCGGCGATCCGCAGGATCCGGCGGATGACGTAGCGCGCCTCGGCGATGTTGCCGACGTAGGACTGGAAGTCCGATGTCCGCTCGTCGTCGAGGATGTCGGCCCACTGCACGTAGGCGTCCATGCTGCCGCTGGCCGGAACATCGCCTTTGCCCGTGTTCACTGTCGTCTGCCCGCTTTCTGTGTCCGGTCCCCGATGATCTCGTCCCACCGTGCGTCGATCGCCGCCGCCACCCGCGGCGGTACGTCGACGCGGTACCGAGCCGCCGCCTTCGCGTCCAGCGGGAGTGTGGCGTCGATGCCCAGCTTGCTGACCGTGTGGCCCACGGCCATCGGGTCCACCGGGTTGGACTTCATGCCCGGCTCGACCACGAGGTCCTGGTGGGCCCGCATGCGCGTGGCGATCGCCCACTCGACGTCGACGGGATCGGCGGCGTCGATGTCCGCGTCGACCACCACCACGTGCTTGAGCAGGTCCTGCTCCGCGAAGGCGCGCGAGATCACCTGCCCGACCTCCTCGTCGGACCTCTTGTCGAGGGCGATGACGGCGTGGAAGCGGCAGGCGCCGCCCTCGGTGAGGCGGACGGCGCGCACGCCGGGCGCCACGCTCCTGAGCGCCTCGTACAGGCCGGCCTCGCGCGCGATCGCGCCCGTCACCAGGTGTTCGGGATGGCGGCCGGCCACGATCATCTGGAAGAGCGGGTCACGCCGGGACGAGACGCCGGAAAGCCTGATCACCGGGTTCTGCCGCTCGGGCGCGTAGGTTCCCGGGAACTCGCCGAAGGGCCCCTCCGGCTGTTCCTCCGCGGGGTCGATCAGCCCCTCCAGGACGATCTCGGCGAACGCCGGCACCTCCAGGTCCACGGTGCGCGCCGGAGTCATCAGCAGCGGTTCGCCGAACAGCCCGCCCGCCACCCAGGTCTCGTCGAGCGGGGTCAGGAACTGCGAGGCCACGAGCACGGCCGGGTGCAGTCCCAGCGCGACGGCGACCTCCATCCGGCGCCCCAGCCCGCGGTGGCGCTCCAGGATCGCCCGCGAGTGGGTGGGCGCCATGTAGACACCGACCAGGCCGGGGCCCTTGATCTGCAACCGGCAGATGGCCGCGTTCCTGCGGCCGGTCTCCGGGTCGCGGCAGATGAGGACGCCCGCCGAGATGTACCGGCCGGCGTCGTGCTCGCTCAGCCGGGGAACCGGGAAGTGGTCGGTCAGGTCGGCCAGGGGATCGAGGGAGACCTCCAGGCACGGGCCGTCGGGCACCAGGTCAGGCTCGACGGGCTCCCGCAGGCCCCGCGCGACACGATCCTGGAGACCGTCGCGGCCGACGCCGAGCGCGGTCGCGAGCTTCCCGCGGTCGTTGAGCAGGTTCCCCACCACCGGCACCGCGTACCCGGTGACGTCCTCGAAGAGAACGGCCGGTCCGTCCTTCAGCCGCCACAACACGGCCGCCAGTTCGTACTCCCAGCTCAGCGGCGCGTCCAGCCGGATCAGCTCCCCGGCGGCCTCGAGTCTGCGCAATGCCGTCCGCAGATCCTGCGACATGCCTGGCGGCCCCTTCGGATGAGCGGGCACTGCCCGAGAGAACACACTCCAAGTACCGTACTTTACTCATGCACCCCCGGGGCCGGGGCGGTGGCTGGTCAACGGCCGTCCGAGGATGTATACAAGTTGTCTATGACCGGTCTACCAGTTGCTGACGAGGGCGGCTCCGCCCAGGACGTCACCTACCGATGGCTGAAGCAGCACATCGCCCGGATGCCCAGGCACGGCGGCACGTTCCTGACCGAGGCGGAGGTCGCCCGGACCGCGGGCACCTCGCGGACCCCGGTGCGCGAGGCGCTGCTCCGCCTGGAGACCGAGGGATTCCTGGAGATCGTGCCGAAGAAGGGGGCGTTCATCCCGCCGATCCCCGACTCCGAGGTCCGCGCGGTGCTCCAGGCCCGCGGCCTGATCGAGGAGTGGTGCGTGCGGGAGGTGGCGGCCGGCGGCACGGGGTTCGCCGCCGAGCTCGACCGCCTGCTGGAGCGGCAGGCGGAGCGCGTCGGGGACCCGGTCGCCTTCATCGCCTGCGACCGCACCTTCCACCGCGCCATCGTGCTCCAGGCGGGCAATCCGGTGCTCGCCGGGTTCTACGAGTCGCTGAGGGACCGCCAGGTCCGCATGGGACTGCGAGCCGTGGCGGACGACGAGGCCCGAGCCCGCGCCGTACTGGAGGAACATGCCGCGATCGTCGAGGCGCTGCGCTCCGGGGAGTCCGAGCGGGCCGTCGCCGCCACGACCGATCACCTCTCCGCCACCCTCGCCGCCCTCGACCTCCCGGACGTCGCATCCGGACCGGGCGTCATCCACTCGATCAGGGGACTGTCATGAGAATCGCGCTGGTGCAGGTCGCCAGCCCGCCGCAGGAGTCACCCGCCGATCGCAGGGCGCGGGTCGGCGGAATGGTCGCGCGGGCCCGGGGAGCCGACCTCGTGGTCCTGCCCGAGCTGTGGGCGGCCGGCTACTTCGCGTTCGACGCGTACGCCGAACGTGCCGAGGCGCTGGAAGACGGACCCACCGTCACCGCGGGCCGGGCCTGGGCCCGGGAGCTGGGTGCGTATCTGCACCTCGGCAGCCTGGTGGAGCGCGACGCGCACGGCCGCCTCTTCAACACGGCCGTGCTGATCGGACCCGATGGCACGATCCGGCACACCTACCGCAAGATCCACGTGTTCGGCTACGCCTCGCGCGAGGCGGAGCTCCTCACACCCGGGACCGAGCTCCCGGTCCTCGACGCCGACGAGGGAATGGCCGGACTGGCGGCCACCACCTGCTACGACCTGCGTTTCCCCGAGCTGTGGCGCTCTCTGGTCGACCGGGGGGCCACCACGGTGGTCGTACCCGCGGCCTGGCCGGCGGCCCGCCGGGAGCACTGGCGGCTGTTCACCTCCTGCCGCGCGGTGGAGGAACAGGTGCTGCTCATCGCGTGCAACGCCGTCGGTACCCAGCAGGGCGGCGTCGAGCTCGGTGGGCACAGCCGGGTCGTCGACCCCTGGGGCGCGGTGCTGGCCGAGGCCGGCACCGAGGAGGGGATCACCTTCTGCGACGCCGACCCCGACGTCGTTCCCCGGGTACGCGCGGAGTTTCCCGTGCTCGATGACCGCCGCCTCGGCATGCCGCCGGCGCCCCATGTCCTGACGGACCCACCAGTGAGGGAGCAACGATGACCCAGCGGACGACGGCAGGGACACCGACGAGCGGCGGCGCCGTCACGTTGCGTGTCACCGGCACGGACGAGGAGATCGAGGTGCGCCCGGCGAAGCTGGTCGTGGCCGGCTACACCGGGCGCGACGAGGCGGCCGTCGCCGAGCACATCAGGGAACTAGAGGCGATCGGCATACCGGCGCCGCCGTCCGTTCCCACGTTCTACGACCTCGACCCCGCCCTGCTGACGACCGGGCCGACAGCGGCGGTCTCCGGGGCCGCGACCTCGGGGGAGGTGGAGCCGGTCGTCATCCGCCACGACGGCCGCTACTTCCTCGGCGTCGGCTCCGACCACACCGACCGGGAACTGGAGCGCACCAGCATCCACGGCTCGAAGGCCGCGTGCGCCAAACCGGTCGGACCGCGGGTCGCCGAGATCGGGACCGACCTGCCCGGGCTCCCCTGGGACGAGATCACCGCCGAGTCCCACGTGGACGGCGCGCCGTACCAGCGCGGCGTCATCGCCGCCCTGCGGCATCCCGCGGACACCGCCGAACGGATGACGGCGGCGCTCGGGGAGATCACCGGCGACCTCGTGCTCTTCTGCGGAACGCTCCCCCTGCTCGACGGGACGTTCGTGCACGGCACGCGCTGGCGGCTCCGGCTCGGCCTGCCCGACGGGACGGAGCTGACCCACGCCTACCAGGCACAGCCCGCCGACCTGCCCACTCGATGAGGATCAGCACCATGAGCAAGCCGGAGTACGAGTTCACGCCCGTCACCGACGTCGACTGGACCGTCTGCCCGGGAGACGACCCCGCGATCACCGAACGGATACTCGCCCGCGACGACGCCTCCGGCGTGGCCACCCGCATCCTGCGCTACGCCCCGGGCGCCGACTCCACACCGATGGGCGTCCAGCGCCACGACTTCTGGGAGGAGGTCTACATCATCGAAGGCTCCTTCACCGACCTCACCCTCGGCGAGACCTTCACCGCGGGCATGTATGCCTGCCGGCCGCCCGGGATGCCGCACGGGCCGTGGCGCAGCGAGGAGGGCGTGGTCACCTTCGAGGTGCGTTACCGGGCCTGACGGCCCTCGTCCACCGACGTCGGGGCCGGCGCCCGGTCACGACGCGTAGCGGCGGCTGCCCAGCCACGCGGAGACCACCACCGGGACGCCGAGGAGGGCGAAGATCAGGAAGAGCAGCCGGAAATCGGCCACCGTCAGCACCAGCCCGCCCGCGAAGGTGCCGGCCGCGTTGCCGAGGAAGAGCACGGTCGCGAACAGGGACACCATGGCGGCGCGTGCTCCCGGCACCACCTCGGTGGCCCAGGTCTGGAGGCTCGAGTGGAGGAAGGCCCAGCCGCAGCCGAGCACGGCGCAGCCGACGAGCATGGCGGGCACCCCCGGACGGGCCGGGAAGGCGAGCAGCGACAGCGCGGCGACCGGCCCGCCGACCGCGATGAGCCGCTCGCGCGACACGTCCGCGGCCGAAAGCCGCTTCACCACCGGAGCGGTGACCAGCGCTCCGATCCCGTAGCAGGCGACGACGCCGCCCGCCGCCGTCGCGCTCAGCCCGTCGGCGGCCTGAAGCGCCGCGGGCACGAAGTTGAGCACGGCCAGCATGACGAAGCCCTCGCCCAGGGCCAGCGCGAGCACCAGCACCGCCCAGCGGCTGCGCACCACGGCGAGCACCGCGCTCCGGGAGCTCAGCGGTGTGAGCCCGGTCGGCTCCGGCAGGCGGGAGAGGAACACGGCCAGCAGCAGCGCGCCGCCGCCGACCACGGCGAAGGGCAGCCGCCAGGAGGTGAGATCGGCCAGCAGCCCGGCCCCGACCGTCGCCACCGCGGCGCCGACCGCCGTTCCGCGCATCAGGTCGGTCAGCGGCCCCTGCCGCTCCCGGACCGCCACCGTGTCGCCGATGTAGACCATCGCGCCGGGTATCACGGCGGCGAACGCGGCCCCGGACGCGGCCCGGGCGGCGACCAGTGTCCCCAGCGAGCCGCTCGCCGCGGCGCCCAGGGATGAGAACGCGGCGGCGAACAGCGCCAGGCGCATGGTGGGGACCCGCCCGTACCGGTCGGACAGCAGCGCCCACAGCATCTGCATCGCTCCGTAGCTCAGCAGGTGCACGGTGGCGACGATGGTCACCGAGGCCAGCGAGAGGCCGAGGTCCTCGGCGATCATCACCAGGAGCGGGGTGATCATCACCCGGTCCAACGAACTGGTGAACGAGGCGGTCTGGAGGAGGCGCAGCCCCGGGTACGTGGTCATCCTCGGGGCGCCTCAGGGCGCCGCCACTCCCGCCTCCGGAGTCTCGGCACCCCCCGTCCGCTGCGTGATCCGCTGGGCACAGGCCCGGACGGAGGCGCCGACATGCGTGACGTTGGTCTCGTCCAGCTCGGAGGAGAACGCGAGCACGCAGACCGCCTTGGACACCTGCCCCCTGGCGTCGAAGACCGGCGCGGCCACCGCGCCCTGGGCCTGGTTGAACTGCCTGATGCTCCTGCTGAACCCCTCCTTCCTGACCGACTCGAAGACCTCCGCGAGCCTCTGCGGATCGACGACCGTCCGGTCGGTGAACTTCACCACGCCGTGCCGGTGCGCGAGATGGCCGAATTCCGCCCGGGGCATCCAGGCGCCGAACGCCTGCATGAGGGCGGGCGCCGAGAAGGGGAAGTTGTCGCCCACCCCCACGGTCACCCGCACGCCGTTCTGCCGCTCCGCCTTGGCGACCACCACGTAGTCGCCGGCGCCGGTGCGCTCGGCGAGGAAGGCGATGAACCCCAACTCGCCGCTCAGCGCCTCGAGCTCCTGCTGGCTGATCGCCGACATCACCTGGTTGGCCTTGCCGCTCATGGTCAGCAGCGCGGGACCCAGCGTCCACCCGCTGCGGTTGCCCAGATTGAGCACCCAGCCCGCACGCTGGAGCGTCGCGAGGATGTTGTAGCAGGTGCTGCGATTCAGCCCGAGTTCCGTCACAAGGTGCCCTGGCGAGACCGCGGCAGGCGCTTCGGTGGCCAGTCTGTCGAGAATCCGCACCGTGGCCACAACCGCGGGGACCTCAGTCGCCATGTTCGCTCCGTAGTCTGTTCCGTCTTCAACAGCTGACGACGTACGCGTAGTCGTCGGCGGGATGTCCATCAGGACAGCGCATCGCGCCACTTGTCCGCGACCGACCGCAGGTACGTGGGGTCGCTTTGCGACACCTTGGGGAAGCCGGCAAGCCTCTCGAAGGGGCGGCAGGCGTCGATGACGGCACGGCTGTTGTGGGGTGGCGCGCCCTCGGCCAGCATCGGGTCCAGCTTGCTGCCCCAGGTCCTGGCGATCACGTCGATGTCCTGGGCCGGGTCGGTCCTGGTGGACATCGCCCACACCACCTCGTCGAGGTTCGTGGGGTCGATGTCGTCGTCCACGACGACGACATAGCGGTTCATGTAGGCCGCCGCGGGACCGTGGGCCGTCAGGTGCGCGACCTGGCGGGCGTGCCCCGCGTACCGCTGCGCGAGGGAGACCACGACGAACAGCCTGCCGCCTCCCGCCTCGTGAGCCCAGGCCGCCTTGATCCCCTGGAGGCCGCTGCTCACCAGTTCGTCCTGGATCATGGCGGACTTCATCGCCGTGCGCATGTAGGAGTAGTCATGGGGAGGCTTTCCCGGCGGCGCACCCAGCTGGATGCAGTCGTCCCTGAAGTGCACGCGCGAGATCTCCAGCGCGGGCACCGGGCGGCGGCTCGCCGAGTAGTAGCCGGTCCACTCGCCGAACGGGCCCTCGTCACAGGCTAGTTCGGGACGCAGCCAGCCCTCGAGCGCGAACTCGCTGCCGGCCGGGATGGGGAGCCCGGTCGCCTGGCCGCGCAGCACCGGCACCCGTTCACCCACGATGGCCCCGGCGTATTCCAGCTCCGAGATGCCGGCCGGCACCTCGGTGCCGCCGGTGACCAGCAGCACCGGATCGTGGCCGAAGGACACCGTGACCGGTGCTCTGCCCTCGCGCTCGAACCAGCGCGCGATGTTCTGGGCGCCGTGCTTGCCGGGTACCGCGTTGATGGTGGCGGTGCGTCCGTCGTTTTGGACCTGCATCCGGTAGCAGCCGCCGTTGACGGCGCCGGACTCCGGATCGCTGGTGACCACGAAGCAGCCGGTGCCGATGAAGCGGCCACCGTCGAGCCCGTGCCAGCGCGGCACGGGAAAGGCGGTGAGATCGACGTCGGGCCCCTCCACGGTGTTCCGCAGCAGGGGTGCGTCCGCCACCTCCAGGACCGGGAAGTCCGCCGCCCGCGCCGCCCATTGCGAGGGCTTGCCGCGCAGCGCGGCGACCAGGGCCTCGTCGTCCAGCTCGTCGCCCAGTCGCAGGGTGTGGCCCAGCCGCCGGGCCGAGCCGGTGCTGCCGGTCAGCACCCGCATCCCTCTGGGATAGCCGGCGATCTCGTCGAACAGCAGCGCCTTGGGGCGGGGCCTGCGGTAGCTCAGCTCGGCGATGGCGCCCAGCTCCAGGTCCCAGTGGGCGCCGGCGACATGGCCGAGCTCGCCCAGCTCGGCCACCCGGTCGATCCAGGTCCGCAGGCTCAGCAGCGGTTCGGCCTCGACTCCTCGGTCGGTCATGCGGGAGCGCCCCCTTCCAGGGTGGTCCGCAGGTGGTCGGTCGCCAGCCGCCAGGAGCGCGGGTCGTCGAGCACGCTGAGATGCCGCGCGCCCTCCAGGACGCGCAGCCGCGATCCGGCGATGCCGGCGTGCAGTTCGGCGGCCATCTCCGGCGGGGTGGCGTAGTCCTCCGATCCCACGAGCACGGCGGTCGGCGCCGTGATGGCGGGCAGCAGTTCCCGCGCGTCCAGCGCGCCGAGCGCCCGGCACGCCGCGGCGTGTGCCTCGGAGCCGGTCCGCAGGAAGAGGTCGGCGACCCGCCGCACGGTCTCGGGCTCCCGTTCCACCGTGGCCGGCGAGAACCAGCGGTCCACCTGGAACGGGATCTGGTCGGCGCGCGCCGACCCGGTGGCCCTGCTCGCCCGCGCCTCCCACTCCGCGAGCCGGTTGTCGCCGTAGCAGGCGGTGGTGTCGATGAGGACCTGCGAGGCGATCAGGTGCGGGTGGCCGCCTGCCAGCACCACGGCCGTACTGCCGCCCATGGAGAGCCCGACCAGGCCCACCCGGTCAAGGCCCAGGGCGTCGAGGACCGCGACGGCGTCGGCGGCCATGTCCTGGACCGTGAACGGCCGCCCGTCCCAGGGCGTTTCGCCGTGTCCCGGAGCGTCGATGGCGACGAAGCGGAGGCCGGGCGTGGCCTCCAGCAGAGGCCGCCACACCTCGGCGCTGAGCGCGAGCGGGTGCAGCAGGACGACCGGCGGTCCCGCGCCGTGGTCGAGCACGCCGATGTCGCCGCGGGCGGTGGAGACGATCATCGCGCCGCCCGCTTCCGCGCGGCGGCGAGCACCGCGCGGCGGATCTCCGCGTAGGTGCCGCAGCGGCAGATGTTGCCTTCGAGATGGTTCACGACGTCCTCCTCCTTCGGTGCCGGGTTCTCCGCCAGCAGTTCGTGCGCCATCATCACGAAGCCGGGGATGCAGTAGCCGCACTGCATCGCGCCGCACTCGACGAACGACGCGACCACCTCGTCGTCGCGCGGCAGGCCCGCCGCGGTCGTGATCCGGGCGCCGTCGTACCGTTCGGCGAGCGTCAGGCAGCTGCTGACGCTCATGCCGTCCACCAGCACGGTGCACGCGCCGCACGCGCCGACGCCGCACCCCTCGCGGACGCCGGTGGTCCCGGTCTGGTCCCGCAACACGTCCAGCAGCATCGTGGAGTCGGTGACCTCGGCGACATAGGGGTTTCCGTCGACCACCAGGCTGATCCGGCTCACTGGCTCTCCTCGCTCCGGTCCGCCGCGGCGGCACGCTCCGCGGTCTGCTTCTCGTCTAGGGCGTTGAGCACCCGCTCCGGGGTGAGCGGCAGCTCGGTGACGCGGACGCCCACGGCGTCGCGCACGGCGTTGGCGATGGCCGGGGCCACGCCGAGGATGCCCGTCTCGCCGACGCCCTTGGCGCCGAACGGGCCGGTGCGGTGAGGGCTCTCGACGACGATCGGGGTGAGCCGGTCGGGCATGTCGCCGATGGTGGGCACCTGGTAGTCCAGCAGCGTCCCATTGATCAACTGCCCTTGGTCGATGACGAGTTCATCGAAGAGGGCATGGCCGATGCCCGTGATCGCCGCGCCGGCGAGCTGCTGTTCCACCAGGTGCGGGTTGATCGCCTTCCCGACATCGCCCGCCACCGCGAGGTGCTCCAGCCGGACCCGTCCCGTCCAGGTGTCGACGGCGGCCCGCACGGCGACCGCCCCGGCGAACCAGTGCTCGGTGGCCCTGGCCGACTGCCCGGTCGTCCTGTCGTAGGGAATCCAGTCGGTGGTGTAGTTCGACGCGCAGGTCAGGGTCGTGCCCCGGGCCCGGAAGTGCTGGAGGAAGATGTCCTGGATCGGCAGCGGCCGCAGCGGCCCGGTGTCGCCGTCGCCGCCGGCGACGGTCCGGACCACGCCCTCGGCGGTGAGCCGCAGTTCGCTCTCCGGCGCCCCCAACTGCTCGGCGGCCAGGCCGATGAGTCGCTCCCGCATCTGCTCGGCGACCAGCCGCACCGCGTTGCCGGTGTGGTAAGTCGAGCGGCTGCCCGCGGTGATGGTGTCGTAGGGCGTGACATCCGTGTCGGCGGGCACGACATGCACACGATGGCTGTCGATCCGCAGCACCTCGGCGACGATCTGGGCCATGATGGTGTCGCTGCCCTGCCCCATCTCCACGGTGCTGATCAGCAGGCTGGCCGACGCGTCCTGGTTGAGCTGGAGGACGGCGTTGGAGATGGTGGGCGTGAGCACGGCCTTCATCCCCACCGCGATGCCCTGCCCCCGGCGCCAGCGCCCCTCGCCCCGCTCCGGCGGCTCCGTCCAGCCCACCGCCTGCGCCACGGCGTCGAGGCAGCCGACGAAGTCCGCGCTGTGCATGGTGGTGCCCATCGCGGCGGTGTCCCCCTCCCGCAGCAGGTGACGCCTGCGGTAGGCGTAGGGGTCCTCGCCGACCTGGTGGGCCATCTCGTCGATCAGCCCCTCGTGCGACCAGGTCACCTGGGGCACTCCGAAGCCGCGGAAGGGGCCGGCCGACGGCTTGTTGCTGTAGACGCAGCGCGAGCGGATGGAGACATGCGGGATGCGGTAGGGCCCACTGGCCACCATGCCGGACTTGCCGGTGATGCGCGGGCCCACGTCGGCGTAGGCGCCGGTGTCGTAGAGGACGTCCGCCGTGGCGGCCAGCAGGTCGCCGTTGGCGTCGGCGTGCATCGCGCCGGTGACGCGCGCGCCGTGCCGCGTGGTGAGCAGGAACGCCTCCTCGCGGGTGGCCAGCACGCGGACCCGCCGGCGCAGCGTCCAGGCGATCGCGGCGGTCAGCGGCTCCAGCCGGTCGTACATCTTGCAGCCGAAGCTGCCGCCCAGCGGCCGGGTGCGCACATGGACGTCGCTGAGCGGCAGCCCCAGCATGTCGGCGATGGTCTGGCGGACGTAGGAGGGCGTCTGGGTGGTGGTCAGCATCTCCAGCCGGTCGCCCTCGACCCAGGCGATCGTGCAGGGCAGCTCCATCGGGACATGGTGGGTCGGCGGCGACCAGAAGCGCTCCCGCACGCTGCTGGCCGGCTCGACAGATCCGGCGTCCCCGCGGGTGAGGGTGAACTCGTAGTTGACGTTGGTCCCGCGCACGCCGCTCAGATGCCGGAGGTCGCCGAAGACGGCCGACGGCCGCAGCTCGTCGTGGACGAACGCGTCGCCCCGCAGGGCCGCGTCGAGGTCGTAGACCGGTTCGAGTTCCTCGTACTCCACGGAGACCGACTCGGTGGCGGCTCGCGCGGTGGCCAGGTCGGTGGCGATCACCGCCGCGATCGGCTCGCCGACGTACCGGACGCGGTCGTAGGCCATGGCCGGCTGATCCTGGAACGCCGGTCCGGTGAGCATCCGTTCGCCCAGCGCCGCGTAGAGGTCGGCGCCGGTGACGACGGCGTGCACGCCGTCGATGGCCAGGGCCTCGTCCACCTCGACGCTCCGGATGCGGGCGTGCGGACGCGTGCTTCGGTGCAGCGCGACATGCGCGGTCGAGCCGAGCGCCTCGTCTCCGACATGGGTCACCTCACCGCGGACGCGGCCGACCGCGTCGACCCGCGCGCGCCGGGAACCCACCGCCGACAGGCCGTCGTCGGCGGTCGGCCTCACGTCGCGGTCCTGTGAACCGCGCTGGTCAACCATGGGTGAACTCCTCGCAGACGCTTGAGACGGCCTCGCGGACCGCCACCAGTCCCAGCCGCCGTTTGTAGTCGCTCGAACCCCGGATGTCGGGGATCGGATCCATCAGGGGCTCGGCCGCCGCCACCGCCTCGGACACCGCGCGTTCCGCGGTCATCCCGCTGATGTCCAGCGCGAGGTACACCGGGACGGGGGCCAGCGCGCCCAGTCCCAGACGCAGCGTGCGCCGGCCATCGGCGACGGTGAGCAGCGCCGCCGTCGACGCGCTCGGCCAGTCGTTCTCGCCGAGGCTGCTCATCTTGACGAAGCGGCCCGCCGAGTGCGCGGGCTGGGCGGGCACGGTGAGCGCCGTGATCACCTCGTCGTGCTCCAGGGCGGTCTCCTGGAAACCGGTGAAGAAGTCGCGCACCGCGATGGTCCGCGCGCCCTGTGCCGAGCGGACCTCGACGGTCGCGTCGAGGACCATCAGCGCGGTGGGCGGGTCGAGACGGTAGTCGCCGTGCGCGACGTTGCCCCCGACCGTCGCGGTGTTCCGCACCCGCGGGTTGGCCACCTTGCCGTAGGTGCGTGAGGCCAGCGGCACCACCCGGCGGATCGCGGGGTCGGTCTCCATCCGCCGGACCGACACCATGGCCCCCACCCGCACGCCCTCGGGTGAGACCTCCAGGACGCGCAACTCCGGTATCCGGCCGGCGTCGATGAGGTCGTCGGTGAAGAGCACGCCCTGCTTGCGGAGGATCTCGATGGCGGTGCCGCCCCCGTACACCTGGGCGTCGTCGAGCTCCTCCAGCAGCATGCAGATCTCGTCGAGTGTCTCCGGGCGGTGCAGGATCGTCATCGGGAGCCCCGGTCGTCGCCGCGCCCCAGGAGGCGCTGCCACCAGCCGGACCGGGGCTTCGAGCCCCGCGGTCGGGAGCCCCGGTCGTCGCCGCGGCCCCGGAGGCGCCGCCACCAGCCGCGCCCGGGCTGACGGGTGGGCCGACCGGTTCGGCCGCCCGGGACGTGCGCGGCGCCGGTGGCGGCGGTGGTGGCGTGAGTGGTGCCGGCCGTGTCCGCCGTGGCGCCGTCGGCCGTGGCGCCGTCGGCCGTCACGGTGTCCGCGGCGACGACGTTGGCCATGGCCGCGTCCGCCGCGGTCGCCTCGGCCGTGACGGCGCCGGCCGCGATCGCCTCCGCGCCGCCGGGGGCACCGGCGGCATGGGACACGGCGTCCGCCGCGCACGCGGCGCCGAAGCGCTCCACGAACTGGCGCTCCATCTCGACGGAGCGGCGGCGGACGATGGCTTCGCCGAGTCTGCCGATCTTGCCCCACAGAGCCATCTCCATCTGGTACCCGACCAGGGAACCGGCCGGATCGGGTCGCACGCTGAGCCTGGCGTCGATCTTGATCGAGCTGCCGAGCTTGCGGTCCTCGCCCTGCAACAGCGCGTCGACCTGACGCGGGGTGTCGATCGAGACGATCCTCGCCGTGAAGCCGGCGTTGAAGCGGACGTGGGCGATCACGTTCTGCAACCGCCCGCGATAGGTCTCGTCGTTGACGCGCACCAGCTCCGTGCACCCCGGGATGCTGTCGCGCATCACGTCGGCGTCGAGGAAGAGCGTGAAGACCTGTTCGGGTTCTGCGGGGACGGTGAACTGTGAGGAGAGCTTCATTCGACGACCGCCATGAGAGACATCTAGACCTGTGGGCAGGACAATACCCAGGTATCGTCAGCTGGTGTCAACGTCTTGACCCGGCCTTCCGTGGGATCTAGCCTCCGCTGGACGAGACAGAATGTTCGTTATAGAGGTCATAGGCGGCGGTGCGGCCCATGGCGGCCGGCCCCAGGTCGGCTTGGCCCACATGTCCTTCGCCCTCGTGAACGAGGAGTTCACCATGTCAACCAGCCGACTCACCGCCGGTCTCGCTGTCTGCGCCCTGGCGGGTTCCCTTGTTGCCTGTGGGGCCGGAGAGAACAGTGGGGCCACCGCGGACGGCGACGGCATCACGCTGCGTATCGCGCACAACTCCAACGCCTCGAACCTGCCCGCCCGGATCGCGGACGAGCAGGGCTTCTTCCAAGAGGAGGGAATCGAGGTGGAGTTCACGATGGTGGAGAACATCTCCACGCTCCCGCCCGCCCTCGGCCGGTCCTTCGACATCGTGCAGACCGCGCCCACCAACATGATCGCCGCGAGCGATCAGGGCATCGGGATGGTGGCGGTCTCCGGCGCGACCGTGGACACCGCGGAGAACCCGACGGCCGCGATCATCTCCTCCGAGTCCTCCGGAATCACCTCCATCGAGGATCTGGAGGGCAGGACGCTCGGCGTGCTCAACGAGACCGGCACGCTGCACACCGCGGCCAAGTACTGGCTGGAGGAGGCCGGAGTCCCGCTGGACAGCGTGGAGATCGTCCAGGTGGACGGGCCCGCCATGGCCGACCAGCTGGCGGCGGGGCGCGTGGACGCCGTCGAGACCATCGCCCCGTTCCGCAGCACCGTCCTCGCCGGGGAGGGCACCGTGGATCTGGGCGACCCCTACCTCCAGATGGCACCCGAACTCGGCGCGATCCTCTGGGGCGCACAGCGGCAGTGGGCCGAGGAGAACCCGGAGGTGATCGCGGGCTTCCGCTCGGCGATCGAAGCGGCGATCGAGTTCATCGCGCAGGACGAGGAGACGGCGGAGGCCACCCTCCGGGACTACACCGGGCTCCCGGACGACATCATCGCCGCGACCGAACTTCCCGCGTTCACCTCCGAGTTGCGCCCGCAGGACCTGGAGGTCTGGCTCGAAGCCATGCGGGCGGTCGAGGACTTCGACGGCGATGTCGAGCTCGCCGACCTCATCCCGGCGGATGGCTGATCCGCATCCGGGCGCCACGGTGCCGAGGTGCCGAGTACATCCGCGAACTGCCGCCGCGAGAAGAGCAACCCCAATGAAGGAGTTGTCGACGATGCCCGTGGACGCTTACCAGAAAAGTACGTCCGTACACAGTTTCACCTGTGAAGACCTTGAGGTCACCCTGTTCGGGGCGGCCGGCGCCGCCATCATCCTCCAAGACATCAACCTGCACGTCGCCAAGGGGGAGTTCGTCTCCGTCCTGGGCCCCTCGGGCTCGGGCAAGACCACCTTGCTGCGGGTGCTCGGCGGACTCCAGGAGAAGTCGGGCGGCACCGTCCGCAGCGCCGGCGCACCGGTGGACGGCCCGCCGGCCGACGTGGTCACCGTCTTCCAGGACTACTCCCACTCGCTGCTTCCCTGGCGCTCGGTGCGGCGCAACGTCGCCCTGGGCATCGAGAGCAAGCTGTCCAAGCCGGAATGCGCGAAGCGGGTCGCCGACGCGCTGGCCATGGTCGGCCTGGAGGACAGCGCGGACGAGTACCCCTGGCGGCTCTCCGGCGGGATGCAGCAGCGCGTGCAGATCGCCAGGGCGCTGGCGATGCGCCCCTCGGTGCTGCTGATGGACGAGCCCTTCGGCGCGCTGGACGCCATGACCAAGGCGTCGCTCCAGGACCAGTTGCAGCGAGTCCAGGAACTGACCGGCACGACCG
This sequence comes from Streptomyces sp. SBT349, assembly GCF_001083795.1. GTDB lineage: Bacteria > Actinomycetota > Actinomycetes > Streptomycetales > Streptomycetaceae > Streptomyces. The sequence goes on from NZ_LAVK01000059.1 coordinate 25,697, forward strand.
TGGTGTTCGTGACCCACGACGTCGAGGAGGCCGTCTACCTCAGCAACCGGGTGATCGTCCTTGAGGGGCGGCCGGCCGGCATCGGACTCGACCTGGCGATCGGACTGCCCAGCCCGCGCGACCAGATCACCACCAAGGAGTCCCCCGAGTACCTGGCGCTGCGGCACCGGGTCTACGAAGCGCTCGGCCATGGGGGGCGGCATGCGTGAACTGATCGGACAGCGGGTCAACCTGCTGGGCGCGGCGACCTTCGTCTGCGGCCTGCTGGCCTGGGAGGTGGCCATCCACATCGGCCTGCTGTCCTTCAGCTACCTGCCCCCGCCGACCGACATCGTCGACGGGCTCTCCGAGTTGGTGTCCACCGGGGAACTCCAGGAGAACCTGCGGCACACCCTCAGCGCATCGCTGTCCGGATGGCTGCTGGCAGCGCTCGCCGGGATCGCCATCGGCGCGCTGCTCGGCCTCTTCCGGCCGCTGTGGAGCTACTCCATGGCGAGCATCGAGACCCTGAGAGCGCTGCCCATCGTCGCCTTCGTGCCGATCGCCGTGCTGATCTTCGGCTTCACCAAGGAGATGGAGATCGTGGTCGCCTTCTACGCCGGGATCTGGCCGGTCCTGCTCAACACCTACGCGGGCATGCGCAGCCTCGACGCCCGGCTGAGCGAGGTGGGCCGGGTGTTGGGCCTCAGCCCGGCCGCCAGCTTCTGGAAGCTCCGGCTGCCGGCGGCGACCCCGTTCATCATGGTGGGGCTTCGGCTCGGGCTGGCGATCTCCCTGATCCTGACGCTGGTCGCCGAGATGGTGGGCAACCCGGCCGGGCTCGGCTTCGCGCTCATCCAGAAGGGTCAGTCGCTACAGCCCGAGCAGATGTTCGCCTACGTGGTGGTCATCGGGATCTCGGGCATCGTCCTCAACGCCGCCCTGATGGTCATCGCCCGAGGTCTTTTCCGCGGGCAGATGGCGGCGGCGGGTGATGCGGCATGAGCGCGATCGGCACTCCGGAGAAGGTGGGCGACGCCGCCACCGCGGCACCGAGGGCGCCGGGCCGCCGTCGGGGACCAAGCGCGGGACGCGCCGGCACCCCGGTCCGCGGGCTGCTCCCGCTGATCGTCGCACTGGGCCTGTGGCAACTGCTCGGAGACCCCGACTCCCCCTACTACCCGCCACCGGGCGAATGGTTCACCGCCATCCGTCCGCTGATGGAGGACGGCACGCTGCTCCCCGCGCTCGGCTGGTCGGCCCTCACCTTCTTCCTCGGGCTCACCATCGCGACCCTCCTCGGCGCGGGCCTCGGGCTGCTGGTGGGCGCGAGCCGCAGGACGGACCGTGCGCTCGGGCCGAGCCTGGAGTTCCTGCGCGTCCTGCCCGCCGCGTCCCTGGTGCCGGTGGCGGCCCTCATCCTCGGCTACACCATGGAGATGAAGCTCGTCATCGTGGTGCTGCCCGCCACCTGGCCCATCCTGCTGACCTGCCGCTCGGCGCGGCGCTCCATGAGTTCGGTGCTGCTCGACGTGCCACGCACCCTGGGCCTCTCCCGCAGGGAGCGCCTGACGAAGGTGGTGCTCCCCGCGATGACGCGGGCGGTGCTGCTCGGCGTCAGGGTCGCCGCGCCGCTGGCCCTCATCATCACCCTGCTGGTGGAGATCGTCACGCGCATCAACGGGCTGGGGGCCCTGCTGGGCGCGGCGCAGGCGAACTTCATGTCGGCTCAGGTGTACGGACTGCTGGTGATCGCCGGGGCCTTGGGTTACGCGGTGAACTGGCTGGTCACCCTGCTCGAGGACGCGGTCGCGGCACGGATGGGGACACCGACCGGATAACCCGCCCGCTCCGCCGCGGCAGGCC
>NZ_LAVK01000005.1 GCF_001083795.1 Streptomyces sp. SBT349
GGCCTCGCTGGTCGCCGAGGACGTCGAGGGGCGGGTGGGGGACCCGCACCCGGTGCGGCTGGCCGAGCTCTCCGAGGCCACCGTCACCGGCTCGCACGGCCAGCTCTGCCGGATCCTGGGGAACCTGGTGGACAACGGGCAGCGGCACGCCGCCTCGGCCGTGCGCGTCTCGCTGCGGCGGGAGGGCGGCGAGGCGGTGCTTGAGGTCGCGGACGACGGGACGGGCGTGCCCGAGGCGGACCGGGAGCGGATCTTCCAGCGGTTCGTGCGGCTCGACGACGCCCGCAGCAGGGACGACGGCGGCGCGGGGCTCGGCCTGGCGATCGCCAGGGACGTGGCCGCCCGCCACGGCGGCAGCCTCACGGTGGGCGCGGCCCCCGAGGGCGGGGCCCTCTTCGCCCTGCGCCTTCCGGTCGTCGAGGGCGGCGACCCCGCCGAGCCCGAGGAGTCGGGCGTCGAGGAGTCGGGCGACGAGGAGCGGGGGAACGAGGAGCGGGGCACGGAGCCGAGCGGGAGCGGCGGCCGGTGATGCGGGCGGCCGGTGACTCAGCTCGCCGGACTCACTGGGGCCGGCCGCGCTCGGCGTGCAGGTGCTCGGCGACCGGGACCAGCGCGTGGTACAGGCTTTCGAGACCCTCGGGGGTGAGCAGGTCCACGAAGTGGCGGCGGACGGACGCCACGTGGTGGGGGGCGACCTCGCGCATGGTGCCCCAGCCCCGCTCGGTGAGCACCGCGAACAGGCCGCGCTTGTCGGAGTCGCAGTTCTCGCGGCGGACGAGGCCGCTCCGCTCCATGCGGGTGATCTGGTGGGAGAGCCTGCTCTTGGACTGGAGCGTCGCGGCGGCCAGGTCGCTCATGCGCATCCGGTGCTCGGCGGACTCGGAGAGGTTGACCAGGATCTCGTAGTCGTTGATGGTCAGGCCGAACGGCTGGAGGTCCCGTTCCAGCCGGTGCGTGAGCAGCCTGCTGACCTCCAGATGGGTGCGCCAGGCGCGCTGCTCGGCGTCACTGAGCCAGCGAGTGCCGCTTTCCGTGTCCATAACGGGCACTCTAACCAAAGGCCGGGGCCCGGCCGGATCGATCGGTTCGCGGACTGAGAGAATCGGGTCCCATGGACCTCAAGACCGCATCCGCCCTGCGCAGGCTCCGGCTGGTGTCCGCCCCCGAGGCGGTCTCCTTCCTCGTGCTGCTGGTCTGCTCCGTGCTCAAGCGGACCACCGACTTCGACGCGGTGCCGGTGATGGGAGCCATCCACGGCATCCTGTTCATCGGCTACGTGCTCTTCTGGGCCGACGCGTGGAACCGCGCCAAGTGGCCGCTGCCCACCGCCGCCTGGTACTTCCTGATGTCCGTCCTGCCCACCGGCGGCTTCTTCGCCGAGCGGCGGCTGCGCCGGGAGCAGGACGCCGCGGTGATCGCCGCCCGCGCCCGCCGCGAGGGCGTCGTCAACACCTGACGGGCCCGGCCTCCCCCGGACGCCGCCCTTCATCGCTCACTCGGACCCTCCTGGTTCGACAGGGGCCGCGGCCTGACGTGTCGTTGGATACGTCGGTTCTGCGGCTTTTGTACCTGAGGAGGGCGTTGTGCGGCGTGCGGGCTACGACTACGAGACCTACAGCTGTCTTGCCGGCCCTCTCGCCGAGCCCGGACCGGGGTACCGGGTGCGCTACCGCACCCTGATCTCCCGCGAGCCCCACCGAATACGGGCCACGCTGCTGATGACCCTGGCGCCGCTGCTCTCCGCGGTGCTGCTGGTCTGGCTGGTGCACCCCAGCCACTGGACGGACCGGGACCACGCGTCCTGGTGGCTGCTGGCCGCCGACGCGGTGATGCTGGTGAGCGTCGGGCTGGTCGAGCTGTTCCGCCTGGTCAACGTGGTCTCCGTCGCGCACGCCACGCTGGTGGCCCGCGACCCGGTGCCCGTGGTCCCCGAGACCGGCACGCGCGTCGCGTTCCTCACGACCTATGTGCCGGGCAAGGAGCCGCTGGCCATGGTGCGCGCCACCCTGGAGGGCGCCGCCGGGCTGCGGCACCGCGGCCCGTTCGACGTCTGGCTGCTGGACGAGGGCGACGACCCCGAGGCGCGCGCCCTGTGCGCCGACCTCGGCGTGCGCCACTTCAGCCGCAAGGGCGTCGCCGCCTGGAACCGCCCCAGCGGACCGCACCGCGCCCGCACCAAGCACGGCAACTACAACTCCTGGCTCGACGCGCACGGCGACGAGTACGACTTCTTCGCCTCGGTCGACACCGACCACGTGCCGCTGCCCGACTACCTGGAGCGGATGCTCGGCTACTTCCGCGACCCCGACGTGGCCTTCGTCGTCGGCCCCCAGGTCTACGGGAACTACACGGCCGCCGTCACCAAGGCCGCGGAGAGCCAGCAGTTCCTGTTCCACGCGCTCATCCAGCGGGCGGGCAACCGCTACGGCTCGCCGATGTTCGTGGGCACCAACAACGCCGTGCGGATCAGCGCGGTGCAGGGCATCGGCGGCCTGGTCGACTCCGTCACCGAGGACATGGCCACCGGCTTCGAGCTGCACCGCGCCGTCAACCCGGACACCGGCAACCGCTGGCGCTCCGTCTACACCCCCGACGTGCTCGCGGTCGGCGAGGGGCCCTCCTCCTGGACCGACTTCTTCTCCCAGCAGCACCGCTGGTCGCGCGGCACCTACGAGACCATCCTGCGCCAGTACGGGCGGGGGCCGCGCCGCCACCGGGTGGGGCCGGCGTTCCACTACTCGCTGATGCTCGCCTTCTACCCGATGGCGGCCGTCACCTGGGCGCTCGGCGCCCTGGGGTGCGCGCTCTACCTGGTGCTCGGCGCCTCGGGAACGCAGGTCGCCTCGTCCGTGTGGATGATGCTCTACAGCGACGTGGCCGCGCTCCAGATCGGCCTGTACATGTGGAACAGGCGCCACAACGTCTCCCCGCACGAGCCGGCCGGTTCCTCCGGCGCCGCGGGCATGGTCATGTCCGCGCTCTCCGCGCCCGTCTACACCCGCTCGCTGCTGGACGCCCTGCTGCGTCGCCGCAGCGGGTTCGTCGTCACCCCCAAGGGCGGCGCGGCCAGCCCCGACCGGGCGGCGACGTTCCGCCTGCACCTGTTCTGGGCGGGCGTGCTGGCCGCCGCGCTGCTGGCCTCGGTCGTCCTGGGGAACACCCACGCCGCCATGCGGATCTGGGCGCTGATCGCCCTGGCCGTGGCGCTGGCCCCGGCCGTCGCCTGGTGGCTGACCGACGTGCACGCGGGGAACGCCGCGGACCGGGCGGCCACCGAGCCCCCCGCCGCGGAGACCACGGAGCCCACGGAGAGCCCGGAGACCGCAGGAAGCACAGGAAGCACAGGAAGCACCGAGGACACGCCACGACGACCCGTGGGAGCTGACGCATGAGGTACCGCCCGAGCAGCCGGACGAAGAAGACCGCCATCGGCACCGGAGCCACCCTGCTGCTGGCCGCGCTCAACGTGCCCGCCGCGCTGAGCTTCGCCCAGGACCGGCTGCACGAGTACCGCATCTCGCGGCCCGAGTACATGGCCGAGTACGGCGTCTGGGACGTCGTCGACGTGCCCGAGGAGTTCCGCACCAGCGCCATCCACGCGGCCCTGCTGCGCACCGGCAAGGTCCTGCTGATCGCCGGCTCGGGCAACAAGGAGGAGGAGTTCGACGCCGGGACCTTCCGCACGATCCTGTGGGATCCGGAGGAGAACACGTTCAGCGAGGTGCCCACGCCCGAGGACCTGTTCTGCGCGGGCCATGCCGCGCTGCCCGACGGCCGGCTGCTGGTCGCCGGCGGTACGGCCCGTTACGAGGTGTTGGGCGACGACGTCACCCACGCGGGCGGGGGGATGCTCCTGAAGAACGAGAACCCCGACCGGGAACACGCGTTCCCCAGGGGCACCCGCCTCCGTTCGCCCTCCGGACGCGAGTACGTCACCGAGACGGCGGTCACCGTGCCCGCCGCGGCCAAGGAGGAGTCCGGCGGCGAGGTGGAGATCACCGCGGGCGAGGTGCGGGTGTTCGTGGTGGCGGCCGACGAGGGCGAGGAGGGCGTGGCGAAGGACCCGGCGCAGTACGAGATCGCCGGCCTCACCGGCGAGGACGCCGACAACCTCTACGGCCTGGCCGGGGAGATCACGCTGGACGACCAGGACTTCCAGGGCATCGACGCCGCCTACGAGTTCGACCCCGAGGCGGAGCGCTATGTCCCGGTGGACCCGATGGGCGAGGCCCGCTGGTACCCCACGCTGACCACCCTGCCCGACGGCCGGGTGCTGACCGTCTCGGGCCTGGACGAGGTCGGCGAGGTGGTGCCCGGCATCAACGAGATCTACGACCCGGTGACCAAGACCTGGTCCGAGGGGCCCGAGCGGTACTTCCCCACCTACCCGGCGCTCTTCCTCACCCAGGGCGGCGAGATCTTCTACACCGGCTCCAACGCGGGCTACGGCCCCGCCGACGAGGGCCGGGACCCGGGCCTGTGGGATCTGGAGACGAACACGTTCACCGAGGTGGGCGGCCTCACCGACCCCGACCAGCTGGAGACCTCGGCCTCGCTGCTGCTGCCCCCGGCCCAGGACCAGCGGTTCATGGTGCTGGGCGGCGGCGGGGTCGGGGAGTCGGAGAAGGCGACCGGCCGGACCGCGATCATCGACCTGAACGAGGAGGCCCCCGCGTTCGCGGACGGCCCCTCGCTGCCGCAGGGCACGCGGTACCTCAGCAGCGTGATCCTCCCCGACGACACCGTCTTCACCTCGGGCGGCTCCGAGGACTACCGGGGGCGCGGCCTGAGCGACATCCTCAAGGCCCAGTTCTACGACCCCGCGGCGAACGCGTTCCGCCCGGCCGCGGCGCCCACCGTGGGCCGCAACTACCACTCCGAGGCGCTGCTGCTGCCCGACGGGCGGGTCGCCACCTTCGGCTCCGACCCGCTCTTCGGGGACGCGGCGAACACGCGGATGGGTGAGTTCGAGAAGCGCATCGAGGTCTACACCCCGCCCTACCTCAAGGGCGGCCGGGAGGAGACGCGGCCCGTGCTCGGTGAGGGACCCGAGAGCGCCGGGCTCGGCGGGACGGCGACCTTCGCGACCGAGCACCCCGAGCGGATCGAGACGGCCCGCCTGATGCGGCCGAGCGCCGTCACGCACACCACGGACGTGGAGCAGCGCTCCATCCAGCTGGAGGTCGAACGCGGCGAGGGCCGGGCGACGTTCACCCTCCCCGACGACCCCTCGCTGGTGCCCCCCGGCTGGTACATGCTCTTCGTGACGGACGCCGAGGGCACGCCCTCGGAGGCCAGGTGGATCCAGGTCCTTGGAGAGTAGAGCCCCGGAGAGTAGGGCCTCTGGGATCACGCGTCGGCGTTGCGGGCCAGGTCCAGGGCGTACTCCGGCCACCAGCGGCCGGCCCGGGGGCCGCCGCGGCACTCGCCGTCGGACTCCCCCGGCCGCTTGATCCACAGGTACGCGTCCACCAGCGGGTCGCCGGTCTCCGTCGTCGGGGGGGTGCCCAGCGCCCGGCCCGGCGGGTTGCACCAGGGTTCCGCGTCGCCCTCGTAGGGCCCGTTCCCGTTGCGGCTGGTGTCGATGACGAAGTGCGCCCCGCCCAGCAGCGAGGAGAGGTCGCGGCCGTACGCGGCGCTGGCGTCCAGCGTCTGGAAGTTGGCGACGTTCAGGGCGAAGCCGTCCGCCCGCGCGACGCCGGAGCGGGTCAGGGCGTCGGCGAGGCGGTCGGGGTCGGCGATCCAGCTGGGGTTGCCCGCGTCGAGGTACACCCGGGTGTTCGGCTGGGCCGTGAGGGCCTCCACGGCGGAGGCCAGCAGGTCGAAGCGCTCGGTCAGGTACATGCGGTCCGTGCAGCCGTCGGCGGTGTGCGGCACCGCGTCGGGCTCCAGGACCACGATGGCGCGCGCCGTCCCGATGGCCTCGGCGAACGACCCGATCCACCGCTCGTACGCCTCCGCGCCGGCCGCGCCGCCCTGCGAATACTGGCCGCAGTCGCGGTGCGGGATGTTGTACGCGACCAGCACGGCGGTCCTGCCCGCCTCGGTGGCCGCCTCGGTGACCGTCCGCACGCGGGGGCCGGGGTCCTCCTCGCCGGGCGGCCAGGTCGCCATCGGCCGCTCGGAGATCCGGCGCAGCAGCTCCGCGTCCTCCTCGCGCCCGGCCCGTTCCCAGGTGGCGACCTGCCGCGCCGCCGGGCTGTCCGGGTCCACCCAGAACTCCCCGCCACCCGCGGCGGGTTCGGTGGAGTCCCCGGCCGGGGCCCCCGCCCTGCCGTCGCCGGAGGAGCAGCCGAGGACGAAGACGGTCAGCAGGAGGAACGCCGCGACGCCGAGCGGGCGGGGGGAACGGAGAGGGCCGCACATGGCGTCATCGTGCCATGACGGAGCGTTGCCGCCGGGCAGCGCCACCACGCCGGTATGACTAAGCCGGTAGGGTCGCCGACGTGCCCAAGCCGCTCAGCCTTCCCTTCGACCCCATCGCCCGCGCCGACGACCTGTGGCAGAGACGCTGGGGGACGGTGCCGTCGATGGCCGCCATCACCTCGGTCATGCGGGCCCACCAGATCCTGCTCGCCGAGGTCGACGCGGTGGTCAAGCCGTACGGGCTCACCTTCGCGCGGTACGAGGCGCTGGTGCTGCTGAGCTTCAGCAGGGCCGGGGAGCTGGCCATGTCCAAGATCGGCGAGCGGCTCATGGTGCACCCCACCTCGGTGACCAACACGGTGGACCGGCTGGTGCGCTCGGGCCTGGTCACCAAGCGGCCCAACCCGCACGACGGCCGCGGCATCCTGGCCTCGATCACCGAGGAGGGGCGCCGGGTCTGCGAGGCGGCCACCCGGGACCTGATGGCGATGGACTTCGGGCTCGGCGCCTACGACGACGAGGAGTGCCGGGAGATCTTCGCGCTGCTGCGCCCGCTGCGGGTGGCCGCGAAGGACTTCGAGGCGGCCCCCGAGGTGCTGGTCCCCGCCTCCGGGAACGAGGGGGCAGGGGAGGAACGCCCCGAATGACCCGATAGGCTCGCCCGCATGAAGCGGAGTGTGCTCACGCGGTACCGCGTCATGGCCTATGTCACCGCCGTGATGCTGCTGGTCCTGTGTACCTGCATGGTCTTCAAGTACGGGTTCGATCAGGGCGAGGACCTCACCCTGATGGTCTCGCAGGTGCACGGGCTGCTGTTCATGATCTACCTGGTCTTCGCGTTCGACCTGGGTCACAAGGCGCGCTGGCCGTTCGGCAAGCTGCTGTGGGTGCTGCTCTCGGGCACCATCCCGTTCGCCGCCTTCGTGGTCGAGCGGCGGGTCTCGGTCGAGGTCGCGCCGCTGGTCGAGGGCGAGGACGAGGGCAACCCCGCCGAGCCGGTCAAGCAGGTCGGGGCGTAACCGGCCCGTGCCCCGCCCCTTCCGGGTGAACCGGGAGGGGCATCGCGCTCGACAGATAGTTGGACGTCCAAGTAAATTGGCCGCATGGACGCACACGACATCACGGCGGGCCGCCGACGCTGGCAGGCCCGCTACGACGCGGCCCGCACCCGGGACGCCGACTTCACCACGCTCTCCGGGGACCCCGTTGAGCCCGTGTACGGACCGCGCCCCGCCGACAGGTACGAGGGCTTCGACCGCATCGGCTGGCCGGGGGAGTTCCCCTTCACCCGCGGCCTCTACCCCACCGGGTACCGCGGCAGGACGTGGACGATCCGCCAGTTCGCCGGCTTCGGGAACGCGGAGCAGACCAACGAGCGGTACCGCATGATCCTGGACGCGGGCGGCGGCGGGCTCTCCGTCGCGTTCGACATGCCCACGCTGATGGGCCGCGACTCCGACGACCCCCGCTCGCTCGGCGAGGTCGGCCACTGCGGCGTCGCGATCGACTCGGCCGCCGACATGGATGTCCTCTTCCGGGGGATTCCGCTGGGCGAGGTCACCACCTCGATGACGATCAGCGGCCCGGCCGTCCCCCTCTTCTGCATGTACCTGGTCGCCGCCGAGCGCCAGGGCGCCGACACCTCCGCGCTGGACGGCACGCTCCAGACCGACATCTTCAAGGAGTACATCGCGCAGAAGGAGTGGCTCTTCGGCCCGGAGCCCCACCTGCGGCTCATCGGCGACCTCATGGAGTTCTGCGCCGGGAACGTCCCGACCTACAAGCCGCTCTCCGTCTCCGGGTACCACATCAGGGAGGCGGGCTCCACGGCCGCCCAGGAGCTCGCGTACACCCTGGCCGACGGCTTCGGATACGTGGAGCTCGGCCTCAGCCGCGGCCTCGACGTCAACACGTTCGCCCCCGGCCTCTCCTTCTTCTTCGACGCGCACCTCGACTTCTTCGAGGAGATCGCCAAGTTCCGCGCCGCCCGGCGGATCTGGGCGCGCTGGATGCGCGACGAGTACGGCGCCACCAGCGAGCGCGCGCAGTGGCTGCGCTTCCACACCCAGACCGCGGGGGTCTCCCTCACCGCGCAGCAGCCCTACAACAACGTGGTCCGCACCGCCGTCGAGGCCCTGTCCGCCATCCTCGGCGGGACGAACTCCCTGCACACCAACGCGCTGGACGAGACCCTGGCCCTGCCCAGCGAGCGCGCCGCCGAGATCGCGCTCCGCACCCAGCAGGTGCTGATGGAGGAGACCGGCGTCACCAACGTCGCCGATCCGCTGGGCGGCTCCTGGTACGTCGAGCAGCTGACCGACCGGATCGAGGCCGAGGCCGAGAAGGTCTTCGCCGAGATCGTCGAACGCGGCAGGCGGGCCGTCCCCGAGGGGAACTTCCCCGTGGGGCCCGTCACCTCCGGGCTGCTCAGCGGCATCGAGGACGGCTGGTTCACCGGGCAGATCGCCGAGTCGGCCTTCCGCTACCAGCAGTCGCTGGAGAAGGGGGACAAGCGCGTCGTCGGCGTCAACGCCCACACCGGGTCGGTCACCGGCGACCTGGAGATCCTGCGCGTCAGCCACGAGGTCGAGCGTGAGCAGGTCCGCGCGCTGGCCGAGCGCCGGGGCGCCCGCGACGACTCGGCGGTGCGCGCCGCGCTGGACGCCCTGCTGGCGGCGGCCCGCTCCGGGGAGAACATGGTCCCGCCCATGCTGGTCGCGGCGCGGGCCGAGGCGACGCTCGGCGAGATCTGCGGGGTCCTGCGCGAGGAGTGGGGCACCTGGACGGAGCCGGCCGGCTTCTGAGCGGCGGCACCGCGGAGGGGCGGCCTTCCGCCCGACGCGTCCGGGGCCCGTACCCGAACGGCTCCGGAAGGGGGGAGACTGGTCCCATGCAGCCACGCAATATGTCCATGAGCGGAGCCGTTGACCTCTCCGCGGTGAAGGCGGCCGCCGAGGCCAAGCAGAAGGCCGAGCAGGCCCGCGCTCAGCGGGCGGCGGCCGGACCGGAGGGTGGGCAGCAGGCGGGCGCCGCGGCCTCGCTGGTCATCGACGTCGACGAGGCGGGCTTCGAGCAGGAGGTGCTGCAACGCAGCACCGAGGTGCCCGTCGTCATCGACTTCTGGGCCGAGTGGTGCCAGCCCTGCAAGCAGCTGAGCCCCATCATCGAACGGCTGGCCCAGGAGTACGCCGGGCGGTTCGTGCTCGCCAGAATCGACGTCGATGCCAACCAGATGCTCTTCCAGCAGTTCGGCGTGCAGGGCATCCCGGCGGTCTTCGCCGTGATCGCCGGGCAGGCGCTCCCCCTCTTCCAGGGCGCGGCGCCCGAGCCGCAGGTCCGCCAGGTGCTCGACCAGCTGATCGCGGCGGCCGAGCAGCGCTTCGGCATCGTCGGCGCCCCGGTCGACCCCGAGGCCGACGGGGTCGAGCCCCAGCCGCAGGCCGAGCCCGAGCCGCCCGTCAACCCCACGCTCGCCGCGGCCCACGCCGCGCTCGACGCCGGGGACCTGAGCGGCGCGGTCCGGGCCTACGAGAATGTGCTGACCGAGGAGCCGGGGAACCTGGAGGCTCAACTCGGCCTCGCCCAAGCCCAGTTGCTCGGCCGGGTGCAGGACGTGGACGCCGACCGCGTGCGCAAGGACGCGGCCGAGCGGCCCGACGACGTCACCGCTCAACTGGCCGTCGCCGACCTGGACCTGCTCGGTGGCCACGTCGAGGACGCGTTCGGCAGGCTGGTCGGCACCGTGCAGCGGACCGTCGGCGAGGAGCGGGACGCCGCGCGGCTCCGGCTGCTCGAACTGTTCGAGGTCGTCGGCGCCGACGACCCGCGGGTGATCGCCGCCCGCGGCGCCCTGGCGCGCGTCCTCTTCTGATGGCACCCTTCCTTCCGAGCTGACCCCTTCTCATCTGCGAACAGCGGCCGCGCTTTACCAAAACTTGGCAAACGTGGCCGCTGTCACCTTCCGTGACGCCCCTGCGCGTTCCCGCGGTCGTTTCTGCCCGATTGGTGCGCCCGTGCGCCTTTCGTTGCCGTGCACGCTCCGTGCGCGACCGGGGACGTTCTCCACGGAATGGCCACATGGGTATTACCGGCAAGTAACGAACCCCTTGTGCGTGTCCGTGAGATGCACCACGATCGCTCAAGCCGATGGAGCCACGCGTCGGCCTCGGATCAGGGGGGTTCCCGTCAGCCGGCGGGACCTGGTCCGCAGCGAGCCGCGCAGACCCCACGGCGGCCAGTGGCTGTCGCCGGGGTGCAGCCCGGGGGCAACGCGCTTCTCCTCTCCATGCGCCGAACGCCTGCTGACCACAGTTCGCACGCCGTACGGAGATGTTCGTCCGAGAAGGAGGAAAGTCATGGAGTCACAGGCTCGCGGCGGCACCAGATGGCGGCGTTTCGGGCTGGTCATGGTGCCGAGCGTGGCCGCGACGGCAGTCATAGGCATCGCCCTCTCCCAGGGGGCGCTGGCCGCTTCGTTCGCGGTATCGGGGCAGGAGTTCAAGGTCAGCGCCGACCGGTTGGTCGGCGAGGGGTTCGTCCAGTACGGCACGGTCATCAGACCCGCCGGTGGCGATCACCGGGCGGTCGCGGTCTCGGCGTTCGACAGCGCCACGATCACCGACCTCTGCCAGTCGGTGGTGATCCCCGGGGTTCCGTTCCTCGGTGAGATGACCGTCAGGATCGCGGCCGGGACGGACCCGGGCGATCCGGTGCTGGCGGAGAACCTCTTCATCGATCTCGAACAGCTCAACGCGGATGCCGAGTTCACCAACATCGACATCGGCGTCAGCGTGGACGACACCACCAAGGGCCCCGCCCCGTCGGGCGATACGCTGCCCGGCTCCTTCGCGCAGCAGGCCGACCGGGCGGTGCTCGAGGGTATCGAGCAGACCGCGTGGGCCACATCCGCCGGCACGTTCAAGCTCACTGATCTCAGCCTGAGCCTGCACAGAGGCGAGAACGAATGCTTCTGACGGCATGAGTGGTTTCCCTGGGGCGGAGCCGCTCGCCGTCTCCGCCCCAGGGAGCCGAACACCGCGCCACCGCCGCGGCAGGCAGCCGTATCGTGCATCCCGCCAATGAACCGCGCCATCAGGGGAGTACGTGCCGTGAGCACCAACACCGAGGGTTTGTCCATCAGTTCGCTCCTCACCAGAGGACGCGTCGCCTTCCGGCACTTCCGGTGGCGGCGGCCGTTCTGGGCCGGTCTCTTCACCATGATCGCCGGGCTGCCCATCGGCTACATCCCCTATCGGAACGTCACCCTCGGCGACCTCACCATCCGCATGGCCACCACGGCGGGCGCCGGGTCGCTGGTCATCGGCGTCCTGCTCTGCGTGCTGGGCCTGACCATGTGGTTCCAGCCGCATGTGCGGATATTCGCCGGTGTCGCGGCGATCCTGCTGGCCCTGGTCTCCCTCATCGTGTCGAACTTCGGCGGGTTCGTCGTGGGATACCTGTTCGGTCTGATCGGCGGCGCCATGAGCGTCGCGTGGATGCCGGGGGACAACACCGCCGCGGCGGCGGAGGCCGGAACCGCGAAGTCAGAGACCGCGATGTCCGACACCGCCGGGGAGCGTGCGGGGGATATCGAGCCGCCGGCCGCGACGCCTGGGACGGGCAGTGCGCTGGCCGGCTTCGAGGGGGCCGCTCCCGAGCGAGGGAAGGACCCGGAGAAGGGGATTCAACGTGCCGAGTGACGAGATATCCACGCTGGCGACGGCGGATGACGGGGGGCCCCGGCACGGCTCCGCGAGTAGATCGCTCCTGAGGCGGCTCCAGATGCCCGTCGGGAAGGCCATCGCATTGGCGGCGATGCCCTCGGCCGCGCTGCTGGGGATGGGGTTCACCTCGCCCCTGGCCAAGGCCGACCAGCAGCCGGAGAGTCCGTTCCTCGGCGACTCGTGCGTGGAGGTCCCCGACGCGGAGCTGGAGGAGGAGGTCCCCGACGCGGAGCTGGAGGAGGAGGCCCCCGCCGGGGAGCGGGAGGCCCCGGAGGAGCCGGAGGAATCCGAAGAGCCGGAGGAGCCGGAGGAGCCGGAGGAGTCCGAGCGGCCGGAGGCCCCGGAGGAGTCCGAGCGGGCCCCGGAGGGCGAGACCGAGGATCCGCGCCAGGAGGGCGGCCGGACCGAGGAGGAGCCCGAGGACCAGGACGCGGCCCCCGAGGCGGCGAGCCCGACCGAACCCGAGGGCGACGACGCCGGGGCCCCCGACGCCGAGGGCGCCGAGGAGGGGCTCGACCCGCGGGATCCGCTGGGCCTCGGACAGGGCCTGGAGGACCTGGGCGACGGGCTGGGAGACCTGCTCGACCCCCGCGGTGACGACGCCGACGAGCAGCAGCCGGAGGAGCCCGAGGCACCGCCCCAGGCGCCGGAGGAGCCCGATGCGCCCGAGGCGCCGGCGGAGCCCGAGGAGCCGGAAGGCGGCGCCGGGGACGAGGCGCCGGAGGAGCAGGACCCCGAGGACGAGGGCGAGGACGACGGCCAGGACGAGGCCGGAGCCGGGGACGGGGGGCGGGGCTCCGAGGAGGAGCGGGAGGCGGCGGACGCCGACCCGGCGGCGCCGGAGGAGGACGGCCGGGTGCCGCTGCCCTGCCCGATCCAGGGCCTGGTCGAGGGCACCGACGAGCGGACGCCGCTGCCGCTGCCCAACGCCGCCTGGTACCTGGAGGCGACCTCGCTGACCCTCCACGGCCTGAGCTACGAGGGGGTCGTCAACGTCACCACGCCCAACGGCACGGTCAAGCAGGCGCTCAAGTTCACCGCGGACGCGCTGGACATCGGCGACCTGCACCAGATCGTCGACGCCGGGAGCGGGGCGCGGCACCATGTGGCCACCGACCCCGGGACCGTCTCGACCTTCCGCGGCGGCACGGTGACGATGTACACCGAGCGCCTGGAGGGGAACCTGTTCGGCCTCATCCCGACCGTCTACGACCCCGAGAACCAGCCGCCGCTCGACCTCCCGTTCGCGCACTTCACGGACGTGTCCGTCACGCAGGCGGGCCAGTTCGGCGGGACGCTGACCATGCAGGGCATGCACATCTACACCACCGACGACGGGCCGACCGTGCCCTGACCCCGGCCGGCCCCGCGGGCGTGGGCGGTCAGACGCCCGGGTGGCCGCCGATGTGGTGGACGCGGACCATGTTGGTCGTCCCGGGGACGCCGGGAGGGGAGCCGGCGGTGATGATCATGGTGTCGCCGGGGGCGAAGCGGTTCAGCTTCGACAGCTCGGCGTCGCACAGCTCGACCATCTCGTCGGTGTGGTTCACATGCGGCACGACGAACGTCTCCACGCCCCAGCTCAGGGTGAGCTGGTTCCTCGTGGCGGGCTCCGAGGTGAACGCCAGGATCGGCTGCACGGCGCGGTAACGGGACAGGCGTCGGGCGGTGTCCCCGGACTTGGTGAACGCGACCAGCGCCTTGCCGCCGAGGAAGTCCGCCATCTCGGCCGCGGCACGGGCGACCGAACCGCCCTGCGTGCGCGGCTTCTTGCCCGGGACCAGCGGCTGGAGCCCGCGCGAGAGCAGCTCGGTCTCCGCCGCGACGACGATCTTCGACATCGTCCTGACCGTCTCGATCGGATACCGGCCCACCGAGGACTCGGCGGAGAGCATCACCGCGTCCGCGCCGTCCAGGATGGCGTTGGCCACGTCGGACGCCTCGGCGCGCGTCGGGCGGGAGTTGGTGATCATCGACTCCATCATCTGGGTCGCCACGATCACCGGCTTGGCGTTCCTGCGGCAGAGCTCGATCAGCCGCTTCTGCACCATCGGAACCTTCTCCAGCGGGTATTCGACCGCCAGGTCGCCGCGCGCCACCATGACGCCGTCGAAGGCCATGACGACCTCCGTCATGTTCTCCACGGCCTGGGGCTTCTCGACCTTGGCGATCACCGGCACCCGGCGGCCCACCCGGTCCATCACCCGGTGCACGTCCCGCACGTCGTCCGCGTTCCGCACGAAGGACAGCGCCACCATGTCGGCGCCGAGCCGCAGCGCGAACTCCAGGTCCTCGACGTCCTTCTCGGAGAGCGCGGGCACGTTCACGGCGACGCCCGGCAGGTTGATCCCCTTGTGATCGGAGACCACGCCGCCCTCGATCACGATGGTCCGCACCCGCGCCCCGTCGACCTCGGTGACCTGGAGCGCGACGTTCCCGTCGTTGATCAGGATCGCCTCGCCCTTGGTCACATCGCCCGGCAGCCCCTTGTAGGTGGTGCCGCAGATCGACCGGTCGCCCTGCACGTCCTCGGTGGTGATGGTGAACTCGTCGCCGCGCCTGAGCTCCACCGGCCCGTCCACGAAGGTCTCCAGCCGGATCTTGGGCCCCTGGAGGTCGGCCAGCACGCCCACCGCCCGGCCCGTGTCCTCGGTCGCCTTGCGGAGGCGGTGGTACCGCTCCTCGTGCTCCTCGTGGGAACCGTGGCTGAAGTTGAAACGGGCCACGTTCATGCCGGCGTCGATCATGGCCTTCAGCTGTTCGAAGGAATCGACGGCGGGGCCCAGGGTGCAGACGATTTTGGAACGGCGCATGGTGGCGGATCCTATCGATTTGTTCCGTGGCTGAATTTTCGGCGGGGTCAGGCTATCCGAGCTCAGGACCCGACCACCGCGAACGCCTGGGTGGCGATCTCCAGTTCCTCGTCGGTCGGCACCACGGCGACCGCCACCCGAGCGTACTCCGGCGAGATGAGGCGGGGCCCTGCCGTACGGGCGGCGTTCAGCCGCTCGTCGACCGCGAGCCCGAGGCCGTCGAGACCGGCGACCGCCGCCGCCCGCACCGGGGCCGCGTTCTCCCCGACCCCGGCGGTGAAGACCAGCGCGTCCACCCGGCCCAGCACCGCGCAGTACGCCCCGATGTACTTGCGCAGCCGGTGGATGTAGACGTCGAACGCCAGCCGCGCCCGCCCGTCGCCCGCCTCCCTGCGCGCCAGGACCTCCCGCATGTCGTTCTCGCCGCAGAGCCCGGCGAGCCCGGAGCGCTCGTTCAGCAGCCGGTCGATCTCGTCCAGCTCCAGGCCCGCGGTCCGCGCCAGGTGGAAGACCACCGCCGGGTCCACGTCGCCCGACCTGGTGCCCATGACCAGGCCCTCCAGCGGCGTCATCCCCATCGAGGTGTCCACGCACCGGCCGCCGGCCACCGCGGAGGCGGAGGCCCCGTTGCCCAGGTGCAGCACGATGACGTTCACATCCCCGGGAGCGCGGCCGAGCAGCGCGGCGGCGCGCCGGGACACATGCGCGTGGGAGGTGCCGTGGAATCCGTAGCGGCGCACCCGGTGCCTCTCCGCCGTCTCCGCGTCGATCGCGTAGAGCGCCGCGTACTCGGGCATGGTCGCGTGGAACGCCGTGTCGAACACCGCCACCTGAGGCACCCGCGGATTGAGCGCCCTGGCCGTTCTGATGCCCTCCAGATTGGCCGGATTGTGCAGCGGGGCGAGCGGCGCCAGGCGTTCGATCTCCGCCTCCACCGCCTCGTCCACGACCGTCGGCTCGGTGAACCGGCGCCCGCCGTGCACCACCCGGTGCCCCACGGCGGCCAGGCCGGGGGAGTCGAGGCCGACGCCGTCGGCCGCCAGCTCCTCGGCCGCCGCCCTCAGCGCCGCGCCGTGGTCCGGCACGCGCCCCTCCCGCTCGCGCCGGCCGCCGCCCGCCGGGGTGTGCGTCAGCCGCCCCGAGCGCTCCCCGATCCGCTCCACCAGGCCGGTCGCCAGGCGGGAGCGGTCGTCCATGTCGAGCAGCTGGTACTTGACCGACGAGGAGCCGGAGTTCAGCACCAGCACCCTGCTCGCCCGCGTCATCCGGGCACCTCCTGCGGCACCTGCTCCTCCTGCCCCCGCCGCCGCGCCTGGACGGCGGTGATCGCGACCGTGTTGACGATGTCCTGCACCAGCGCGCCGCGGGAGAGGTCGTTCACCGGCTTGCGCAGCCCCTGGAGCACCGGGCCGACGGCCACCGCGCCCGCGGAGCGCTGGACCGCCTTGTACGTGTTGTTGCCCGTGTTCAGGTCCGGGAAGATCAGGACCGTCGCCTGCCCCGCCACCGTCGACCCCGGCAGCTTGGTCGCGGCCACCGAGGGCTCGACCGCCGCGTCGTACTGGATCGGGCCCTCCACCTCGAGGTCCGGGCGGAGGCGCCGCACCAGCTCGGTCGCCTCCCGCACCTTGTCCACGTCCGCGCCCGAGCCCGAGGTGCCGGTCGAGTACGACAGCATCGCGATCCGGGGGACCACCCCGAACCGGGCGGCGGTGGCGGCCGACTGGATCGCGATGTCCGCCAGCTGCGCCGCGTCCGGGTCCGGGTTGACCGCGCAGTCGCCGTAGACGAGCACCTGGTCGGCCAGGCACATGAAGAAGACCGAGGAGACGATGGAGGCGCCGGGGCTCGTCTTGATCACCTCGAACGCCGGGCGGATCGTCGCCGCCGTCGAGTGGGCGGCGCCCGACACCATGCCGTCCGCCAGGCCCTCCTCCACCATCAGCGTGCCGAAGTACGACACGTCGGCGACCACGTCGTGCGCCAGCTCGAAGCTCACGCCCCGGTGCGCGCGCAGGCGCGCGTAGACCTCGGCGAAGCGCTCCCGAAGCGGCGAGGTCACCGGGTCCACCACGCGCAGCGCGCCGCCCTGCTCGACCGACGGCAGGTCGAGGCCCAGCTCCGCGATCCGCCTGCGGACGGCCGTCTCGTCGCCGAGCACGGTCAGGTCGCACACGTTCCGCCGCAGCAGCACCTCGGCGGCGCGCAGCACGCGCTCCTCGGTGCCCTCGGGGAGCACGAGATGGCGGCGGTCGCCCCTGGCCCGTTCGATCAGCTGGTGCTCGAACATCATCGGCGTCACGCGGTCGCCCCGCACCAGCGAGATCCGCTCGGTCAGCGCGGCGGTGTCCACGTGCGACTCGAAGAGCCCGAGCGCGATCTCCGCCTTGCGCGGCGCGGTCGCGGTCAGCTTCCCCTCCAGGCCCGACAGCTCGGTGGCGGTGCGGAACGAGCCCCCCGCCGCCGAGAGCACCGGCGTGCCGGGGGCCAGCCGGGCGGCCAGCCCCATGGTCTCCTCGCCGGGGCGCTCGCCGAGGGTGAGCAGGATCCCGGCGATGGGCGGGGCGCTCGCGGAGTGCGCCGCCAGCGCGCCGACCACCAGATCCGCCCGGTCGCCCGGCGTGATCACGAGGCAGCCCTCGGTCAGCGCGGTCAGGAAGACCGGCAGCATCGCGCCGCCGAAGACGAAGTCCCGGATGTCCCGGCCGAGGCCCGCCGCGTCGCCGAGCAGCACCTCGGCGTTCAGGGCCGTGACGACCTGCGCCACGGTGGGCGCCGCCAGCGCGGGCTCCTCGGGCAGCACCCACACCGGCACCGGCAGGTGGCGGTCCGGCGTGCGGGCGGCCCGCGACGCGTCCGTGCCCCGCACCCGGTTGGCGATCATGGCGACCACCTGGCAGCCGAGCGAGGCGAAGGCGTGGTGCGCGTTGCGCACCTCCGCGACCACCGAGTCCGCGTCCTGGCCGACCCCGGCCACCACGGGCAGCACCGCGGCGCCGAACTCGTTGGCCAGCCGCGCGTTGAGCGTCAGCTCGGCGGGCAGCTGCGTGTCGGCGTAGTCGGTGCCGAGGACGAGCACCACCTCGTAGGCCACTGCCACCGCGTGGTACCGCTCCACCAGCCGGGTCACCAGCTCGTCCATCCCGTGCTCCGCCTGGAGCTCGGCGGCCTCGGCGTAGGTCATCCCCCTGGCCTCCGTCTCCGTCTGCGTGAGCCGGTATCGGCTGCGCAGCAGATCGAACACGAGGTCGACTCCCTCGTGGGCCAGCGGCCGGAACACCCCCACCCGGTCCACCTGCCGCGTCAGCAGCTCCATCACCCCGAGCTCGACGACCTGCCGGCCGTCGCCCCGGCCGACACCGGCCACATATACGCTGCGCGCCACTGTTCCGTCCCGTCCCCGTCGTCCTGCCGCAAGCTTGCCTTGAGGCGGCCTGGGCAGCATCACTCCTACCGACCGTACCCACGGCGCACGGCAGGGCGCGCGTCGGGTTGCCGAGCGCCGTTCGAGGGCGACCCGTGAGCGTGGAAGAATTCCAGTGGCCCCGAGGGCGCGGCCCGCGACCACGCGCGACGTCCTTGTCGTCCATAGCGAGCAGGAGAGATCAGCCATGCGAATCGGAGTTCTCACCGCGGGCGGTGACTGCCCTGGTCTCAACGCTGTGATCCGCTCGGTCGTACATCGGGCGGTGGTGGACCGCGGAGACCGGGTGATCGGCTTCGAGGACGGCTTCAAGGGCCTCCTCGAAGGCCGCTACCGCGAGCTCGACATCAACGAGGTCAGCGGCATCCTGGCCCGCGGCGGCACCATCCTGGGTTCCAGCCGCCTGGAGCGCGCCCGGCTGCGCGAGGCGTGCGACAACGCGGAGGCGTTCCGCCACAAGCTGAGCCTGGACGCGCTGATCCCGATCGGCGGCGAGGGCACCCTCACGGCGGCCCGGATGCTGTCGGACGCGGGCATCCCGGTGGTCGGCGTGCCGAAGACCATCGACAACGACATCTCGGCCACCGACCGCACCTTCGGCTTCGACACGGCGGTGGGCGTCGCGACGGAGGCCATCGACCGGCTGAAGACGACGGCCGAGTCGCACCAGCGGGTGATGGTCGTGGAGGTCATGGGGCGCCACGCGGGCTGGATCGCCCTGGAGGCGGGCATGGCGGGCGGCGCGCACGGCATCTGCATCCCCGAGCGGCCCTTCCAGCTGGACGACCTCTGCAAGATGGTCGAGGAGCGGTTCGCGCGGGGCAAGAAGTTCGCGGTGATCTGCGTCGCCGAGGGCGCCCGCCCGGCGGAGGGGTCCATGCCGTACGAGCGCGGCGAGATCGACCCGTACGGGCACGAGCGCTTCGCGGGCATCGGGCAGCGGCTGGCCGCCGAGCTGGAGAACCGCCTCGGCAAGGAGGCCCGCGCGATCGTCCTGGGCCACATCCAGCGCGGCGGCACACCCACGGCGTACGACCGGGTCCTGGCCACCCGCTTCGGCTGGCACGCGGTGGAGGCGGCCCACCACGGCGAGTTCGGCATGATGACGGCGCTTCGGGGCACCGAGATCACGATGACGCCGCTGGCGACGGCGACGATGGAGCTGAAGCGGGTGCCGCAGTACCGGATGGATGAGACCGAAGCGGTCTTCTGAGCCGCGTCACGCTGTCACGCAGATTCCATCCGAGAGCCGGGCCAGGTACGCCTCCATGAACGGCCCGATGGCGGCGGCGAGCGCGTCGCTGTGATCCTCGCCGTCGTCGGCCCACTCAAGGCTTATGGCGAGGTTCATGCCTGTGTTGTCGATGGACGACTGGACACAGGGGACGTGGATGGCCGCGTAGTCGTCCCAGACGACGAGTTCGTTGGGGCTGTTGCTGATCCGCTCGCCCTCGCGTCCGTGCCCGGCGCCGAGGGGGCGCTGGCCACCTACGCCACCTCCGGGGGGTGGCGCATGACGTCCGTCAGCCCGGTGCACAGCCTCCCGCGGATCACCGACATCTACGTCCGCGCGGACGCCGGGCAGTGGCAGCAGGACTTCTGGCAGCTCGGCGGGCAGGAGGAGGAGCTGGCGTACGCCACGACCTTCCCGCGGCCCTACACCGCGGGCCAGGAGTACGAGGCGACCTGGAACACCGGGGTGTTCGGCCCGGACATCTCTAACGGGGACGGGCTCTTCCGCGAGGGCGACGTCCTCTACGGGTGGCTCAACCCCTTCTCCGACGGCGGGGGCCACATCGGCACCGGCCGCGCCGAGAGCGGGTCCACCACCCTGTACCTGAACGGCGAGGAGTACGCCACGGCGGAGGACTTCGTGGACGGCACCTCGTTCGATCTCCCGCCCGAGGAGGGGGAGTACGAGCTGGTCACCACGGTCCGCCGCGGCGAGCCCGTCGCCTCGGTCTCCACGGAGATCAGCGCCTCGTTCACCTTCACCTCCGCCACCACGCCCGAGGGCGAGTTCACGCCGCTGCCCACGAGCGTGGTCCGGTTCACGCCCGAACTCGCGCCGGACAGCACCGCGCCGGCGGGGGAGAGCACGTTCGTCCCGGTCACCGTGCAGGGCGCCGCCGGGGAGAACCCGGGGTCGCTGACCGTCTCGGTCTCCCACGACCGCGGCGGGACCTGGTCCGAACTCCCCGTCGCCGACGGCGGGGTGACGGTCGAGAACCCGGCCGCGGGCGGCAGCGTCTCGCTCCGCGCGGAGGTCACCGACGGGCAGGGCAACGCCTCGTCGCTGACCGTTCTGGACGCCTACCGGACGGCCTGACCACCCACCGGCACCGGTGCCGGCCTCCCGCGTCGCACGGGGGCCGGCACCGGCGAGACCTCGGACCCCACGACGTGACCGCGCGGCGCGACCACGCCGATCCCGGCATCGCGCCGGGCGCGGCGGGTCACCGGGCCGCGGCCGGCCCTGCGGCTCGGACCGCGTCGACGCCTTGCTCGCCACCGGCCGCCTGCCTGCCACCTCGCCTGGTCCGCCGGGCCCGGCCCCGGGCCCCCGGCTCAGGCCGCGAGGTCCGTGGGGTCGGTGTTGGCTCCACACAGGACCACGCAGACCTCCTCCTCGGGGGACGGCGCGTAGGCGCCCGGCGCTGGGACGCGGCGGGCCGCCGACCGCGGCCGGCCGTGCGGCTCCGACCGCGTCGGGTGCCGTGTCAACGCCTTCCTCGTGACCGGCCGCCTGCCTGCCACCTCGCCTGGTCCGCCGGGCCCGGCCCCGGGTCCTCCGCTCAGGCCGCGAGGTCCGAGGGGTCGGTGTTGGCCCCGCACAGGACCACGCAGACCTCCTCCTCGGGGGACGGTGCGTAGGCGCCCGTTTCCAGCGCCGCCAGGGCCGTCGCCGCGCCCGCCTCCACCGCGACGCGGTGCTCGTTCCACAGCGAGCGGCGGGCCGCGGCGATGGCCGCGTCCGGCACCAGGACCGAGCGGGTGCCCGGGCGCAGGGCCCAGGCCAGGGCATCGGCCGAGGCGCGGCGGGCGCCCAGCGCGTCCGCCGCGAGCGAGTCCACCGGAACGTCCACGGGCTCCCCCGCCTCCACCGCCGCGTTCAGCGCGCGGCAGTGCTCGGGCTCCACGGCCACCACCCGCACGCCGTGCGCTGCCGCCGCCGCCGCGACCCCCGCGAACAGCCCGCCGCCGCCCACCGCGACGACCACGGTGGTCACCGAGGGGCGCGCCGCGACGATCTCGTCCAGCAGCGTGCCCGCCCCGGCCGCGATCAGCGGGTGGTCGTAGGCGTGCGAGGCCAGCGCCCCGCGCTCGGCGACGAACGCGTCGCACGCCTCGGCCGCCTCCGCGTACTCGCGCCCCACCGGCCGGACGTCGGCGCCCAGTTCCCGCAGCCGCGCCACCTTCACGGGCGGCGCGTTCTCCGGGACGAACACCGTCGCGGGGATCCCGCGCTGCCCCGCGGCCCACGCGCACGCCAGCCCCGCGTTCCCGCCGGAGGCGATCGCGATGCCCGCCTCCGGCATGGCGCCCGCCTCCAGCGCCGCCGTCGTGAAGTTCAGCGCGCCCCTCGCCTTGAACGTCCCGGTGTGCTGGAGGAACTCCAGGGCGAACCACAGCCGTTCGCCCGCCGGGGCCAGCACCACGGGCCGCACCCGGTCGCCGATCCGCTCCCGCGCCGCCCGGACGTCCTCGCCGCCCACCACGCCCTCGCGCGCCATGGCCCTGCCGATCATCGCCTCACCGCTCATCGACGCAGCGTACGCCCGGGGCTCGGGCCTGAACGGTGAGATAGGTTCAACGACCATGAACATTGCGATCAGATCCGGTCATGTCGTTCCCATGGACGGCGAGCCCATCGACGGCGGCACCGTCCTCGTCATCGACGGCACGATCGCCGCCGTGGGCCCCGACGCCGAGGTCTCCGTGCCGGACGACGTCCGCGTCGTGGACGCCGGAGGCGCGTGGGTGCTGCCCGGCTTCGTCGAGTCCCACGGCCACATCGGCGTCCACGAGGAGGCCGAGGGCTGGGCGGGCCAGGACACCAACGAGATGACCGACCCCAACGGCGCCAGGATGCGCGCGCTGGACGCCATCAACCCCGCCGACACCGGCTTCGCCGACGCCCTCGCCGGCGGCGTCACCAGCGCGGTCATCAAGCCGGGCTCGGGGAACCCGGTCGGCGGCCAGACCGTCGCCGTCAAGTGCTGGGGTCGCACGGTCGACGAGATGCTGATCCGCCAGCCGGTGAGCGTCAAGAGCGCGCTGGGCGAGAACCCCAAGCGCGTCTACGGCGAGAAGAAGCAGCTCCCCTCCACCCGCCAGGGCGTGGCGGCCGTGATCCGCGACCTGTTCACCAAGGCCCAGGACTACCTGGCCAAGCGGGACCACGCCGCCGCCGAGGGCAAGCCGTTCGAGCGCGACGCCGGCATGGAGGTGCTGGTGAAGGTCCTCAGCCGCGAGCTGCCCTGGTGCCAGCACACCCACCGCGCCGACGACATCGCCACCGCGCTGCGGCTGGCCGACGAGTTCGGCTACCGCGTCGTCATCAACCACGGCACCGAGGCCCACCTGCTCGCCGACGAGATCGCCCGCCGCGACGTCCCGGTGATCAGCGGGCCGCTGTTCACCACCCGCTCCAAGGTCGAGCTGCGGCAGCGGACCCTGGCCAACCCCGGCATCCTCCACCGCGCGGGCGTCAAGGTGGCCATCACCACCGATCACCCCGTCGTGCCGATCAACTTCCTGGTCCACCAGGTCACCCTCTGCGTCAAGGAGGGCCTGGACCGCGACCACGCGCTGCGCACCATCACCGCCAACCCGGCCGAGATCCTCGGCCTCCACGACCGGGTCGGCGCCCTGCGGCCCGGCCTGGACGGCGACGTGGTGATCTGGTCCGGCGACCCGCTCGACGTGATGAGCCGCGCCCTGCGCGTCTACATCGAGGGCCGCGAGGTCTACACCTGGGACACGGCGCGCGGCGAGGGCCACGTGCTCGACCCCTACTACCGCGAGCCCGTCGGCTGACCCCCGGCCGCCCCCGGCCGCCCGCGTCCCCTCGGCCGGGCGGGCGGCGGGGGCCCTCCCCGTTCCGCGGTCAGGCCGGGCGCAGCCAGATCGTCGCCAGCGGGGGCAGCGTCGGGCAGATGCTCGTGTCGCGGCCGTGGCTGGGCGCCGGGTCCGACTTCAGCGGCTCCCGGTTCACGATGCCGCTCCCGCCGTACACCGAGGCGTCGGTGTTCAGGACCTCCACCCAGTCCGGCGCGTCCCCCGGCACGCCGAGCCGGTAGTCGTGGCGGGCGAGGGGCGAGAAGTTGCTGACGGCCAGCAGCGGGGAGCCGTCGGCGGCGAACCGCAGGAACGCGAAGACGTTGTCCGCCGCCGCGTCCGCGTCCACCCACGCGAAGCCCGACGGGTCGGTGTCCCGCTCCCACAGCGCCGGGATCGAGCGGTAGCGGGCGTTCAGGTCGCGCACCAGGTCCCGCACCCCCCGGTGGTCCCCGGCCGCCGAGTACTCCGGGTCGAGCACCCACCACTGCGGCCCGGTCTCCTCCGACCACTCCGCGCCCTGGGCGAACTCCTGGCCCATGAACAGCAGTTGCTTGCCCGGGTGGGACCACATGAAGCCCAGATACGCCCGGTGGTTGGCGCGCTGCTGCCACCAGTCGCCCGGCATCTTCGACACCAGCGCCCGCTTGCCGTGCACCACCTCGTCGTGGGAGATGGGCAGCACGTAGTTCTCCGAGTAGGCGTACACCATCGAGAACGTCATCTCGCCGTGGTGCCAGGCCCGGTGCACCGGGTCCTTGGCCGCGTAGTCGAGCGAGTCGTGCATCCAGCCCATGTTCCACTTGAAGCCGAAGCCGAGACCGCCGTGGTCGGTGGACCGCGTGACACCGTCCCAGGCCGTCGACTCCTCGGCGATGGTGACCGCGCCGGGGCAGCGCCGGTAGACGGTGGCGTTCATCTCCTGGAGGAACGCCACCGCGTCCCAGTTCTCCCGGCCGCCCTCCGCGTTGGGCGTCCACTGCCCCTCGGGCCGCGAGTAGTCCAGGTAGAGCATCGAGGCCACGGCGTCCACGCGCAGCCCGTCGATGTGGTACTCCTCGCACCAGAACACGGCGTTGGCGACCAGGAAGTTCCGCACCTCGCGGCGCCCGTAGTCGAACTCCAGCGTCCCCCAGTCCGGATGCTCGGCCCGTCGCGGGTCGGGGTGCTCGTAGCAGGCCGTCCCGTCGAACTTCGCCAGCGCCCACTCGTCCTTCGGGAAGTGGGCGGGCACCCAGTCCATCAGGACGCCGATCCCCGCCCGGTGCAGGGAGTCGACCAGGTACTTGAAGTCGTCGGGGGTGCCCAGCCGCGCCGTGGGCGCGTAGTAGCCGGTGACCTGGTACCCCCAGGAGCCGCCGTAGGGGTGCTCGGCCGGCGGCATCAGCTCGACGTGCGTGAAGCCGAGTTCACTCACGTACGCCGGCAGCTCCTCGGCCAGGCCCCGGTAGTCGAGCCCGGGGCGCCAGGACGGCAGGTGGACCTCGTACGCGGACATCGGCGCGGCGTGCGCGGGGCGCTTGGCCCGGCTGGCCATCCACGCCTGGTCGCCCCAGGTGTACTCGCTGCGGTGGACCACCGAGGCCGTGGCGGGGGGGCACTCGGCCCGGAGGGCCAGCGGGTCGGCCCGCAGCGTGTGGCTGCCGTCCGGGCGGCAGATGTCGAACTTGTACCGCTCGCCCGGGTCGAGGCCCGGGACGAACAGCTCCCACACCCCGCACGCGCCCAGCGTGCGCATCGGGTGCCCGGTGCCGTCCCAGTGGTTGAAGTCGCCCGCCACGCGCACGCCGCGCGCGCCCGGCGCCCACACGGTGAAGCGCGTCCCCGGCACGCCCTCGTGGATCATCGGCCGCGCGCCGAGCGCCTCCCACAGCCGCTCGTGCCGCCCCTCCCCGAGCAGGTGCGCGTCCAGTTCGCCCAGCGCGGGCAGGAAACGGTACGGGTCGTGCGTCTCCAGCACCGTCCCGTCGGGGTAGCTGACGGTCAGCCGCCGGTCGGCGGCCTCGCCCGGCGGCAGCGTGGCGGCGAAGAACCCGTCGCCCTCCGGCGTCAGCTCGTGGTCGGAGGCGCTGACCCGGCGCGCGTTGGGGCGCAGCACGCGGACCAGCACGGCGCCGGAGACCTCGCGCGCCCCTAGCAGCGCGTGCGGATCATGGTGCGCCCCGGCAAGCAACTGGGCGCGGTCTGCGGGGGGAAGGGGCGAGTGCACGACGGAACGTTTCCTTTCGGTCCGGCAATCGGGGGAGTCCGAGTCAGTCCGGGCTCGGAGTCAGTCCGGTGCGGCCGCCAGGCGGCGGATCGCCGCCATGGGCACATGCAGCCAGGCGGGGCGGTGCCGCGCCTCGTACAGCACTTCGTACACGGCCTTGTCCGTCTCGTGGGCGCGCAGCAGTTCGGGCTGGTCCATGGGGTCGTGGCCCGACGCCTCGGCGTAGCCGCGGCAGTAGGCGGTCCTGCTGGCGCGCGACCAGCCCTCGACCCACGAGCCGCTGGCGCGGTGCTGGGCGGCCGCGTAGTCGAACGACCGGAGCATCCCGGCGATGTCGCGCACCGGGGGACCGGGGCGGCGCCGGTCGCTCAGCGGCCTGGCGGGCTCGCCCTCGAAGTCGATCACCGACCAGTGCGTCCCGCGGCCCCTGGGGTCCGGGGTCAGCAGCACCTGGCCGAGGTGCAGGTCGCCGTGGAGCCGCTGCACCGGGCAGGTGCCGCCGCGCCGCGCGAAGTCGGCCAGGGCCTCGAACGAGCGGCGCAGCCCGGCGCGGTACGGGCGCAGCGCGGGAACGGCGGCGGCCGCCTCGGCCAGCCGGTCGGTCATGCCGGTGGCGGCCTGTTCCAGCTGGGCGCGGCCCATCACGGAGGTGGGGAGGGCGGCGGCCAGCGTGGTGTGCACCTCGGCGGTGGCGCGCCCGAGCCCGTGCGCGGCGGAGGTGAAGTCGGCGCGGCGGCCCAGGTATTGGAGGGCGAGCTGCCAGCCGTCGGTCGAGCCGGGGAGGAAGGGGGCGAGCACGCCCAGCGTCAGCGGCTCGGTCACGGTGCCGGGCCAGACCGCCTCGAACCAGGCGGAGGGCGCGGGCACCCGGGAGCAGCGGGCGGCCGCCAGGGCCATCGGCAGCTCCAGGTCGGGGTTGATGCCGGGGCTGACCCTGCGGAACAGCTTGAGGATGAGGCTGTCGCCGTAGATGACGGAGGAGTTGGACTGCTCGCTGGTCAGCAGGCGCGCGGTCAGCCCGGAGGGGATGCTCGCGCCGGGGGCGCGGTCGAAGTTCAGCGTGCCGAGGCGGCCGGGGGAGCGCAGCCGCTCCAGCAGCAGCCCGGCCAGCCGCGGGTCGTGCAGCGCCTCGTAGACGGACGCGCCGCGCAGCGGGCCCTCGCTCGGGCGGCCGACCAGGGCCGGGGCGAGCGAGGGCGGCAGCCCGCGCCGCACGCCGAGGAGGAGCTGGTAGCAGTCGCCCGCGGGCGGCACATGGGTGCCGGAGGCCGGGCTCTGCCGGGCGCGGATGAGGAGGTGCAGCAGGCCCGGAGTGGTGCCGGCGGCGGAGCAGGGCAGCAGCTCGGTCGCCGAGGTCAGGGAGAGGCCGCTGAGCGGTCGGCCCTTGCCCGCGAACCAGCGCTGCCTGGGGAGCCAGCGGGCCAGCAGGCCCGTGAGGGAACGGAGCAGGGCGCCGCCGTGCGGAGCCGCGGCCAGGGGGACCCGGACCTGGGTCGTACGGGGCGAGGAGCTGTCCGACATGGCGTCCTTTCCCCGGGCACGAATTATGTGACGAAGTGTCCCGGATGGAGACGAGGGTTGCCCGGCGGTACGGGACGTGTCGTGCAGGAACGACCGTGCGGGTGAGGCCCGTAACGCATATGGGGGGCTTTGGGTAGTGCTTGGGGATAAGGGGAGGCTTCCCCCAGCGGGCTGGGGGTAAGCCTCGTCGGCACCGCGCGCGCCCCTACGACTCGGAACCTTTACGCAGCCGGAACCAGTAGAAGCCGTGTCCCGCCAGGGTCAGGAGATACGGCAGTTCGCCGATGGGCGGGAAGCGCACCCCGCCGATCAGCTCCACCGGGACCCGTTCCGCCCAGGGGCGCAGATCCAGCTCGGTCGGCTGCGAGAACCGGGAGAAGTTGTTCACGCACATGACCAGGTCGTCCCCGCGTTCCCGCAGGAACGCGAGCACCGACGGGTTGGACGAGGGGAGCTCCGTGTAGGAGCCGAGCCCGAAGGCCCGGTTCTGCTTGCGGATCTCGACCATGCGCCGCGTCCAGTGCAGCAGCGCGGCGGGCGAGCTCATCGCCGCCTCGACGTTGGTCACCTGGTACCCGTAGACGGGGTCCATGATGGTCGGCAGGAACAGCCGGCCCGGGTCGCAGGAGGAGAAGCCCGCGTTCCGGTCGGGGGTCCACTGCATCGGGGTGCGGACCGCGTCGCGGTCACCGAGCCAGATGTTGTCGCCCATGCCGATCTCGTCCCCGTAGTAGAGGATCGGGGAGCCGGGCAGCGACAGCAGCAGCGCGGTGAAGAGCTCGATCTGGTTGCGGTCGTTGTCGAGCAGCGGGGCGAGCCGTCTGCGGATGCCGATGTTGGCGCGCATCCGCGGATCCTTGGCGTACTCCGCGTACATGTAGTCGCGCTCCTCGTCGGTGACCATCTCCAGGGTCAGCTCGTCGTGGTTGCGCAGGAAGATCCCCCACTGGCAGCCCGAGGGGATCTGGGGCGTCTTGGCGAGGATTTCCGAGACGGGGTAGCGGGACTCGCGCCGCACCGCCATGAAGATGCGCGGCATGACGGGGAAGTGGAACGCCATGTGGCACTCGTCGCCCCCCTTCTCGTAGTCGCCGAAGTAGTCGACGACGTCCTCCGGCCACTGGTTGGCCTCGGCCAGCAGCACCGTGTCGGGGTAGTGCGCGTCGATCTCCGCGCGGACCCGTTTGAGGAGGGCGTGCGTCGCAGGAAGGTTTTCGCAGACCGTGCCCTCCTCGGCGTAGAGGTAGGGCACGGCGTCCAGGCGGAAGCCGTCGATGCCCAGGTCGAGCCAGAACCGCAGGGCGGACAGGATCTCCTCCTGGACGGCGGGACTGCGGTAGTTCAGGTCCGGCTGATGGGAGAAGAAGCGGTGGAAGTAGTACTGCTTGCGGACGGGGTCGAAGGACCAGTTGGACGACTCGGTGTCCACGAAGATGATCCGCGCGTCCGCGTACTGCTTGTCGTCGTCCGCCCACATGTAGTAGTCGCCGTAGGGTCCGTCCGGGTCCTGGCGCGACTCCTGGAACCAGCGGTGCTGATCGCTGGTGTGGTTCATGACGAAGTCGATGATGACCCGCATGCCGCGCTGGTGCGCGGCGTCCGTGAACTCGACGAAGTCGGCGAGGTCCCCGAACTGGGGGTGCACGTCGGCGTAGTCCGATACGTCGTAACCACCGTCACGCATCGGGGACTTGAAGAACGGTGGCAGCCACAGGCAGTCGACGCCCAGCCACTGGAGATAGTCCAGCCGGGCGGTCAGTCCTTTCAGGTCGCCGATTCCGTCGCCGTTGCTGTCCTGGAACGAACGGACGAGGACCTCGTAGAAGACCGCGCGCTTGAACCACTCGGGGTCGCGGTCGCGGTCGGGCGTGTCCTCGAATGTGTCGGGGACCGGCTCATTGACGCTCATGGTTGGGTGACCCTCCGGTCTGTGAGGACGGTCGCAGGGCCAAGATGTGGGCCGAGGAGGCGTACGCATCCGCACGGCCCGGCTCAAGCCGTACATAGTTGTCCCTGCCCCAGTAGTAGGTCTCTCCGGTGAGCTCGTCGCGCACCGGGAAGGGCTCGGCACCGCCCTCCTGGGCGGGTGTGAGGCCGTACCCCGTGAGTTGCTCCATGTCCAACGAGACCGTCGCTTCGTGGGTGTGGTGAGGATCGAGGTTGACCACGATCAGCACGCAGTCGGCGTGAGGTGTCCGCGCGCGCTTGGAGTAAGCCAGGATGTGGTCGTTGTCCGTGCGGTGAAAGTGCAGATCGCGAAGCTGGCGCAGCGCGGGGTGGCGGCGCCGCAGTGCGTTCAGCGTGGTCACCAGGGGGGCGATTCCGGCCCCCGCCGCGTCGGCCGCCGCCCAGTCACGGGGCCTCAGCTGGTACTTCTCGGAGTCCAGGTACTCCTCGCTGCCCGGGGCCGCCGGCTGGTTCTCGCACAGCTCGTAGCCCGCATACATGCCCCAGGTCGGCGAGAGCGTCGAGGCCAGCACCGCACGGGTCTCGAACGCCGGCCTGCCGCCGTGCTGGAGATAGGCGTGGAGGATGTCGGGCGTGTTGACGAAGAAGTTGGGGCGCATGTACGAGGCCGCGTCCCCCGACAGCTCCGTCAGGTACTCCGTGAGCTCGGCCTTGCTGTTGCGCCAGGTGAAATAGGTGTAGGACTGCTGGAAGCCGATCTGCGCGAGGGTGTGCATCATCGCGGGCCTGGTGAACGCCTCGGCGAGGAAGATGACGTCCGGGTCGGCGCGGTTGACCTCGGCGATGACCTTCTCCCAGAAGACCACCGGCTTGGTGTGGGGGTTGTCGACGCGGAAGATCCGCACCCCGTGCGCCATCCAGAACCGCAGGATCCGCAGCGTCTCGGTGACCAGGCCCCTGAAGTCCTGCTCGAACGAGATCGGGTAGATGTCCTGGTACTTCTTCGGCGGGTTCTCGGCGTGGGCGATGCTGCCGTCCGCGCGCCGGACGAACCACTCGGGGTGGCTCTTGACCCAGGGGTGGTCCGGGCTGCACTGGAGGGCGAAGTCGAGCGCCACCTCCAGCCCGGCCTCGGAGGCCGCCGCGACGAACGCGTCGAAGTCGTCCACGGTCCCCAGGTCCGGGTGGACCGCGTCGTGGCCGCCCTCCTCGGAGCCGATGGCCCACGGCGAGCCGACGTCGTCGGAACGGGCGCTCGGCCCGCCGTTCGGGCCCTTCCTGAAGGCCGAGCCGATGGGGTGGACCGGCGGCAGGTAGACGACGTCGAACCCCATGGAGGCGATCGCGGGCAGGCGCTCGGCCGCGGTGCGCAGCGTGCCGGAGACGGGCGCGGCGCCGGGGCGCACCACGGCGCCCTCGGAGCGCGGGAACATCTCGTACCACGAGCCGAACAGCGCGCGTTCGCGCTCCACGACGAGCGGCACCGGCCGGGAGCAGGTGAGGAGTTCGCGCAGCGGGAAGCCGTCGAGGATCTCCCGTACCTCGGTGGTGAGGGCGGCGGCCAGCCGGGCGGTGCCGGGGAGCGTCCGGTCGGCGAGGGCCCCGGCCGCGGCCAGGACGGTCTCCTTGCCCCGGCTCTTGGGGACTCCGGCGGCGGCCTGGCGCAGCAGTTCGGCGCCCTCCGCGAGGGTCACCTCGGTGTCGGTGCCCGCCGGGATCTTGATCTGCGCCACCCGCCGCCAGGAGGCCACCGGGTCGCCCCACGCCTCGACGGCGAAGGTCCACCGCCCCTCGCTGTCCGGGGTGACCTCGGCGCCCCAGCGGTCGCTGCCGGGCGCAAGTTCGCGCATCGGGGTCCACGGCCCGCTGCGCCCGCCGGGGTCGCGCAGCACCACATTGGCGCCGACGGCCTCCGCGCCCTCGCGGAAGACGGTGGCACTCACCTGGAACGTTTCGCCCGGCACGGCCTTGACCGGGCGGCGCCCGCAGTCAACGCGCGGCTGGACATCAAGAACGGGGATTCGACCGATCATGTGGGGATCACCTGAGAACATCGGGGACGGGCCGTCTCCCTCGGCGCGAGGGTTTTCCCTCGAACTGAGGGGCTTCGTCCTTTGTATCGGTTTCGCTGCTGAGTGGCTCGTTCCGTGCATGGCCGCTCCAGTCCGCGTTCACTCGGGTGGGGGGTGCGCCAACGCTAGGCGTTCACTGTCACGTGTACGTATCTGAAGGCTTTCCGGGACCTGACCGAACACACCGACCGACCCCCCGCGCACACGTCGCACGGGGGGCCGGTCGTTGGGCGTGGCGGGCGTGGCGCGCCCGCCGGGCTCACTGGTCCGCGGCACCTCCCGCCGGGATGCCGCGCAGGTCCGACGGGCTGACCGGCGCCATGCCGGGGCCGATGGCGAAGCTCGGGTGCGGGGGCTGGTTGTATGCCGTGTTCTGCCAGGCGACCGCCGTGCGGTATTGGCGGTCCTGCAAGAGAGCCGGGATCGCGTGCTCCGTCGGTATGTCGGTGGCATGGATCCGCAGCGCGCTGTTGTCCGAGGTGCGCCAGATGACCTCCTCGCGCCAGTCGCCGAGGATGTCGGCGGAGAGCGCGGGGGTGGCCTTGGTGCCGTTGTTCGACGCCACGCCCGAGCCGGTCAGCAGTCTCGTGTCGCCGTTCGGGCCGTACTTGTCGATGTGCGTGCCGTCCAGCAGCTCCCGGGTGAGGTCACCGTCCCACCAGCTGAGGAAGTTGGCGCTGCCCGGCTTGCGGCCGACGGCGTCGCCCTCGGTGTTCCGCAGCGAGCCGTCGGCGTTCGACCAGAACTCGCCGCCCGGGTTGCCGTCCCAGATGTCGCCCGCCACGCCGCGGCCGTTGTCGCTGCCGCCCGCGGTCTCCCACAGGACCTCGCCGTTCGACGGGTCGATGTAGACGGAGCTCGGCATGTCGGTGCGCTCGGAGACCTTGAAGTACTCCAGGCCCTCGTTGCCGGGGTCGAAGTCGCCCAGGTGCTGGGCGTCCCCGTGGCGGGTGTCGGCGTTCCACAGCGGGTCGCCGTCGTCGTCCACGGCCATCGCCCCGTACACGATCTCGTCGCGGCCGTCGCCGTCCACGTCGCCGACCGACAGGCTGTGGGAGCCCTGCTCCTCGTACTGGCCGCCCGCGTCGTCGCTGTCGAACACCCAGCGCTGGGTCAGCGAGCTGCCGTCGAAGTCCCAGGCGGCGACGACCGCGCGGGTGTAGTAGCCACGGGCCATGATCAACGAGGGCGACTGGCCGTCGAGATACGCCGTGCCCGCCAGGAAGCGGTCCACGCGGTTGCCGTAGCAGTCGCCCCAGGAGCAGACGTCGCCGCGCCCCGGCACGTAGTCCACCGTGTCGACCGCGGCGCCGGTCGCCCCGTCGAACATCGTGAGGAACTCGGGGCCTTCGAGGACGTAGCCGTCGCCGTTGCGGTGGTCGGCGCCCGCGTTACCGATGACCGCGCCCGTGCCGTCCACCGTGCCGTCCGCGGTCTTGGCCGCGACCTCGGCCGAGCCGTCGCCGTCGTAGTCGAACACCTGGAACTGCGTGTAGTGCGCGCCGGCGCGGATGTTGCGGCCCAGGTCGATGCGCCACAGCCGGTCGCCGCCGAGCGTGTAGGCGTCCAGATAGACGTTCCCCGTGGTGCCCGCCTGCGAGTTGTCCTTCGCGTTGGCCGGGTCCCACTTGAGCACGATCTCCAGCTCGCCGTCCCCGTCGAGGTCGCCGACGGAGGCGTCGTTGGCGGCGTAGTCGCCGCCCGGCGAGTCGATCGGGATGTCCGTCTGGGCGTTGGGCAGCTGGAGCGCCTCGGCGGCGTCCAGGGTCTCGGCGCCGCCGGCCACCGTGGAGACGGTGTAGGCGGCGTCCGCGGGGGCGCCCTCGTCGAGGAGGTTGGTGACGCCGGTGAGCGGCTCCTCGGTGATCCGCGTCCCCTCGCGGTAGACGTGGAACGCCACATCGTCCGGGTCGGTGGCCAGCAGCCGCCAGCTCACCAGGTTCCCCTCGCCGGTGCCGACGCTCACCAGACCGCGGCCCAGCGCGTCCATCTGGTAGGCGCCGGGCGCGGCCCGGGCGGTGGCCGCGGGGGCCTCGTGCGATGTCTCCTCAGCGGACGCGGTGCCGAGGGCGGTCAGCCCGGCGGCCGTCACCACCCCGGCGAGCGCGGCGGCCAGCAGCCTGCGGGGGCGGCGCCCGATTCGTTTGCGATGTCCGGATCGCACAGCGATCCTCCCGTCCATGTGGGGGTTGTCACCTGCCTGTTGCCGCAGGGGGTCGGAGAGGTTGCCGCGGTGTTCCCAGTCCGTGGATACGTTGCGAGAGCGACGGGTAGCGCCCGTTCTATCCCTATTTATGGGGCACGTCTCAGCTCGGTATCGCCGTCCGGTATCCGGTTCACAGCTATGTACCTGCGCAGTAATGTGCCGTCCACCGAAACGCCTACCACCGCCGACCCATTGAGGTGGACGATGCGCATAGCAAGACCCCGGGCCGCGAAGATGTTCGCGGCCGTCCTCGCGATCGGCCTGATCGCGACCGGCTGCGCCAGCGAGCGCGACGACGAGGGCGACTCCGGCGACGGCCAGCCGTTCGTCTTCGGCGCCCCCGGCGACCCCGCGTCCCTCGACCCCTCCCTCGCCAGCGACGGTGAGACGTTCCGGGTCACCCGGCAGGCGTTCGAGACGCTCCTTGAGCACGAGCCCGGCGGCACCGAGCTGACCGGCGGCCTGGCCCACACCTGGAGCAGCAACGAGGCGGGCACCGAGTGGACGTTCGAGCTGGAGGAGGGCGTCACCTTCCATGACGGCGCCGAGCTCACGGCCGAGGTCGTCTGCCAGAACTTCGACCGCTGGTACAACTGGTCGGGCACGTACCAGAACACCACGATCTCCTACTACTGGCAGTCGGTGTTCGGCGGCTTCGCGGAGAACGAGAGCGAGGAGACGCCCGATCCCAACTACGTCGGCTGCTCCGCCCCCGACGAGCTGACCGCCGTCATCGAGGTGGCCGAGCCCTCGGCCAACTACCCCGGCGGCTTCTCGCTCCAGGCGTTCGGCATCAGCTCGCCCAACGCCATCGAGGCGTACGAGGAGGAGACGGCCAGCGGCGAGGGTGAGAACATCACCTTCCCCAACTACAGCCAGGAAGCCGGCACGGTCGCCGGCACCGGCCCCTTCGAGATCACCGAGTGGAACAAGGGCAACGGCGAGGTCACCCTCGCCGCGTTCGACGACTACTGGGGCGAGACGAAGCCCGGGGTCGACGAGCTGGTCTTCCGCACCATCCCCGACGAGAGCGCCCGCCGCCAGGCACTCCAGGCCGGTGACATCCAGGGCTACGACCTGGTCGCGCCCGCGGACGTCTCCACGCTGGAGGGCGAGGGCTTCGAGGTCCCGGTCCGCGACGTCTTCAACATCCTCTACCTGGGCATCACCCAGGAGAGCAACCCCGCGCTGGAGAACATCGAGGTCCGCCAGGCCATCGCCCACGCCATGGACCGCGGGAACATCGTCGACGCCCAGCTGCCCGAGGGCGGCGTCGTGGCCACCCAGTTCATGCCCGACACGGTGGCCGGGTACTCCGAGGACGTCACGACCTACGACTACGACCCCGACCGCGCCAGGCAGTTGCTGGCCGACGCCGGGGAAGAGGACCTGTCGCTCAACTTCTGCTACCCGACCGAGGTCACGCGGCCGTACATGCCGGCCCCGGCCGACATCTACGAGCTCCTGCGCGCCGACCTCGAAGAGGTGGGCATCTCGGTCAACCCCGTCCCGCTCAAGTGGAACCCGGACTACACCGAGACCACCCGCGACGGCGGCTGCAACATCTACCTGCTCGGCTGGACCGGGGACTTCAACGACGGCTTCAACTTCCTCGGCACCTGGTTCGCCGACTACAGCAAGGAGTGGGGCTTCGAGAACGAGGAGCTCTTCGACCTGATGGCCCAGGCCCAGGTCGAGCCCGACGAGGCCGCCCGCACCGCCCTGTACCAGCAGGTCAACGAGCTGGTCATGGACTACCTGCCCGGCGTGCCGATCTCCAGCTCGCCCCCGTCCATCGCCTTCTCGGACGACGTCAACCCGCCGACCGTCTCCCCGCTGACGCAGGAGAACTTCGCCGAGGTCTCCTTCAAGTAACCGCTACAGAGCAGGCCCTGGATCGATCCGCCCGGCCACGGCACCCCGTGGCCGGGCGATCGTGCAACGCGAGGACACGCCCAGGGTAAGAGAGAAAGGGGAGCCCTTCGGTGCTCCGTCTCATCATGCGCCGGCTCCTCCAGCTGATACCAACGCTGCTGGGCTTGACGGTGCTTCTGTTCCTCTGGATCCACCGGTTGCCCGGTGGTCCCGCCTCGGCACTGCTCGGTGAGCGCGCCACCGAGGCCGACCGCCGGCAGATGGAGGAGGCCCTCGGCCTCGACCAGCCGATGTGGGTCCAGTACGGCCGCTGGATGGAGCGGCTCGTCCAGCTGGACCTGGGCAACTCGGTCCGCACGGGCCAGCCGGTGTGGGAGGAGTTCACCCTCCGCTTCCCCGCCACCGTCGAACTGGCCCTCACCGGCATCCTCATCGCCATCGTCGTCGGCATCCCGCTGGGCTACTTCGCCGCCCGCAGGCGGGGCGGCTGGCTGGATGTCACCGCGGTCTCCGCCTCCCTGGTCGGCGTCTGCATCCCGGTCTTCTTCCTCGCCTTCCTGCTCCGCGCGCTCTTCGCCGTCAACCTCGGCTGGCTGCCCAGCGTCGGCAGGCAGTCCACCGGCATCGACGCCACCGAGGTCACGGGGTTCTTCGTCCTCGACGGGATCCTCACCGGCGAGTGGGACGCCTCCCTGGACGCCATCGAGCACCTGATCCTGCCCGGCGTCGCCCTGGCCTCCATCCCGCTGGCCGTCATCGTCCGCATCACCCGGGCCAGCGTCCTCGACGTCCTCGACGAGGACTACGTGCGCACCGCCGAGTCCAAGGGCCTGCGCCAGCGCGTGGTCCGCGGCCGGCACGTGATGCGCAACGCCCTGCTGCCCGTCGTCACCACCGTGGGCCTGCTCACCGGCAGCCTGCTCTCGGGCGCGGTGCTCACCGAGTCGGTCTTCTCGTTCAACGGCATCGGCTCGTTCATCCGCACCGCCATCGACGGCCGCGACTACCCGGTGCTGATGGGCTTCATCATCTTCATCGCGGTCATCTACGTCCTCATCAATCTGCTGGTGGACCTCGCCTACAGCCTCATCGACCCCAGGGTGCGGGTGAACTGATGTCCACCAACCTCTCGAAATCCAAGGCGAACAAGATCGACCGCCTCGCCGAGCTCACCGCCCAGCGGGAGACCGCCAGCGGCGGCAGCCTGTGGGTGGAGGCGCTGCGCCGGCTGCGTTCCAGCAAGATGGCCATGATCGGCGGCGGCGTGATGGCCGTCTTCCTCCTGCTGGCCATCATCGGCCCGTGGATCGCCCCCCACGACCCCACCGGCCAGCTCTGGCGCGACGAGGTCCGCGTCAACCAGTCCCTCTTCGTGGGCCCCCGCGGCGAGAACTGGCTGGGCCTGGACCACCTCGGCCGTGACCAGCTCTCCCGCATGCTCGTCGGCGCGCGGCAGACGCTGCTGGTCGGCGTCGTCGCCACCCTGCTCGGCTTCGTCACGGGCGTCCTCATCGGCGGCCTGTCCGGCGCCGCCCTCGCCTTCGGCGGCAAGACCGGCCGCCGGGTGGACACCGTGCTGATGCGCGTCATCGACATGGCCCTCGCCCTGCCCTCGCTGCTGCTGGCCGTCAGCATCGCCGCCGTCCTGGGGCAGAGCCTCACCACCGTCATGATCGCGGTGGGCGTGGTGCAGATCCCCATCTTCGCCCGGCTGCTGCGCGGTTCCATGCTGGCCCAGTCGGGGGCGGACTACGTCCTGGCCGCCCGCGCCCTGGGCGTCAAGCGGCGGCGCATCGTGCTGGGTCACGTGCTGCCCAACTCCCTGGGCCCGGTGATCGTGCAGACCACCCTGGCCCTGGCCACCGCCATCATCGAGGCGGCGGCGCTGTCCTACCTGGGCCTCGGCAACCCCGACGCCTCCCAGCCGGAGTGGGGCGTGATGCTCGCCCAGGCCCAGCGGTTCTTCGACCAGGAACCGATGATGGCCGTCTACCCGGCGCTGGGCATCATCATCACCGCCCTCGGCTTCACCCTCCTCGGCGAGGCCATGCGGGAAGCACTCGACCCGAAACTGCGGAGCTGATGCGCCATGTCCCTGCTGTCCGTTGATGAACTGACGGTCACCTTCACCGGGCGTGGCACCCGCGATGTCAACGCCGTCTCCGGGGTCTCCTTCTCCGTGGACGAGGGCCAGGTGGTCGGCCTGGTCGGCGAGTCGGGCTGCGGCAAGAGCGTCACCTCGCTGGCGCTGATGGGGCTGCTCCCGGGGCGCGGGGTGCGCGTCGGCGGGCGGGCGCTGTTCCGCTCCAAGGGCGCCGACGCCGAGCCCGTCGACCTGCTCTCACTCGGCCGCTCGGCCCTCCGGGACCTGCGCGGCCCCCAGATGGCGATGATCTTCCAGGACCCGCTGTCCTCCCTCAACCCCGTGGTGTCGATCGGCGTCCAGGTCACCGAGATCCTCACCCGGCACCGCGGGATGCGGGGCAAGGCGGCCCGCGACGAGGCCGCCCACCTGCTGGAGCGGGTCGGCATCCCCGACCCGACGCGGCGCCTCAAGGAGTACCCGCACCAGCTCTCCGGCGGCATGCGGCAGCGCGCGCTGATCGCGATGGCCGTCGCCTGCGCCCCCCGGCTGCTGATCGCCGACGAGCCGACCACGGCCCTCGACGTCACCATCCAGGCGCAGATACTCGAACTGCTGAAGGAGCTCGTGGACGACCAGGGCACCGCGCTGCTGATGATCACCCACGACCTGGGCGTGGTCGCGGGCCTGTGCGACGAGGTCAACGTGCTCTACGCGGGCAAGGTCGTCGAGGCGGCCGGGCGGCGCCCGCTGTTCGCCGCCCCCGCCCACCCCTACGCGCACGGGCTGCTGGGGTCCATCCCCCGGCTCGACGCGCCCCGCGGCGAGCCCCTGAACCCGATCCGCGGGTCCATCAACGACACCATCGCCTGGAACGACGGCTGCGCCTTCGCGCCCCGCTGCGACTTCTACACCATGGAGTGCCTCCAGGGACCCCCCGACCTGGCCGCCCTGCCCCACGGCGGGGACGCGCACCAGGTCCGCTGCGTCAACCCGGTGCTGAACGCGGTGCCCGACACACAGACGGAGGCGTCCGCATGAGCCTGCTCGAACTGGACGACATCAAGGTCCACTTCCCGGTCAAGCGCGGCGTGCTGTTCGACCGCACGGTCGGCCATGTCTACGCCGTCGACGGGGTCTCGCTGGCCGTGACGGCGGGCCAGACCTACGGCCTGGTCGGGGAGTCCGGCTGCGGCAAGACGACCCTGGGCCGCGCCATCCTGCGGCTCAACGACATCACCGCGGGCCGTGTCGTCTTCGACGGCACCGACCTGGCGGCGCTGCCCGACGAGGAGATGCGCCGCTCGCGCCGCCGCCTCCAGATGGTCTTCCAGGACCCCCTGGGCAGCCTCAACCCCCGGCAGAACATCGAGTCGATCCTCGCCGAGGGCATGGCCGCGCACGGCATCGGCGCCTCCCGCGAGGAGCGCCGCGCCAAGATCCTGGAGATCCTGGACCGCGTCGGCCTGCCCTCGAACGCGCTGTCCCGCTACCCGCACGAGTTCTCCGGCGGGCAGCGGCAGCGCATCGGCATAGCCCGCGCGCTGGTCCTCGAACCCGACCTCATCATCTGCGACGAGCCGGTCTCCGCCCTCGACGTCTCCATCCAGGCCCAGGTCCTCAACCTGCTGGAGGAGCTCCAGGAATCCCTGGGCCTGACCTATGTGGTCATCGCCCACGACCTGGCCGTGGTGCGGCACATCTCCGACGTCATCGGCGTGATGTACCTCGGCTCGCTGGTCGAGGAGGCCCCCAGCGACGCCCTGTACGCCGAGCCCCGGCACCCCTACACCCGGGCCCTGATGTCGGCCGTGCCCGTTCCCGACCCGGAGCTGGAGGACAGCCGCGAGCGCATCCTGCTCCGCGGCGACCTGCCGTCCCCGGCGAACCCGCCGGCCGGCTGCCGCTTCCACACCCGCTGCCCCTGGCGGCAGGCGGAGCGCTGCGACACGGAGCGCCCCGAGCTGACGGACATGGGCGACGGCCACCGGGTGGCCTGCCACTACGCGGCCGAGATCGCCGACGGCACCCTCCGGCCCACCCGGGAGCTGGCCCCGAAGCTGCTGGGCGAGCAGGCTCCCGCGGCGGACGAGCCCGACCCCGAGCAGGAGGCGGCGCTGCCCTGACGGCGGCGGCCACCGGCGCGCATAGTCCCCGGGGGTGGTTTCGCGGGCCCATTCCAGCCGAATCGGCCGGAATCCCCCGCTCCCGCCCCCGGGCCCCGGCTACGGTCGGAACGTGAAGGCCATCCGTCGATTCTCCGTGCGCCCCGTCCTTCCCGACCCCCTCCGTCCCCTCCAGGAGCTCGCGTTCAACCTCCGCTGGTCCTGGCATCCCGAGACCCGTGAGCTGCTGCGCTCCGTCGCCCCCGACGACTGGCAGGCCGCGGGCGAGGACCCGGTCCGGCTGCTGGGCTCCGTCTCCGCCGGCCGGCTGGCCGCGCTGGCCGCCGACCGGGGGTTCCTGCGCCGCCTCGGCGTGGCCATCGGCGA
This sequence comes from Streptomyces sp. SBT349, assembly GCF_001083795.1. Classification (GTDB taxonomy): domain Bacteria; phylum Actinomycetota; class Actinomycetes; order Streptomycetales; family Streptomycetaceae; genus Streptomyces. The sequence continues at coordinate 39,754 of NZ_LAVK01000005.1, forward strand.
TCTGCGTGACTACCTGACCGAGCCCCGCTGGTACCAGCAGGCCGACGCCAGGGCCGGCGGCGAACTGCCGCGCGCCATCGCCTACTTCTCCCCGGAGTTCGGCATCACCGCCGCCCTCCCGCAGTACTCGGGGGGCCTGGGCATCCTGGCGGGCGACCACCTGAAGGCCGCGAGCGACCTGGGCGTGCCGCTGATCGGCGTCGGCCTCCTCTACCGGCACGGGTACTTCCGGCAGAGCCTGTCGCCCGACGGCTGGCAGCAGGAGCACTACCCGGTGATCGACCCGCACGAGCTGCCGCTCACCCCGCTCACCGAGTCCGACGGCTCGCGCGCCCTGGTGCAGATCGCGCTCCCCGGCGGGCGCGCCCTCACCGCGCAGGTCTGGCAGGTCAAGGTCGGCAGGGTGCCGCTGCTCCTCCTCGACTCCTCCCACCCGGAGAACGGCCCGGCCGAACGCGACGTCACCGACCGGCTCTACGGCGGCGGCAGCGAGCACCGGCTCCTCCAGGAGATGCTGCTCGGCATCGGCGGGATGCGCGCGGTCCGCTCGTTCTGCCGGATCACCGGGCACGCGGAGCCCGAGGTCTGCCACATGAACGAGGGACACGCCGGGTTCCTCGGCCCCGAGCGCATCCGCGAGCTGGGCGAGATGGGCGTCGGCTTCGACGCGGCCCTGTGGTCCGTGCGCTCCGGCACCGTCTTCACCACCCACACCCCCGTCCCCGCGGGCATCGACCGGTTCCCCGAGGAGCTGGTGGCCCGCCATTTCGGCGACGGCGGCGAGCTGGCCGGTCTCGGCACCGAGGCGCTGCTCGCCCTCGGCCGCGAGACCACGGCCGAGGGCGAGCCCACGCAGTTCAACATGGCCGTCCTCGGCCTGCGCACCGCGCAGCGCGCCAACGGCGTCTCGGTCCTCCACGGCCACGTCAGCCGCAGCATGTTCTCCGGCCTCTGGCCGGGGTTCGACGCCGAGGAGGCCCCCATCGGGTCCGTCACCAACGGCGTCCACGCCCCCACCTGGACCGCCGACGCGATGCGGCGCGCCAGGTCGGCGACCCTGTCCGACGCGGAGCTGTGGGACCTGCGCCGCACCCTGCGCGAGCAGCTGGTCCACGAGGTGCGGGCCAGGCTCCGCGCCTCGTGGCGGCAGCGCGGCGCGGGCCAGGCCGAGCTGGGCTGGGTGGACGACGTCCTCGACCCGGAGGTGCTGACCATCGGGTTCGCCCGCCGCGTCCCCTCCTACAAGCGGCTCACCCTGATGCTCCACGACCCCGAGCGCCTGCGCGCCCTGCTGCTCCACCCGGAGCGGCCCGTGCAGATCGTCGTCGCGGGCAAGGCGCACCCGGCGGACGACGGCGGCAAGCGGCTCATCCAGGAGCTGGTGCGCTTCGCCGATGACGCCTCGGTCCGCCGCCGCATCGTCTTCCTCCCCGACTACGGCATGGGCATGGCCCGCTCGCTGTACGCGGGGTGCGACGTCTGGCTGAACAACCCGCTGCGCCCGCTGGAGGCGTGCGGCACCTCGGGGATGAAGGCCGCGCTCAACGGCTGCCTCAACCTGTCGGTGCGGGACGGCTGGTGGGACGAGTGGTTCGACCCGGACTTCGGCTGGGAGATCCCCACGGCCGACGGGCTGGCCGCCGCCGCGCCGGACCGCCGCGACGGCATCGAGGCCGCCGCCCTCTACACGCTGCTGGACGAGCAGGTGGCGCCCTGCTTCTACGACCGCGGGATGAGCCGGTCGGGGCTGCCCATCCGCTGGCTGGAGATGGTCAGGGCCACGCTCGACCGGCTCGGGCCCCGGGTGCTCGCCGACCGGATGCTCCGCGAGTACGTCACCGGCTACTACGCCCCCGCCGCGGCCTCCCACCGGGCGATGACCGCGGAGGCGGCGGCCGAGCTGGCGGAGTTCACCTCCCGCGTGCGGCAGGCGTGGCCGCGGGTCGCCGTGGAGCACGTGGAGCCGGGCACCGAGCCGCCGACGCTGGGCGGCACCGTCTCGCTCAAGGTCAGGGTGGCCCTGGGCGACCTGGACCCCGGGGGCGTCGAGGTGCAGGCGGTCACCGGGCGGGTGGACAGCGACGACACGCTGGCCGACCAGGGCCATGTGCAGCTCAAGCCCGACGGCGGGCCCGACCTGGCCGGGCGCTGGACGTTCACCGGCGAGCTGACGCTCCAGCGGCCGGGACCGTTCGGCTACACCGTCCGGGTGCTGCCCTCCCACCCGCTGCTGGCCCACCGCGCGGAGCTGGGCCTGATGGCCCTGCCGGGCGAGGAGTCCGCCGACACCTCGGGGGTGCTCTTTCGTTGAGAAGGGGCAGCCGTTGAGAAGGGGCAGCCGTTGAGAAGGGGCAGCCGTTGAGAAGGGGCAGCCGTTGAGAAGGGGCAGCCGTTGAGAAGGGGCAGCCGTTGAGAAGGGGCAGCCGTTGAGAAAGGGCTGCCGGTGAGAGAGCGCGAGGCCCCGCCCCGGGATCGGGGCGGGGCCTCGCGCTGCCCGCCGGAGGGCGCCGCCGGGCCCGCCGTCAGGCCAGGCTCTCGCGCCAGGCCCGGTGGAGGTCGGAGAACCGGCCCGTGCCCGCGATCAGTTCGGCCGGCGGGCCGTCCTCGACGATGCGCCCGCCCTCCATCACCAGCACCCGGTCGGCGATCTCGACCGTGGAGAGCCGGTGCGCGATCAGCAGGGCCGTGCGCCCGCGCAGCACCGTGACCATGGCGTCCTGCACGGCCTTCTCGCCCGGGATGTCCAGCGAGGACGTCGCCTCGTCCAGCAGCACCACCGCCGGGTCGGCGAGCAGCACGCGGGCGAACGCGACGAGCTGCCGCTGCCCGGCCGAGATCCGGCCGCCGCGCTTGCGGACGTCCGTGTCGTACCCGGCAGGCAGCGAGGCGATGAAGTCGTGGGCGCCAATCGCCTTCGCCGCCCGTTCGATCGCGTCGCGGGAGGCGTCCGGCCTGCCGATCGCGATGTTCTCCGCGACGGTGCCGGAGAAGAGGAACGCCTCCTGCGTCACCATCACCACGCCGCGCCGCAGCTCGGCGGTGGTCAGCTCGCGCAGGTCGGTGCCGTCCATCAGCACCCGGCCCTCGGTCGGGTCGTAGAACCGCGCCAGCAGCTTGGCCAGCGTCGACTTGCCCGCGCCCGTCGCGCCGACCAGCGCCGTCGTCTCGCCGGCGGCCAGCGTCAGCCGGAACCGCGGCAGCACCTCGCCGCCCGTCCGGTAGGCGAACCGCACGTCGTCGAAGACGACCTCGCGCCCAGGAAGCGCCTCGGGGCGCGGCGGCAGCTCCACCGGCCGCTCCGGCTCCGGCACGTCGGGCCGCTGGTAGAGCAGCCCCGAGATCTTGTCCAGCGAGGCGCCGGCGGACTGGTAGTTGTTCAGCATCATGGCGAAGCGGTCCAGCGGGTCGTACAGCCGCCGGATGTACAGCGCGCCGGCGGCGAGCGCGCCGATCTCCATCGCGCCCGCGGTCACCCGGTGCGCGCCCCACAGCACGATCCCGGCGACCGCGGTGCTGGCGATCAGCCGGGAGAGCACCACGAAGCGGCCCATCTCCAGGTTGGTGTCCGCGTTGACCAGCTCGTGCCGCCGGTTGAGCGCGCCGAACGCCTCGTCGTTCGCCTTCTCGCGGCGGAACGCCTTCACGGGGCGGATGCCGTTGAGCGTCTCGGCGAACTTCACGATGACCGCGGCGATCGCCGTGGACTTCCTGGCGAACCGCTCGGCCGCCCGCCGCCGGTAGTTGCGCACCAGGAAGTAGAGCGGGATGAACGACAGCAGCGCGCCGAGGCCGAGGCCCACGTCCAGGTAGAAGAGGAGCGCGCCGATGTAGACGATGGAGACCAGGATGATCAGCAGCTCCTGGAGGCCCTCGTTGAGCAGCTCGCGCAGCGACTGGACGTCGCTGGTCGAGCGGGATATCAGCCGGCCCGAGGTGAACCGGTCGTGGAAGTCCAGGCTGAGCGCCTGCGCGTGCCGGTAGATGCGACCGCGCAGCTCCAGCAGGATCGACTGGTTGATCCGGGCGGCCACCCTGATGAACGTGAACTGGAGCAGCCCGGCGCCCAGCGCGCAGATCACGTAGGCGATGGCCACGGCGGTCAGCGGGCCGCTGTCGTCGTCGCGCAGGGCGGGCACGCCGCTGTCGATGGCGTACGCCACCAGCAGCGGAACGGCCTGCACCGCCGCCTGCTGGGTGAGCAGCAGCAGCGCGCCCAGCGCGACCTTGCCGCGGTGCGGGCGGAGCAGCGAGAAGAGGAGCGTGCGCGAGGAGTTCTTCGGGGCGGGCAGCCTGTCCTGGGTGACGGGGTCGGGCCCGGCGGCGGGCCGTCCCCTCGCCGCGCCGGTGCCGGGGGCCGTGGCCGCGTCCTTCGGCTTCTTGGGGGTGGTGGTGGTCATGACACGGACACCTCGGTCTGCTCGCCTGTCATCAGGTGCCGGTACTCGGCGTTGGTGTGCAGCAGTTCGGTGTGGGTGCCGATGGCGGCGACGCGTCCGCCGGACAGCAGCGCCACCCGGTCGGCGAGCTGCACGGTGGAGGGGCGGTGGGCGATGACCAGCGCGGTGGTCTCGCTCAGCACGTCGCGCAGCGCCGCCTCGACCCGCGCCTCGGTGTGCACGTCGAGCGCGGAGAGCGGGTCGTCGAGCACCAGGAAGCCCGGCCTGCCGACGACCGCGCGGGCCAGCGCGAGCCGCTGGCGCTGGCCGCCGGACAGGCTCAGGCCCTGCTCGCCGACCTCGGTCTCCACGCCCTGCGGCAGGGCGCGGACGAAGCCGTCGGCCTGGCTGACGCGCAGGGCGCGCGCCAGGTCGTCCTGGCCGGCGCCGTCCGAGCCCATCAGCACGTTCTCCCTGACCGACGCGGAGAACAGCGTCGGCTCCTCGAACGCGACGGCGACCCGGGCGCGCACCTCCTGCCGTGTGAGCGTGGCGATGTCGGTGCCGTCGAGCAGGATGCGGCCCGAGGTGAGCTCGTGCAGCCGGGGCACCAGGCCGATGAGCGTCGTCTTCCCGCTGCCCGTGCCGCCGACCAGGGCCAGGGTCTCGCCCGGCCTGACGTGCAGGTCGACCCCGTCGAGCACGGGCGGGCTGCCGGGCGGGCTGTCGGGGAAGCGGAAGACCACGTTCTCGAAGCGGAGGCCGTCGGGGGCCGCGTCACCGGCGCCGCCGGCGCCCGCGGCGCCCGTCTCCCGGCCGGTCTCGGGGGTGACCTCGGCGTCCATCACCTCGAAGAAGCGGTCGGCGGCGGTGGCCGACTCGTTGCACATGGCGAGCAGGAAGCCGATCGACTCGATCGGCCAGCGCAGCGCCATGGCGGTGGTGGTGAACGCCACCAGCGTGCCCGCGGTGAGGGAGCCGTCGGCCACCTGGTTCACGCCGATGACCAGGGCGATGCCGAGGAAGAGCTCGGGGAGGGCCAGGATGACCAGCCAGATCAGGGAGAGCAGGCGCGTCTTGTGCAGCTCGGTCTCCATGAGCTGCCGGGAGAGCGCCCGGAACGCCCTGGCCTGGCTGCGGTGCCTGCCGAAGCCCTTGATGATGCGGATGCCGAGGATCGACTCCTCGATCACGGTGGTGAGGTCGCCCATCTGGTCCTGCGCGCGGCGGGCCACGACGGTGAAGCGGGTCTCGAAGAGCCAGCACAGCGCGATCAGCGGCACCACGGGGACGATGAGCACCAGCCCGAGCAGCCAGTCCTGGGCCATCAGCACGCCGAAGCCGATGACGATGGTGGCGGTGTTGACGATGAGGAACGTCAGCCCGAACGCGAGGAACATGCGCAGCAGCTGGAGGTCGCCCGTGCCGCGGGAGAGGAGCTGTCCGGTGGGCCAGCGGTCGTGGAAGGTGACCGGGAGCCGCTGGAGGTGCCCGTACAGCGCGGCGCGCATGCCGGCCTCGACGCCCGCGAGGGGACGGGCGACCAGCCGGCGCCGCAGCCAGAAGAGGACGGCCTCCACGTAGCCGATGAGGAGGAGCAGGCCACCGCCCAGCCACAGCCCGGTGGTGTCGCCGTCGGCGACGGGGCCGTCCACGATCCACTTGAGGATCAGGGGCATGATCAGGCCCATGGAGGCGGCTACGATCGCCACACCGGCGGCGCCGAAGACGGGGGCCCGGACGGGGCGGACGTAAGGCCACAGCCGGAGGAGAGAGCGGACGACGGAACGTTTTCGGGCAGGGGACGCTGGGGGACCGGCTGAGGCAGACATCAGATCGAGCCTACGATCCCGGTCTGACGGTGCCCATGGGTTTTTGGTCCCGGGCCGGTCCTAGGACCCGCGTCGGACGCCGTCGTATGCCACTGTCAGTGGCCTCTTCTACGCTGGCGGCCATGAGTCAGCAGTCACAGTTGCGGGATGTGCAGGCGGCCCTGCGGACCGCGACCGACATCGCCTTCGACCAGGAGCCGCCCTCGGGGGAGCAGGCCGAGGTGCTGGTGGACGCGTTGCGGAGGGCGCTGGCCTCGGCGCAGTCCCTCAGCGGCGGGCCGGGGGCGACGGGGTGCCGCGAGCATCCGCGGGGAGCGGTGGATCCGCTGTACGGGGACCAGGAGGATCCCCTGCCTCCCGGCTGGGGCAAGTGCCTCCTGTGCAACGACCGCCGCCGCAGGGCCGGCCGGGGCCTGGCGGGCAGGCGCCCATGACGGCCGGTCCCTAGGGGCGGAGCTCGCGGTGCGCGATCCGCATGTCGAACCACGTCCGCTTGCCGTGGGGGAGCAGGTCCACGCCCCACCGGTCGGCCAGGGTGTCCACCAGGAAGAGGCCCCGTCCGCTGGTGACGTCCATCGCGCAGACCGGGAGCTGGCAGGGCAGCGCCCGGGACGGGTCGCGGACCTCGATGCGGATCCAGCCACGGCGGCGGCGGATCCGGAGGCCGAATGCCGGCGCCCCGGCGTGCAGCACCGCGTTCCCCACCAGCTCGGAGACCAGCAGGACCGCGTCCTGCGTCAGCTCGGGCGGCAGCATCCACCGGTGCTGGAGCTGCCGCTGCGTCAGGCGTCTGGCGATGCGGGCCGAGCTCGGCTGGGAGGGCAGGCGGATCTCACCGGCGGAGGGATCCGCGGACAGCGCGTCCTCCGCCACTTCCACGACATCCGGCATGCCCCCATGATGGCGCGCATATGCCTGGCTCGGGGGCGGTTCCGGGGTAACTGACCCGTGTGGGGTGAGTGTTCCTGACGCGGTCGTCCACATATGCCCACGGCAGCGTCAGCCGCGTGGCCAGTACCGCGCCTTGCCCGGCCCCTCCTCCACGAAGCTGCGCATGCCGTACTCCCGGTCCTCGGTGGCGAACAGCTGCGCGAACCAGGCGCGTTCGACCGTCAGGCCCGTCGCGAGGTCGGTCTCCAGTCCCGCGTCCACCGCCTCCTTGGCGGCGCGCAGGGCGGTGGCGGGGCCGGCGGCGAGCCGGGCCGCCCAGGCGTGGGCCTCCGCGTGGACGTCGGCGGCCGGGACGACCCGGTCCACGAGGCCGATGGCGAGCGCCTCGTCGGCCTTCACCATCCGGCCGGTGAAGATGAGGTCCTTGGCCCGGCCGGGGCCGATCAGCCGGGGGAGCCGCTGGGTGCCGCCGGCGCCCGGGATGACGCCCAGCAGGATCTCCGGCTGGCCCAGCCTGGCGTCGTCCGCCGCGAACCGGACATCCGCGCAGAGCGCCAACTCGCAGCCGCCCCCGAGCGCGTAGCCGGTGATGGCGGCGACGACCGGCTTGGGGATGTTCGCCACGGCGGTGAACGCGTCCTGGAGGCCGCGGGCCCTGGCGATCATCGCCTCGTGGTCCATGGCCCGCATCTCCTTGATGTCCGCCCCGGCCGCGAACACCTTCTCCCCGCCCCACAGCACCACGGCCCGCACGTCGTCCCGGCCGGTGACCTCCTCGGCCAGTGCGCGCAGCCGGTCCTGCGTGGCGACGTCGAGCGCGTTCATGGGCGGACGGTCGAGGCGGATCGTGCCGACGCCGTCCGCCACTTCCAGATGCACAGTCATGCGGGTCAGGCTAGCGACCGTGCGTGGCCCGGGTGTTCACTGCCCGGCGCCCCACTCGTCCCAGTCCATGTTCCAGCCGTTGATGCCGTTGTCCGGGGCGATGATGTCGTCGTCGGAGTTGATGACCTCGACCACGTCGCCGATGATCGAGTTGTCGTAGAACCAGGCTCCGGGAGTGGACGAGTCGCCCGCTCCCCGGGCGTCCTTGAGGCCGATGCAGCCGTGGCTGACGTTCTGGCTGCCGAACGTGGCGCCGCCCGCCCAGTAGTTGCCGTGGATGAACGTGCCCGAGGTGCTCAGCCGCATGGCGTGCGGGACGTCGGGGATGTCGTACTCGCCGCCGAAGCCCACCGTGGCGCCGTCCATCCGCGTCTCGCGGTGCTTCTCGGTGATCACCATCCTGCCGTTCCACGTCGGCGTGGCGGCGGCCCCGGTGGTGACCGGGATGGTCCTGAGGGTCTCGCCGTCGCGCACGACCTTCATCGTCTTGGCGCCCGCGTCCACGGTGGTCACCTGGGAGCGGCCGATGGTGAAGCTCAGGTCCTCATGCAGCGTGCCGTAGACGCCGGGCGCGCCCTCCACGCCGCGGACGCGGAACCGCACGTCGACCTCGGTACCCGCCTCCCAGTACGACTCGGGCCTGAAGTCGAGCCGCTGGGTGCCGAACCAGTGGCCGCGGACCTCCGTGCCCGACTCCGTGGTGACCGAGACGGCGTCCCGCACGGCCGCCGTGTCCTCGATGGGCGTGTCGAACGTCATCGACAGGATCATCCCCACCCCGACGGTGGCGCCGTCCGAGAGGTTCCAGTTGCTGGTGAACGTGGCGTCCGCGGGCACCGTGGTGAACCCGGCCTCCGCCGTGGCCGCCCGGCCCTCGGCGTTCTCGCCGACGGCGGTCACGGTGTACTCCGTGTCGTTGGCCAGGTGCTCCTCCGGCTGCCAGCCGGTGCCGTCCTCCGCCAGCTCGCCCGGCACCTCGGCGCCCTCGGGCCCGGTCACCTTCACCTCGGTGAGCGTGCCGTGCTCGGCGCTCACCGCCAGCGCGCCCGAGGTGGCCACGCCGGTGGCCCCGTCCTCGGGCGCGATGGTTATCTCCACCGCGGGGGCGGCGCTCGGCGACGGATCGCCCTCGCCCCCCGGCTCCTCCGCCTCGCCGCTCCCGCTGCACGCCGTCACCGCCAGCAGCATCAGCACGCCCACCATCACCGAGACCGGTCGCGTCCTCACGATCGTCCCTCTCCCCTCACACCCCTGATGGGGCCATATCATCACACCGCGCGGGTGCGCGGAGGACCGTGCCGTGTCACCGTTGCGTCGCGGTGCACGGCCGCCCGCCGGACGCGTGACACCGTGGCAACAGAACAAAACGCTCTCGACCGGGCCAAACTGATTGAATGCCGTCTGTGGCCCCGCACCGTCGCGCGACAGCGCGTGAGGGCGGGCCCGCCCGCGGGAAGAATCAGGGCGAGCGACCATTGGAGGGCACGCGTGTCCCAGGCACCTGAGCGTGTGAGGACCGACGTCTGGCCCGGCCGCCCGCAGCCGCTCGGCGCCCGCTTCCGCGCCGGGCCCGACGGGATCGAGGGGACCAACTTCGCCCTCTGGGCGGGCGGCGCCGATCTGGTCGAGCTGTGCCTCTTCGACGACGAGGGGCGCGAGACCCGCTGTTCCCTCGAAGAGCTCACCCATGAGATCTTCCACGGCTTCCTGCCCGGTATTCGTCCGGGACAGCGGTACGGGTACCGGGTCCACGGCCCGTGGGACCCGGCCGGGGGTGCCCGGTGGAACGCGGCGAAGCTCCTGCTCGACCCCTACGCCCAGGCCGTCGACGGCGACTACGGGCGCCTGCCCCCCGAGGTCTACGGGCACCAGCGCGACCACCACCGCCAGGACATCGCCGACACCGTCCGCGACGACCGCGACTCCGCGCCGTTCGTCCCCAAGGGCGTGGTGGTCCACGACACCGAGAGCTGGGCGGACGACCGGCGGCCCAAGACGCCGTGGGCGGACTCGGTCATCTACGAGCTGCACGTCCGCGGCTTCACCACCCGCCACCCCGGCGTCCCGCCCGAGCTGCGCGGCACCTACGCGGGCCTCGGCCACCCCGCCGCCGTCGAGCACCTCGCCGGCCTCGGGATCACCGCGGTCGAGCTGCTGCCGGTCCACCAGTTCGCCCACGAGGACCACCTGCTCCGCCGCGGCCTGCGCGACTACTGGGGCTACAACTCCATCGGGTACTTCGCGCCGCACGCCGCCTACAGCGCCTCGGGCACCCGCGGCCAGCAGGTCGGTGAGTTCAAGCGCATGGTCCGCGCCCTGCACGCGGCCGGCATCGAGGTCATCCTCGACGTCGTCTACAACCACACCGCCGAGGCCGGCGAGTTCGGCCCCACCCTCTCCCTGCGCGGCATCGCCAACCCCGGCTACTACCGGCTGGCCCAGGACCCGCGCCGCTACGCCGACTACACCGGCTGCGGCAACACGCTCCACGTCGTCCAGCCGCAGGCGCTGCGGCTGATCACCGACTCGCTGCGCTACTGGGTCCAGGAGATGGGCGTCGACGGCTTCCGCTTCGACCTGGCGGCGGCGCTCGCGCGCTCCTTCCACGACGTGGACATGCTCTCCCCGTTCCTCGCCGTCATCGCCCAGGACCCGGTGCTGCGCGGGGTCAAGCTCATCGCCGAGCCGTGGGACATCGGCAGCGGCGGCTACCAGGTCGGCGCGTTCCCCCCGCTGTGGACGGAGTGGAACGACCGTTACCGCGACGCCGCCCGCGACTACTGGCGCGGCGCCCTGCCGGACGTGCGCGACCTCGGGTACCGGCTGTCGGGGTCGAGCGACCTCTACGCCTGGGGCGGGCGCCGCCCCTACGCCTCGGTCAACTTCATCACCGCGCACGACGGGTTCACCCTGCGCGACCTGGTCTCCTTCGAGCGCAAGCACAACGAGGCCAACGGCGAGGACAACCGCGACGGCACCAACGACAACCGCTCCTGGAACTGCGGCGCGGAGGGCGAGACCGACGACGAGCAGGTGAACGCCCTGCGCCGCCGCCAGCTGCGCAACATGCTCACCACGCTGCTGGTGTCCACCGGCGTCCCCATGCTGGTCGCGGGCGACGAGATGGGCCGCACCCAGGGCGGCAACAACAACGCCTACTGCCAGGACAACGAGATCAGCTGGATCGACTGGTCCCTGCGCGAGGACCCCGCCTGGGCGTCCCTGCTCGACCTCGTCCGGCGCCTGATCGCCCTGCGCGGCGACCATCCGGTCCTGCGCAGGCGCGCGTTCTTCTCCGGCCGCCGCCAGGGGCCCGAAGGGATAAGGGACCTGGGCTGGTTCACCGCGACGGGCCAGGAGATGACCGAGGGGGACTGGTACGCCCCCAGCGCCACGCTGGGCATGTTCCTGTCGGGCAGGGACATCCCGCAGCGTGACGCCAAGGGCCGGCCGGTGACCGACGACAGCTTCCTGGTGATCCTGCACGCCGGAGCGGAGCCCCTGGACTTCCCGCTCCCCGCGCAGCCCTGGGCCGACGCCTACGCGCTGCTGGTGGACACCTCGCGCGAGGACCAGCGGACGCCCCCCGGGACCGTGCACCACGGGGGCGCGACGATCACCGTTCCCGAACGCTCGGTCCTGCTGCTGCGCGCCCTCCCCCTCGCGGCGACCGCGCCGCCTCGCGGACCCGGGGAGTAGCCGGGACCCGCCCCCGGTACGCCAGGGGGAGCAGCGCGGGTGCCGCTGCGCGTACGACGACCCGGCGGCCGGGGCACGGGAGTCTCGCAGCGATGGGACTTTCGTCGCTACCGAGGAGCTGACCGCTCGATGAGAACCACCCCGACCCCCCGCACCGCAGCGGCGGCCCGCGTGGTCGACGCCGTCAAGATCTACGGCACGGGCGACACGGAGGTGACCGCGCTCGACGGCGTCAGCGTGGAGTTCGCCGCCGGGCGCTTCACCGCCATCATGGGCCCCTCCGGCTCGGGCAAGTCCACCCTCATGCACTGCGCGGCGGGGCTCGACACCCTCAGCCGGGGGAGCGCGTTCATCGGCGACACCGAGCTGACGGGCCTGGACGACCGCCGCCTCACCCTGCTGCGCCGCGACCGCGTCGGCTTCGTCTTCCAGGCGTTCAACCTGCTGCCGACGCTGACCGTCGCCGAGAACATCACGCTCCCCATGGACCTCGCGGGCACCCGCCCCGACGCCGGCTGGATCGACGCGCTGATCGACACCGTCGGCCTGCGCGACCGGCTCGCGCACCGGCCGAGCGAGCTCTCCGGCGGCCAGCAGCAGCGCGTCGCGGTGGCCCGCGCCTTCGCCGGGCGCCCCGACGTGGTCTTCGCCGACGAGCCCACGGGCAACCTCGACTCCCGCGCGGGCGACGAGGTGCTGCGGCTGCTCGGGCGCACCGCCCGCGAGATGGGCCGCACCGTGGTGATGGTCACGCACGACCCGGTGGCCGCCGCCCACGCCGACGAGGTGGTCTTCCTGGCCGACGGCCGCCTCGTGGACCGCATGGCCGAGCCGACGGCCGAGCGCGTGCTGGAGCGGATGCACGGATTCGTGACGGGCCCCTCGGCGGCGCGGTCATGAGCGGCAACCGCGCCGGTCTGCGCATCGGCCTCGCCTCCCTGCGGGGACACAAGCGGCGCTTCGCCGGAACGTTCGTGGCCGTGCTGCTCGGCGTCTCGTTCCTCGCCGGGACGCTCGTCATGGGCGACACCCTGCGCGCCGCGTTCGACACCATGTTCGGCAACGCGACCGGAGGCACCGACGCCGTCGTCCGCGCCGACCAGGCCATCACCGTGGACGGGCAGGACAGCCGGCCGCCGGTCGACACCGCGCTGCTGGCGGAGATCGAGGCGCTGCCCGGCGTGGCCTCGGCCGCGCCCAGCATCGAGGGCTCCGGCCGCCTGCTCGGCAGCGACGGGGAGGCGACCGGCACCAACGGACCGCCCACCCTGGCCGGCAACTGGATAGAGGACCCCGAGCTCAACGGCTACAGCCTCGCCGAGGGCCGCGCGCCCGAACGCTCCGGCGAGGCCGTCATCAACCGCGGCGTCGCCGAGTCGGGCGACCTGGAGATCGGCGACACCACCACCCTGCTGACCCCCGACCCGCTCCCGGTGACCATCACCGGCATCGCGACCTTCGCGGGCGAGGACGGCATGGGCCAGGTCACGTTCACCGGGCTGACCCGCGAGGACGCCGAGCGGTACCTCACCCCCGAGCCCGGCCAGGCGCAGTCCATCCTCATCCGCGCCGACGGGGGAACGGGCCAGGCCGACCTGGTCGAGGCGCTGGAGCCCGTGCTGCCCGAGGGCGTCGAGGCGGTCACCGGCGAGGAGTTCACCCAGGAGAGCGAGGAGGACGTCACCGGGCAGTTCCTCGGCGGCTTCACCACCGGACTGACCGCGTTCGCGGGCATCGCCATGCTGGTCGCCACCTTCAGCATCTACAACACCTTCGCCATCGTGGTCACCCAGCGCACCAGGGAGAACGCCCTGCTGCGCGCCCTGGGCGCCACCCGGCGGCAGGTCCTCGCGCAGACGCTGGCCGAGGCGCTGGCCGTCGGCACCGTCGCGGCACTGGCCGGGCTCGCGGGCGGCCTCGGCATCGCGGCCGGGCTCCAGGCGCTCTTCCCCGCGGTCGGCTTCCCGTTCCCCGACGGCGACCTGGTGATCACCACGACCTCGCTGGTCCTGCCGTTCGCGGTGGGCCTGCTGGTCTGCCTCGGCTCGGCGCTGGCGCCCGCCGTCCGGGCCGGCAGGACCGTGCCGCTGGCGGCGCTGCGCGAGACCGCGGTCGACACCGCGGACGCCTCCCGCGCCAGGGCCGTCACCGGGGCGGTCCTCGCCGCGGCCGGGGTCGCGCTGACGGTCGCGGGCGCCACCTCGGGTCCCTCCCTGACGCTGACGGTGACGGGCGCGGTGCTCTCCCTCGGCGCGTTCGTCGTGCTCGGCCCGGTCGCCTCCTCCTTCGCCGTCCGCGCGCTGGGCGCCCCGGCGGCACGGCTGCGCGGCGTCACCGCGAACCTCGCCCGGCGGAACGCGCTGCGCAGCCCCAAGCGGACGGCGGCCACCGCGACCGCGCTGATGATCGGGGTGACCGTGGTCTCGCTGTTCACGGTGCTCGGCGCGTCGCTGAAGACCTCGTTCGACGAGTCGGTCTCCCGGGCCTTCGCCGGCGATGTCGCGGTGCGCGCGCCCGGCTTCGCCATGGAGGGCGGCGCCCTCAGCCCCGCGCTGGCCCCCGCCGTGGGCGCGCTGCCCGAGGTGGAGCACGCGCTCGGCCTGGGCGGCGGCGTGTTCGAGATCGAGGGCGACGGGCAGCGGCTGACCGTCACCGACCCGGAGGCGATGAGCACCGTCCTCGACCTCGGCGCGGTGGACGGCGACCTGGGCGGCCTGGGCACCGACGGCATCGCCGTCTCCTCGGACGCGGCCGGGGAGAGGGGCTGGGAGCTCGGCACCACCGCCGAACTCACCTTCGCCGGCGGCGAGTCGGCGCCGTTCACCGTCCGTGCCGTGTACGCGCAGGACGACATCGCGGGCGACTACGTGATGTCCCGCGAGGGCTGGGCCCCGCACGCGGCCCAGGACTCCGACACGCTGGTCGCCGTCGCCTTCGCGGACGGCGTGGCCCTGGAGGACGGCGAGAACGCCGTCGCCGAGGCCGCGGCCGCCTACGGCAACCCGGAGGTGCAGACCAGGGACGAGTTCGCCGACGCCTCGGCGGCCGGTGTCGACATGATGCTCACCCTGGTCTACGCCCTGCTCGGCCTCGCCGTGCTCATCGCGCTGCTCGGCATCGCCAACACCCTGACCCTGGCCGTGCACGAGCGCACCAGGGAGCTGGGCATGCTGCGGGCGGTCGGCCAGACCCGTTCCCAGCTGCGGGCCATGGTCCGCTGGGAGTCGGTGCTGGTGGCGGCGTTCGGCACCGCCGGGGGCCTGGCGCTCGGCGCGTTCCTCGGCTGGGCCGTGGTGCGGGCCACCGACTCGGCGGGCACCGGCGCCTTCACCGTGCCGCCCACGCAGCTCGCCGTCATCGCGGCGGTCGCCCTGGTGGCCGGGGCGCTGGCGGGCTGGCGGCCGGCGCGGCGGGCCGCGCGCCTGGACGTGCTGCGCGCCATCGCCAGCGAGTGACGTCGGGCACGAGCGGACCGGCCGATGAGTTTCCGCTCCTCGGCCGGTCCCTTCTGTACGCGACCCACCGACCCACCGACCGACCGACGCCGACGCCGACGCCGACGCCCGAGGGGGCCACCATGCAGAAGATCACGACCTTCCTGTGGTTCGACCACCAGGCCGAGGAGGCCGCGGCCTTCTACACCTCGCTGTTCAAGGACTCGCGCATCCTGGAGGTCCAGCGCTACGGCGAGGCGGGACCGGGTCCCGAGGGATCGGCGATGACCGTGTCGTTCGAGCTGGCGGGCCAGCGGTACACCGCGCTCAACGGCGGCCCGCACTTCTCGTTCACCGAGGCGATCTCGCTCTACGTCGACTGCGAGGACCAGGCCGAGGTGGACGAGCTGTGGGCCAGGCTCACCGCCGACGGCGGCGAGGAGAGCCAGTGCGGCTGGCTGAAGGACAGGTACGGCCTGTCCTGGCAGATCGTCCCGCGCGCGCTGCCCGAACTGCTGGGCGGCGAGGACGCCGCCGCCTCGCAGCGGGTGATGCGGGCGATGCTCGGCATGAGGAAGATCGACGTCCAGGCCCTCGAAGACGCCGCGCGGGGCTGACCCCCGGCGGTCCCCGCCGGGCGTCGGCGCCGCCGGGGGGCGGCGCCGGCGCCCGGCCCGTTTCCGCCTGTCCGCGGCGCGCGGATAGGATCCCGGGCATGGCGGCCACCGGATCCACGGCGGGGGCGAAGGCGTACTACGTCTCGACTCCCATCTACTACGTCAACGACGCTCCTCATCTGGGCCACGCCTACACGACCGTCGCGGGCGACGTGCTCACGCGCTGGCACCGCCAGCGCGGCGAGAAGGTGTGGTACCTCACGGGCACGGACGAGCACGGTCAGAAGATCATGCGCACGGCCGAGGCCAACGGCGTCTCCCCGCAGGAGTGGTGCGACCGGCTGGTGGCCGACGCGTGGAAGCCCCTGTGGGAGCACCTCGGCATCGCCAACGACGACTTCATCCGCACCACCGAGCGGCGGCACACCGACCGGGTGCGGGAGTTCGTGCAGGCCCTCTACGACAAGGGCGAGATCTACCCCGGCGGGTACGAGGGGCCCTACTGCGTCGGCTGCGAGGAGTACAAGCTCCCCGGCGAGCTGCTGGAGGGCGAGGGCGGCGAGAAGCTCTGCCCGATCCACAAGCGGCCGGTGGAGCTGCTGAAGGAGGAGAACTACTTCTTCCGCCTCTCCGAATACGGCCCCCGGCTGCTGGAGCACTACGAGGCCCACCCGGAGTTCATCCAGCCGGAGTCCGCGCGGAACGAGGTGGTCAGCTTCGTCCGCCAGGGCCTCACGGACCTGTCGATCTCCCGCTCCACCTTCGACTGGGGCATCCCGGTGCCCTGGGACGAGCGGCACGTCATCTACGTGTGGGTCGACGCCCTGCTGAACTACGCGACGGCCGTGGGCTACGGCGCGGACGCCGAGCGGTTCGAGGGGACGTTCCCCGCCGACGTGCACCTGGTCGGCAAGGACATCCTCCGTTTCCACGCGGTGATCTGGCCCGCGATGCTCATGGCGAACGGGCTGCCGCTGCCCGGCAAGATCGCCGCCAACGGCTGGCTGATGGTCGGCGGCGAGAAGATGTCCAAGTCGAACCTGACGGGCATCAAGCCGCAGGACCTCACCTCCCACTTCGGCGTGGACGCCTACCGCTGGTACTTCCTGCGCGCCATCGCGTTCGGCAGCGACGGCTCGTTCTCCTGGGAGGACTTCACCGCCCGGTACACCTCCGAGCTCGCCAACGACTACGGCAACCTCGCCTCGCGCGTGGCGGCCATGGTCGGCCGGTACTTCGGCGGCACGCTGCCGGAGGCGGGCACGGTCGGCGACGCGGAGCGCGCCCTGCACGAGGGCCTGGCCACGGCCGTCGCCGAGGCCGACCGGCGCGTCGGCGAGGAGCTGGACTTCGCGGGCGGGATCGCGGCGGTCTTCGACTTCGTGAAGCAGGTCAACGGCTACCTCACGGAGCAGGAGCCCTGGAAGGTCGCCAAGGACACCTCCCCCGAGGCCCGGGACCGGCTGGCGACGATCCTGTACACGGCGGCCGAGTCCCTGCGGGCGATCGCCGTCCTGCTCCACCCGGTGATGCCGTCGACGTCCCAGGCGCTGTGGGAGTCGCTGGGCGCGGCCCCCGCGCTGGGAGAGCTGGCCGACCAGCGCGTCCAGGACGCGGGCACCTGGGGCCGCCTGCCCGCCGGTTCCACCGTCACCAAGGGCAAGGTCCTCTTCCCCCGCCTGGAGGAGCCTCCGGCCTGACCGCCCCCCGCCCCGGACCCGGTCCCCGGGTGGTTCGGTCTCTGTGCGGCTCGGGTCCCCCGGTGCCCGGCCCTCGTGGGGCTCGGGCCCCGCGGCCCTAGCGTTCGCGGGCCAGTGCCAGGGTGCGGTGGGCGCCGGCCAGGACCGCCGCGTCGACGAAGCGGCCGTCGGGCAGCGCCAGCGCCCCGGCCTCGGTGGCGCCGGCCCTGACGACCTCGCGGGCCGCCGCCACCTCCTCCTCCGTCGGCAGGAACGCCTCCTCGATCACCGGGAGCTGGCGCGGGTGGATGGCGGCCCTGCCCAGGAAGCCGAGGGCGCGCCCCTCCGCGCAGGAACGCGCCAGGCCCTCGGTGTCCCTGATGTCCGGGTACACGGACTGCGCCGGGGGCGCCGCCCCGGCGGCGCGCGCCGCCACCACGGTGCGGGAGCGCGGCCACGCCAGGCCCGCCGCGTCCCTGACGCCCAGGTCGGCCCGCAGGTCCGCCTCGCCCAGCGCGATTCCCCTGACGGCGGGGTGGGCTCCGGCCACGGCGAACGCCTGCTCCACGCCCAGCGCGCTCTCCAGCAGCGCGTAGAGCGGCGGCACCCGGGGCGCGTGGGCCAGCGCCCAGGCGGCGACGGTGGCGATGTCGCCCGGCCCGCTGACCTTGGGCAGCCGCAGCCCCCCGAGCCCCGGCAGCGGCACGAGACGCCGCACCTCGGCCCGCGCCAGCGGCCCGTCGAGCGCGTTGACCCGGACGTGCACCGGCACCGGCCCCGGCTCGGACAGCAGCTCGGCGGTGGCGTCCAGCGCGTACCGCTTGCGGCCGGGCGCGACCGCGTCCTCCAGGTCGGCGATGACGACATCGGCGCCCGAGCGCAGCGCCTTGGCGACCACATCGGGCCGGTCGGCCGGGGCGTAGAGCCAGGTCAGGAAGGAGCCCGTGGTCACAGCGCGCCGCCGGCCCGCAGGGAGGCGATCTCCTCGTGCGACAGGCCGAGCCCGGTGAGCACCGCGTCGGTGTCGGCGCCGTGCGGGCGCCCGGCCCAGCGGATGGCGCCCGGCGTCGCCGAGAGGCGGAAGAGGACGTTCTGCATGCGCAGGGTGCCCAGCTCCTCGTCCTCCACCTCGGTGACCGAGCCGAGCGCCCGGTACTGCTCGTCCTCCAGCACGTCGCGGATGTCGTTGACCGGCGCGATCGCCGCCTCGGCCCGTTCGAACGCGTCGATCACCTCGGCGCGGTCGTGGCGGGCGATCCAGGCCCCCACGGCCTCGTCCAGCTCGTCGGCGTGCCGGGCACGCCCGCGGCCGGTGGCGAACCACTCCTCGCCGATCACCTCGGGCAGCCCGACCAGCCGCATCACGCGCTCGGCGATGGACTGCGCCGAGGTGGAGACGGCGACCCAGCGCCCGTCGGCGGTGCGGTAGGTGTTGCGCGGCGCGTTGTTCGTGGAGCGGTTGCCGGTGCGCTGCTGGACATAGCCGAGCTGGTCGTACCAGAGGGGGTGCGGCCCGAGCACGGTCAGCATCGGCTCGATGATCGCCATGTCGACCACCTGCCCCTGGCCCGTTCGGTCGCGGCCCGCGAGGGCGGTCATCACGGCGTAGGCGGTGGCCAGCGCGGCGATCGAGTCGGCCAGGCCGAACGGCGGCAGCGTCGGCGGCCCGTCCGGCTCGCCGGTGATCGCGGCGAAGCCGCTCATCGCCTCGGCGAGCGTGCCGAACCCGGGTCGGCGGGCGTACGGGCCGAACTGGCCGAAGCCGGTGACGCGCGCCAGCACCAGGCGGGGGTTGGCGGCGGACAGCTCGTCCCACCCCAGGCCCCACTTCTCCAGGGTGCCGGGCCTGAAGTTCTCCACGACGACGTCCGCCTCGGCGGCCATCCGCAGCAGGACCTCCCGGCCGCCGGGGGTGGAGAGGTCCAGGGTGATGGTCTTCTTGTTGCGGCCCAGGAGCTTCCACCACAGGCCCACGCCGTCCTTGCTGGGGCCGTGGCCCCGGGACGGGTCGGGCCTGCGGGGGTGCTCGACCTTGATCACCTCGGCGCCGAAGTCGCCGAGCATGGTGGCGGCGAGCGGCCCCGCGAAGAGGGTCGCCAGGTCGAGGACGCGCAGCCCTTCGAGGG
>NZ_LAVK01000599.1 GCF_001083795.1 Streptomyces sp. SBT349
GTCGCGTCCGGGACACCCGCCGAAGCCGAAGCGGGGGCGGAGGCAGGGACCGAAGCCGGAACGGGCGAGGCGCCCGAGGACGCGGTGCCGGGCGTACCGGGCGGTGGCGGCGAGGCCGAGGTGCCGCCCCGCGCGCCGGGTCCCGGGCCCGAGGCGCGGCCCAGGGAGCACCCGGAGCCCGTCGACCTGCCCCCGGCCGTCGCCAAGCCCGTTCCGCTCCAGCAGGCCCCGCTCGCGCGCCTCGGCTGAGGCCCGGCCCCGCGCACCGGCGCGCGGGGCCGGGCCGCACCACCCCGCGCGCGACCCCGCGCGCGGCGCGCGCGAGCGCATGGTGCAGCATGGGGGAAGCCGGGACCATGGCGGAGAGGGCCAACGGGTCGACGGGCCCAAGGGGGATGTGTGGGGAAGGACGTCTTCGCGGCGTTTCTGGCCGCGAAGGGCTTCATGCCGCCCGACGAGGGCCGCGCGCTGCACGACGCCGCGTTCGAGGCGGCGGCCACCCTGCGGCTTCCGCTGCTGGAGATCGGCAGCTACTGCGGCCGTTCCACGCTGCTGCTCGCCGACGCGGCCCGCCGGGCGGGCACGGTCGCCGTCACGGTCGACCACCACCGCGGCAGCGAGGAGCAGCAGCCGGGGCAGGAGTTCCACGACCCGGACCTGGCCGATCCCACGGCCCCGGGGCGCATGGACACCCTGCCCTTCCTCCGGCGCACCCTGGCCGAGGCGGGGCTCGAAGAGCATGTGATCGCCGTGGTCGGCCGGTCGGCGCGCGCCGCGGCGGCCCTCGGCGGCGGCGGGGGCGGGCGCTTCGGCCTCGTCTTCATCGACGGCGGCCACACCGAGGCGCACGCGACGGCCGACTACGAGGGATGGGCCCCGCAGGTGGCCGAGGGCGGACTCCTGGTGATCCACGACGTGTTCCCCGACCCGGCCGACGGCGGACGGGCCCCCTACCACGTGTGGCGCCGGGCGCTGGACGGCGGTGGGTTCGCCGAGGTGTCCGGGCGGGGGTCGCTGCGCGTGCTCAGACGCGAGGCGGGCCAGGGCGAAGGTCACAGCAGCATCACAAGCGTGTCGCTCGGGGAACAGTAAGCCCATCCCCGGGGACCGGGCCCGAGTTCATCCGTACGATGGGCCCGCCGGAATCTGACCAGACCATGACGACCAGAACGACAAAGGATCTGACGTGAACAACCGCTCGCTCTCCCGAGGCGACGCAGTAGTACTGGTAGCAGCGGTCCTGCTGTTCATCGCCTCTTTCCTGGACATCCGCGAGGTCGAAGGCGGGAGCCAGAGCTGGAGCGGCTGGTCGGCCGACTGGTTCCCGGTGCTTCCCTCGGTCTTCCTCGCCGGGATCTTCGGAGCCGCGGCGATCGCCGGTGCCAAGTTCCTGCCGCAGCCGCAGCGGGAGTTCCTCGGCCTGCGGGTGGACCAGTGGGGCATCGCCCTGGCGGTGACCTCGGCCTGGGCCGGGTTCTGGACTCTGATCGGCGGCATGGACGGGATCGATGCGGGCCCGGGTCTGATCCTCGGGTTCATCGCCGCCCTGGTGCTCGGCGGGGCGGCGGCGGCGACGCCGATGGTTCCCGCCCTCCAGGCTCCGCTGACCGCCGCCAAGCCGGCCGGCTACGGCCAGCAGCCCTACCCCGGCCAGCCCGGTCAGCCCGGCTACGGCTACCCGGCCCCCGGCGCCTCGCAGCCCGGTTTCCCGCAGCCCGGCCAGCCCTCGCAGCCGGGTCAGCCCGCGCAGCCGGGCGCCGCCGGGATGCAGCACCAGCCGACGCAGGCCGTTCCCGCGGCGGGCGGCGCCGACCCGAACTTCCAGCCGTACTGGTTCGCCGTCCCGGCCGCCCGCCCGCTGTACGGCGAGGACGGTTCGCCGACGCCGGTGGCGGAGCTGGCGCCCGGCACCTGGTACCTGGCGGTCGAGCAGCGGGGGCAGGCCCTCGTGGCGCAGACCCAGGACGGCCGCCGTGGCGTGCTCCAGGACACCTCGGGCATCCAGCGCGGCTGACCGGCGGGCCTCTTCGGGCACTTCCGGCTCTTCATGGCGGCGGCCCCGTCCGGCACCCACGCGGTGCCGGACGTGTTTCTTTTAAAAATCTCCCAGCCCACGCGACTAAAGGGAAGATCGGATGCCGTCTTCTGCTTGGAAAAATAAACACGTCCCGAT
>NZ_LAVK01000600.1 GCF_001083795.1 Streptomyces sp. SBT349
CTCCACCCCCGGTCCCCGATCCCGTACCTCCGGCGCCGACGCCGCCGCCGGGACCCGGCGGCGGCGTCGGCGCCGGAGGTACGGGATCGGGGACCGGGGGTGGAGTACTCATCGCCCCCGGGTGCCCGCCCGCCTCAGGGCGAAACGGGCCCCGTCCCCACCAGCTTCTCGAACAGGAATTCGTGCTTGAGGAACGAGACGTCGTACTCGTGCCCCGGATAGGGCGGGATCAGCTGCGACGCCTGGATCAGCCGCCACCCGTCGCGGAGCGCGGCGACGCCGTCGGGGTAGGGCGGCTCGTCGCCGTCCCCGGTGGTCGGCGACGTGCGGCCGGTGCCGTCGTAGGTGGCCCAGCCCAGGGTGCGGCTGTCCAGCGCCGAGGTGGACAGGTACAGGACGAGCACCCGCTGTCGCGGGTCCCCGTTCACGGTGCTGCTCATGGCTGTTCTTCTCCTTCGGGTGCGCCGTCTCAGGCGGCGGAACGGGTCGGGCGGTTGGTCACGCGGGTCACCCAGTGGTCGAGGTCGAACGCCTCGTTCCCGGTGATCGCCCGCCACAGCCGGACCCGGTTGTGCAGTTCGAGGCGCCCGGTCGCCTGCTCGTACCAGGGGAAGAGGATCCGCAACTCCTCGGCCACCGCCGGGTCGTCCAGGTCGCCGGTGTCCCACAGCAGCCGCTGCCGCACGGTCGGGTTGAACCGGATCTTGAACATGTAGCGGCGCTCGGCGCCCTCGTTCCGCCGGCCGCCGTGCCACAGCCCGTGGTGCAGGATCACCACGGTCCCGGCCGGGCAGGTCAGCCGGTGCTGGCCCAGGATGTTCTGGTAGCGGCCGGTGTCGCTCTCGTTGGTCCTGCGCAGGTGGCTGCCCGGCACGATCAGCGTCCCGCCCGCCTCCAGGGGCACCTCGCGCGGGTAGTACATGAGCTGGACGTCGAACGCGTCGGGCCGCACGTCGATGATCGCGTCGCCGTGGAGCGGCTGGGCGCTGCCCGCGCCCGGCTCGCGGACGTGGACCGCGTGGTGGTCGATCTCGGGCCCCGGACCGACGAGGCTGTGCAGCGCCCCGGCCACGGCCGGCACCTCCACCAGCCGGCGCGCGAGCGAGCCCTCCGGGAAGGCGTCGGGGACCGGCGTGCCATAGGGCACGGGCGGGATCCCGGCGGACAGGACCTCCACGGCCCGGTCGTTGAGGTCGTCCGGCACGACGGCGTCGAGGCGCAGGAAACCATGCGCCACGAAACGCGCCATCTGCACCGAGGTGAGCAGCTGTTCAGTCATCGGACCCTCCGGTCGTCAGTGGTTGGCACTCATCAACGCTAGGCGCCCGACGCCAGGTGATACATGGGTAGTGCTCACCACCACTGGTACGTTTTCCCCATGCAGTGGTTTTCTGTTCGGCTGGACGAACCGCCGCGCGTGGCGGGGATCGGCGTCGGCGTGCACGGCACCGCGAGCCCGCACGACACGTTCCGGCTGCCGGATCTGTGGCAGCTCCACCTCTACCGCTACACCGCGCGGCTGATCGTCGCCGACACCGCGTACACGATCAGGCCCGGCACGGTGAGCCTGGTGCCGCCCGGCACGCTGGTGCGCTACCAGTACCGGGGCCGCTCCGAGCACCTCTACGCCCACCTGCGGCTGTCACCGACCGGCGAGCCGCGCACCGTCCCCGCCGTCCAGGACGCGGGCGCGCACACCGCCACCCTCTCCGCCCAGCTGCTCCAGGCCATCTCCTCGGCGCCGCAGGCCCCCGCCCGCACCACGGCCGAGGTGTGGTCGGTGCTGTGGCGCGTGGCGCACCTGCCCGCGCCGGACACGGAGGGAGCGGGCCACCAGGCGGTGGCGGCGGCGATCGCCCACATCGAGTCCCGCCTCGCCGAGCCCCTGACCGTGCCCGGCGTCGCCCTCGCCGCCGGCGTCTCGCACAACCACCTCACCCGCCTCTTCCGCGCGGAGACCGGCGACACG
This sequence comes from Streptomyces sp. SBT349, assembly GCF_001083795.1. Taxonomy (GTDB): domain Bacteria; phylum Actinomycetota; class Actinomycetes; order Streptomycetales; family Streptomycetaceae; genus Streptomyces. The sequence goes on from NZ_LAVK01000600.1 coordinate 1,970, forward strand.
GTGGTGGCCCACATCAGGCGCCGCCGCATGGAGCGCGCGGGCCACCTGCTGCGCGAGACGACCCTCCCGGTCCGCTCGGTCGCGGCCTCGGTCGGCATCGGCGACCTCCAGGCGTTCAACAAGATCTGCCGCCGTGAGCTGGGCGCCTCCCCCCGCGCCGTCCGCGCCTCCGGCGCACTCCCTCCCGCGCCGTAGCCGCC
>NZ_LAVK01000601.1 GCF_001083795.1 Streptomyces sp. SBT349
GGGCACGGCGGAGGAGGAGGGGGTCTGCTCGTTCATCGGACTTCCTCGAGGTGCGACTCGTGCACGGCGTCGATCTCCTGGCGGGTCGGCATGGACGACGAGGCTCCCGGGCGCTGCACCGCGTGCGCCGCCGCCGCGGCGGCCCAGGCCATCGCCTCGGGCATCGGGCGGCCCTCGCCCGCGGCCACCGCGAGCGCGCCGACGAACGTGTCGCCCGCGGCCGTGGTGTCCACCGCCCGTACCGGCAGCGCGGGGACGGCGATCGGGTCACCGCCGCGCGCGGCGTAGAGGCTGCCGGCCTCGCCGAGGGTGATGACGACCTCGGGCACCAGGTCGAGGAACGCCACCGCGGCGCGGCGCGGCACCTGGTGGCCGGTCAGGGTGGCGGCCTCGTGCTCGTTGGGCACCAGGAGGTCGGTGAGGGCGAGGAGTTCGTCCGGCAGCGGCTGGGCGGGGGCGGGGGTGAGGATGGTGCGCACCCCGTGCGCGCGGGCGGCGCGCGCGCCCGCGAGCACGCCCTCCATGGGGAGTTCGAGCTGCATCAGGAGGGCGCCCGCGCCGGAGATCCGCGCCTCGTCGCCGGGCTCCAGGGTGGTCACGGCGCCGTTGGCGCCGGGCACGACGACGATGGAGTTGCCGCCGCCGTCGTCCACCACGATGTGGGCGATGCCGCTCGGCCCGGGAACGGTGCGCAGCCCGGCCGTGTCCACCCCCGCGGCGTCGAGCGCGGCGCGCAGCCGGGGGCCGAACTCGTCGTCCCCGACCGCCCCGATCATGGTCACCTCGCCCCCGGCGCGGGCGGCGGCGATGGCCTGGTTGGTCCCCTTGCCGCCGGGGACCGTGCGGAACTCGCGCCCCGAGACGGTCTCGCCGCGGCGCGGGGCGGCCCGGGTGTACGCGACCAGGTCCATGTTGGTGGACCCGAGGACCGCGATGGCCGGGGCACTGCTGGTCATACGGATGCCTCCAGGGTGAGGGTGGCGAGGGCGTCGAACCCGATGCCGTCGAAGCCCGCGACGGTGCTGGCGAGCCGGTTCCCGAGCGGGTGGCTCCACCGGGCGGGTATGGCCCCGGGCGAGCCGGCCAGCGCGCCGGCGAGCGCACCGGCCGTCGCGCCGTTGGAGTCGGTGTCCCAGCCGCCGGAGACCGCGCGGCAGATCGACGCGGAGAAGTCGCCGTCCGCGTGGGTGAGCGCGGCGGCCAGCAGGGCGGCGTTGGGCAGCACATGGACCCAGTGGTGGTCGCGGTAGCGCTCGTGCAGCCGGTCCACCACGGCGTCGAAGTCCCCCGCGGCGGGTGCCTCGCGGGCGGCGTCGGTGCCGAGGCGGACGGCCTCGGCATAGCGGGAGGCGGGGGGCACGACGGCGAGCCCGGCGCGCAGGCAGGCGTGCACGTCCGCGTCCCCGCCCGCGGCGGCGGCGGTCGCGGCGGCGGCGAACATCGCGCCGTAGACGCCGTTGGCGGTGTGGGTCAGCACCGCGTCCGCGTGGGCGCGCTCGGCGGCGGCGCCGGGGTTTCCCGGGTTGGTCCAGCCGAAGACGTCGGCGCGGATCTGGGCGCCGATCCACTCGCGGAACGGGTTGTGGCGCCGCGCCGTCTCCGGCGGCTCGATCCCGGCCAGCAGGTTCCGGTAGGCGACGCGCTCCGCGGTGAACGTGCGGCCCGCGGGCAGCTCCTCCAGCCACAGCCGCGCGACGTCGTCGGTGGTGAAGCCCTGGCCGTGGCGGCGGAGCAGCAGCAGGGCCAGGAGCGGGTAGTTGAGGTCGTCGTCCTCGGGCGCGCCGTCCAGGGTCTCGGCGAGCGAGGTGGCCGCGGAGCGGCGGTTCCACGGGTGGGCGGCGAGCAGCCCGGGAGGGACGCCCGCCTCGGTGAACCAGGTCGTCAGCGGCCAGTTCCCGGCGGCCCGCGCCAGGGCGCGGATCCCCTCCAGGGTGACCTTCTCGACCGGCTTGCCCAGCACGCAGCCCGCCGCCCGGCCCAGCCACGCGGCGTGCAGCCTGTCGTGGGTGGCCGCGCGCCCGGCGCCCGCCGCCTCCGGCCAGTCGGGGCAGGCGGCCTTGATCGCCGCCAGCGAGGTGGGCTCGCGGTCGGTCAACGGCGAGGGGAGCGCGGCCAGTTCGTCCAGCAGCCCGGCGGCCAGGGCGCGCAGGGCGGGGGCGGGC
>NZ_LAVK01000602.1 GCF_001083795.1 Streptomyces sp. SBT349
GGCATGGGCGGCAGCGGCGGGGTGGGGGGGGGGGACGAGGGCGAGGAGGGGGACGCTGCCATGGCTCAGATCCGGTATCCCGCGCCCGGCACGGTGGTGATCACCGGTGGGTCGCCCAGCTTGCGGCGCAGCGTCATCACGGTGACCCGGACGACGTTGGTGAAGGGGTCCGTGTTCTCGTCCCAGGCCTTCTCCAGCAGCTGCTCCGCCGAGACCACCGCGCCCGCGCTGCGCATCAGCACGTCCAGCACCGCGAACTCCTTGGGCGCCAGGTGGACCTGGCGCCCGTCCCGGTGGACCTCCCTGCGGTTCGGGTCCAGGGTGATGCCCGAGCGCTCCATGACGGGCGGCAGCGGCGGGGTGGCCCTGCGGCCCAGGGCGCGCACCCGGGCGATCAGCTCGCTGAAGGCGAACGGCTTGGGCAGATAGTCGTCGGCCCCGATCTCCAGACCCTCGACGCGGTCGCTGATGTCCCCCGAGGCGGTGAGCATGAGCACCCGCGTGGGCTTCCCGCACTCCACGATGTGGCGGCAGACGTCGTCGCCGTGCACCAGCGGCAGGTCCCGGTCCAGGACGACCACGTCGTAGTCGTTGAGATCGACGCGCTCGGTGGCCGCGGCGCCGTCGTAGACCACGTCCACCGCCATGGCCTGCCGCCGCAGCCCGGTGGCCACGGCGTCCGCGAGCAACTGCTCGTCCTCGACGACGAGTACGCGCACGTCCCTGTCCTTCTCTCGTGGGGTCGGGGGGAAGGTCGTTGGCGGGGGCGGCCGGCCGCCCCCGGACCCATCCTGCACCGCCCCCCTGTAAACCACCGGTAAGGGCCGGAAGCGGGGCCCGGCCACGATTTTTGGTTCTCTTGAGGTTTCCCCCCGCCGCGCATCGGGGAGGAGCCACACACACCCCGCGACCACCCCCTTGAAGGCGGTAAGCCGTCCCCGCGCTGCCGACCCGTTCAGGGGTCCGCTGTGGCCGCACCCACCCCGGCACCCCCCAGTGCCGCGATCGAAGACGAGGGGGCGCACCTTGGACGCGTTCACCGCTGGCATCCTTAAGCGAATCGAAAGCACCGAGTCCGATCTGCACCGCGCTCGTGAGGCCGGAGATGTGTTCACGATGGATGTGGAGCAGGCCGAGCTGGACGACCTGCGCCGACTCGCGGCGGAGCACGGCGTGCACGTCGGCTAGGTACGTCTGACACCTCGACAGGGCGCCCCCGTGAACCGGGGGCGCCCTGTCGTGTCCCGGCCCCGGCCGGGCCCCGTTCAGTCGTGCCAGGCGCCCCACTCGTCCAGGAGGGGCTGGAGCACCGCGAAGACGCCGGGGGTCGCGGCGACGGTGAGGTCGCCGTCCGGGCGGTGCCCCGGCCGCCCGCCCGTCAGCGCGCCCGCCTCGCGGGCGATGAGGTCCCCGGCCGCCAGGTCCCAGGGGGCGAGCCCGCGCTCGTAGTAGCCGTCGAGCCGCCCGCCCGCCACGTCGCACAGGTCCACGGCGGCCGACCCCGAACGGCGGATGTCCCGCACCTGAGGAATCAGCCGGGCCGCCAGAGCGGCCTGGGCGGCGCGGACCGTGGCCACGTAGTTGAACCCGGTGCCGATCAGCGCCTGGTCCAGCGGGGGCGAGGGGCGGGGGCGCAGCGGCTCGGGCTCGGCGCCCTCCCGCAGCCGCCAGGCGCCGCCACCCCGCACCGCGCGGTAGGTCTCGCCGCGCATGGGCGCGGCCACCACGGCCGCGACCACCTCGCCGTCCACCTCCGCCCCGATGGAGACCGCCCACTGGGGCAGCCCGTAGAGGTAGTTGACCGTGCCGTCCAGCGGGTCGATGATCCAGCGCACGCCGCCGGTGCCGCCGCTCACGCCGCCCTCCTCCCCCAGGAACCCGTCCTCGGGGCGCCGTTCCGCGAGGAAGCCGGTGATCAGCTTCTCGGCGGCCAGGTCCATCTCGGTGACGATGTCGATGGGGCTCGACTTGGTGGCCGCGACGCCCAGGTCGGCCGGGCGGCCGTCGCGCAGCAGGGCGCCGGCCCGGCCGGCGGCCTCCTCGGCGAGATCGAGCAGCTCTCCCGCGAGCTCCGCGGTGGGACGGTCGGACACGGTGGTGCTCCTTGCTGTGGACGCCGTGGGGCCGTGGGGC
>NZ_LAVK01000603.1 GCF_001083795.1 Streptomyces sp. SBT349
CCTTGGCCCCTCCCCTTCCTCCGCGGGCTCCCCCGGCGGCTCCCCCGGCGGCCTGCGCTGCCAGGGGATCACGGCCCGCACCACGCTCCTGGCCGCGTCCGCCCTGCGCGCTCCCGTGTGCTCGGGGCGCAGCCCGCCGGGGGCGGTGTCCTCCGGCTCGACCCGGCCGCCGTCCACCACCTCCACCGTCCCGATCCCGGCCTGGGCCAGGGCCGTCGCCACCGCCACGCCGACGCGGCCGGCGCCGCGCACCTGCACCCGCGCCCGGCGGCGCCCGGTCAGGGCCCGGAGCCCGCCGCCCGGCTCCCGGCGCAGCAGGGAGAGCGACGCGAGATCGGGCCGGAGACCGCCGGTGACCTGGGCCGCGGCCTCGCGGTCCGCCGTGGCGTCGTCGAGGACACCGGCCGCGGCGAGCTGCGCGGCCAGCCGGTCCGCGGCGCCCCGGCCGAGGCCGAGCGCGGCGGCGGCGTCCCGCAGCGCGGGCAGCGCCCGGGTGCCGTCGAGCAGGGACAGAAAGCTCTCCGTGGCGCTGTCCAGGGGTCCGAACAGCACCGAGTGCGCGGGGGTCACCCCGTACCTGACCGTCTGCCGGTCCCGCCAGCCCCGCCGCAGCGAAGGCTTGATCATCGGATGCATGAGGTCATCATGGGCCGGGACAGAGGTGACGCGTGTGATGTTTTCCACAGGAAGCCGAGATAATCCTACAAATAGGGCATGGGGAGCGGGTGTTGTGAACCGCCCTCACCGACCCGGTGTTCGACGGGCGGGACATACCGGGCTCACACCGGGTAACGTCGAGATGTGCCCGCCGATCCGCTGAACAGCGCCGGCCCGCCGCAGCGCATTCACCCGGCGGGCCGACCGGTGGTGGACGCAGAGCGGGACGATCGCGTCGAGGTCAGGCGCAGCGCGCGCCGCCGGCGCACCGTCTCCGCCTACCGCGAGGGCGACCGCACCATCGTCATGATCCCGGCCCGGATGACCGCGGACGAGGAACGGCGCTGGGTGACGGTGATGCTGGACAAGCTGGCAGCCCAGGAGGACCGCAGGATCCTCGACGACGACGCCCTCGCGAGCCGCGCGGCCGAGCTCTCCGAGCGCTATCTCCAGGGGCGCGCGCAGCCGGACAGTGTGCGCTGGGTGACGAATCAGAACGCCCGCTGGGGCTCCTGCACGCCCGCGCTCGGCAGCATTCGCCTGTCGCACCGCCTCCAGGGGATGCCCGAGTACGTGCTCGACTACGTGCTGCTCCACGAGCTGGCGCACCTGCTGGTGCCCGGCCACGGCCCGGGATTCTGGGAGCTGGTCGAGCGCTATCCGCGAACGGAGCGGGCCCGCGGCTTCCTGGAGGGCGTGGTCGCCGCCGAGCGCCTGCCCTACGTTCCCGGGCCCCGCGCGGACTGACCTTCTGCCGTCACTGTCCGCGAGAACGGCTAGTCTGGCCACCGCCGAATGTATGTCTTATCGGATGGGGGACGGACGTTACGTATGGTGACGAACTTCCAGCGCGGCCGGAAGGCCCGCCTCAGTGACCTGACTGCCGGGACGGACCTGTACGTGGGAGTGCAGATATCCGGTCCCGGGCTGGTCTTCGACATCAGCTGTTTCGGCCTCGACCAGGCCGAACAGCTCTCGGACGACCGGTACTTCATCTTCTACAACCAGCCGAAGTCCCCCGAGGAATCGCTCCAGCTCCTCGGCGCCCAGGCCGGTGACACCGAGTCCTTCCGGATCACGCTCGACAGGGTGCCGGAGACGATTCACCGGCTGGCCTTCACGGCGACCATCGACGGCGACGGCACCATGTCCCAGGTCTCCCCCGGGTATCTGCGGATCGTCGCGGGCGGCGAGGAGGTGGCGCGTTACGCCTTCGACGGCTCGGAGTTCACCACCGAACGGGCCGTCATGCTGGGCGACTTCTACCGCAAGGACGGCTGGCGGTTCGCCGCCGTCGGGCAGGGCTTCGACGGTGGACTGGCCGCGCTGCTGGCGCACTTCGGCGGCGAGGTCGCCGAGGAGGAGCCGCCGCCGCCGGCCGCTGGGGCGCCCGGGTTCGCGCCGCCGGGCGGCGCCGGCCGGCCGGCCCCCGGCTTCGCGCCACCCCCCGG
>NZ_LAVK01000604.1 GCF_001083795.1 Streptomyces sp. SBT349
GTGTGGGGGTGTGAGGGTGTGAGGGGGGACGGGCCGCCCCCGGTCGAAAATTTCGTTCATTTCTCCCATAGTTCGGAGTGACGGGACTGTAGAAAGGGCTTGCGAGGCCGTCAAGTCCCCTGTCGCTACCGCCTGATCGGGATCGAAAAATTCGAAGCGGCTAGACTTTCCGTTATGCCTTCGACAGACCCGCGCGCCCCCGGCGGCGGTGCGCCGACCCGGCCGCTGACCAGCGCGCAGATCGCCGCGCACGCGGGAGTCTCCCTGGCGACGGTCTCCAAGGTGGTCAACGGGCGCGAGGACGTCGCGCCCCGGACCCGCGCCCTCATCGAGGACATCATCCGCAGGCACGGGCACCGGCGGCAGAAGCGGGCCGCCCGGCCGGCCGCCGTGCTGGAGCTCGTCTTCCGCCAGATCCGGGACTCCTACCACATCGAGATCATCAAGGGCGTCCAGTACGTGGCGCGCGAACACCGGCTGGCGGTGGTGCTGTCCGAGTTGCAGGGCCGCCAGACGCCGGGTCACGGCTGGGTCGAGGACGTCCTCTATCGCCGCCCGACCGGCATCATCGAGGTGTACTCCGTCCTCACCGACACCCAGAGCGGCCAACTGCGCAGCCGCGGCATCCCCTTCGTCCTCGTCGACCCCAACGGGGAACCGGCCCACGCGTCCCCTTCGGTCGGCGCGAGCAACTGGAACGGCGGGCTCTCGGCCACCCGGCACCTCCTCCAGCTCGGGCACCGGCGCATCGCCGTCATCACCGGGCCCGAACACGCCCTCGCCAGCCGGGCGCGGGTCGACGGCTACCGGACCGCGATGGAGACCGCGGGCGTTCCCGTGGATCCGGCGCTCGTCCGCCTCGGCGACTACCGGGCGGAGGAGGGCCTCAGGAACGCGCGGGAGCTGCTGCGCCTCCCCGATCCGCCGACCGCCGTCTTCGCCTGCAACGACGCACTGGCGCTCGGCGTGTACCGGGCGGCCGCCGAGGCCGGGATGCGCATCCCGGCGGACCTGAGCGTCGTCGGCTTCGACGACCTTCGTCCGGCGCAGTGGACCGTCCCGCCGCTGACCACGGTCCGCCAGCCGCTCACCGAGATGGCCGCCACCGCCACGACCATGGTGGTCAAGCTGGCCCGGGGCGAACCGCTGGCCCAGACCCGCGTGGAGCTCGCCACCGAACTCGTCGTCCGGGACAGCACCGCTCCCCCTCGCCCCGAGGGCGCCTCCTGACGGGCGATGCCGATCACGTGCGGGAGGGCGGGAGCGGGGGAACGCCTCCGGACGACGCGCGCCCGCGGGTCCGCACGGCCAGGGCGAACCGCACGAGCCGCCGCACCGCCCGCGGCGCGGGTGCGGCGCCGAACGCCGCGAGCAGCCGCTCGTCGAACAGCGCGTTCACCGCGGGACGCGCCACCGGAGCGAGCAGGCGCGGCAGCCGGGACGCCAGGACGCCCCGGGTGGCGTCCATCAGCGCCCTGCCCTCCGGCGTGACCGCGAAGGAACGCCGTTCGAAGGCGTCCATCCACGCGGCCAGGGCGGCGAAGGAGCCGGGCACCCCGCGGATCCCCATCCGGTCGGCCAGCCCGGCGTAGAAGCGGTGGGCGGCCTCCCGTTCGCACGGGGTCGTCGCGCGCCGGCCGAAGGCGTCGATGTGCCGCAGCGGAGAGACGCAGAACGCCGCCAGCACGTAGACGAACTCCTCCTGCCCCACCGGAAGGTGGGCGTGCAGACCGTTCAGCGCCTCCACCGCGCGACGCCCCTCCGGCGCCCGCGGACCGTGCTCGATCAGGGTGTACATCAGCACGCCGGTGGCCTTCGCCCGCTCCACCGGGCGGCCGGTCATCTTGCCGGTGCCGACCAGTACCTCGGCGATGCCCGGCACGGCGAAGGTCCGGTAGAAGCCGAGGTTCAGGCCCATGCGCAGCTCGTCGGGGAAGACCTCGACCGCCAGGCGCCGGTAGACGGCGTGGGCCCGTTCCTCGTCCATGGTTTCCCCCCGCCTCCGTGCTGTCAATGATTTCTTGACAAGCCTCTGACTGTCAAGGAATTCTTGACACATGGACCCCGAAGCGGAGTCACACCCCCGCCCCTCCTTCCGCTC
>NZ_LAVK01000605.1 GCF_001083795.1 Streptomyces sp. SBT349
CGATGGGCGAGGGGGTGAAGGCGCCCCGCCGCCGTGCGACGTTCATCTCCCGGCATTCCGGGCGCCTTCACCCCCTCGCCCATCGACCTCAGAATCGCCCGGATGAGAACGTTCCTCCTGGCCGCCACCGCCCGCACCACGCGTGACGCGGATCACCTGCTGCACCGGCTGGCGGACGTGCTGCCGCTTCCGGAGGGCGCGTACGCCCTCACCCACCCGGTCGCGGACCCCGAGCCGCGGCTCGCGCTCTGCCTCGCCGTGGCGGAGGACGTCGCGGACGCGGTCGAGGGGCGTCTCCGCGCGGCGGGTGAGGAGCCCACCGACCTCCCCGAGGGGCCCGCCGTGCGGCGGGCCGTCGTCTTCCCCGGCTGGCGGGCGCTGACCGGAAGCCTCACGCTGGGCGAGCTGTTCGCCGGGACGGCGATCGCGCGGGCCGAGGCGCTGGGCGGGGTGGTGCCGCCCGAGGACGCCGTGCTCGACACCCGCGGGCATGTGCGGCCCGAGTGGCGCGACGGGGAGCTGCTGTTGCGACTGATGCCGGTGCGCGGGGGCGGCTATGTGCCGTTCGAGATCCCCGACCCCCACCCTTGTTGCGGCACCCACGAGGGTGGTACTACTGAAGTATGACCATGCGGAAGACGGCGATCTCGTTGCCCGAGGAGCAGTTGCGGCGGCTGAAGGCGGCCGAGGCCGCCGGCCGCATCCCCAGTGTCTCGGGGCACATCCAGGAACTGCTGCGCCGCGACGAGGAGTTCGCCGCGGTGGATGAGACCCTGCGGCGGCTGTTCGGCGACCGGCCGCCGGGTGACGAGCACAGGAAGTGGGCGGAGCGGGCGCTAGGCATCGACGCCGCGTGACCGCCGATGCCATAGGCGGGCGCATTCTCGACACCTCGGCGCTGGCCGCCGCGGCCCGCGGCGACCTCTTCATGCGCGCCCTGCTGACGACCGCACACGAGCATGTGATCCCGCTGCTCGCGCCCGCCACCTGCGTCGCCGACGCCTCCGCCGACCTCCAGCCGTTCGGCAGGGACGCGCTCACCGCGATCATGCGCTTCCCCCTGGTCGCGTTCTCCCCGCTGGAGGAGTCGCACGCCATCGGCTCGGGCATCCTGCGTTCCGCCCACCGCCCCGCGCCGACCACCCACGGCCATGTCGCCTACCTCGCCGCCGCCCGGCAGTGGCCCGTGATCACCTCGGATCCCGGGCCACTGCGGACGCTCTATCCGGCCGTCATGATCGAGGCCATGCCCTGAACCGGCGCCGGCGCCGGCGCCGGCGCCGGCGCGCGGTCAGCGGACCCCGAACGCGTGCACCGTGGTCGAGCGGTAGGTCTCGCCGGGGCGCAGGACGGTGCTGGGGAACGCGGGCTGGTTGGGGGAGTCGGGGAAGTGCTGGGTCTCCAGGCACACCGCGTCGCCCTGCCGGTAGGTGCGGCCCGAGGTGCCGGTGAGCGTGCCGTCGAGGAAGTTGCCGCTGTAGAACTGCACGCCGGGCTCCGTGGTGGAGATCGTCATCACGCGCCCCGAGCCCGGGTCGTGGAGCGTCGCCACGGGCTCCGGCTCCGCCGTGATGCCCTTGTCCAGCACCAGCGTGTGGTCGAACCCCTGCGCGTTGAGCAGCTGGGGGTGGCCCTCGCGGATGTCGCGGCCGATGGGCTTGGCGCGGCGGAAGTCGAACGGGGTGCCCTCGACGTCCGCCAACTCGCCGGTGGGGATGAGGACGCCGCTCACCGGCACGTAGCGCCCCGCTGCCAGCGCGAGACGGTGGCCGTGGACGCTTCCGGTGCCTTCGCCGGCGAGGTTGAAGTAGATGTGGTTGGTGAGGTTGACGACGGTGGGTGCGTCGGTGGTGGCGTGGTAGTCGATGCGGAGGGCGCCGTCCTGGTCGAGGGTGTAGTCGACGCGGGTGGTGAGGGTGCCGGGGAAGCCCATGTCGCCGTGGGGGCTGGTGTGGTGGAGGGTGAGGCCGGCGGGGGGGGGGGGGGGGGCGGCCCAGAGGGGTTTGTCGAGGCCGGTGGTGCAGCCGTGGAGGGGGTTGGGGCCGGGGGTGAGGGGGGGGGGGTG
>NZ_LAVK01000606.1 GCF_001083795.1 Streptomyces sp. SBT349
ATCCCGGGCGGACCGGCCCCCGGCGCGCGGGGCGCCGGGGGCCGGTCCGCCCGGGATCAGGCGGTGACGTTGCCGGAGCGGAAGTCGGCGATGTTCAGCACCTGGTCGGCCGGGGGGTCCTCGAAGGCGACCGGCTCGTTGTAGTTGCTCAGCTCCATCTCCGTGGTCGCGCCGTCCTGGGTGACGGTCATCAGCAGCGGGTACGGCTCGCCCTCGGTGGCGATCAGCGCGGTGTTCTCCGCGCCGTCGGCGTCGGTGCCGTGGACGAGGATGACGGGCGTGCCGTTGTGCGTGGACTCCTCGCCGGTCTCCGCCGTGTCGCCCTCGCCCTCCTCCGCCTCGATGCCCTCGCCGATGAAGGCGTCGAGCGAGCAGGTGTCGGCCATCGCGGACAGCTCCGGGTCGGCCGTGGTGCCGTACAGGTAGCTGCCGTCGAGCATGCTGACCAGCGCGGGTTCGGCCGCGCCCATGGTCTGCCAGAACTGCGTGTCCGGCTTCATCCAGACCTCTTCGCCCCGCTTGAGGATCTCGACCTGGCCCTGTCCCGCCTGGCTGATGGTGCCCGCGCAGTCGCCGGCGCGGTCCAGGTGGAGATCGACGCCGAACCCGTCGGTCGCGGGCCCGCCCTCGGTGGCCAGACGCATCGAGTCGGCCGAGGCCATGGCCTCCGACGCCTGCTGGAGGATCTCCGCGCCGCTCAGGTCGGTGATCGACCCCTCTCCTCCACCGCCGCCGCCCTCGGTGGTCTCCTCCTCGGAGCCACCGGTGGTGTCGCCGCCGTTGGCGAACGGCGACTCCTCGCCGCCGTCGTCACCACAGCCGCTCAGCGCCACAACTCCCGCCACAGCCACGCCGATCCAGGCGCAGCGACGCGTCAGAACTGTCTTTGTCATTGCGAATCCCCCAGAGCCCCCGTCATTGAGAATCACATCATCCCACAAGCCGGATGTGTCCATGCTGCCTCCATGGGTCTTCCCGATGTCCGGGACGTGACCCGCCGGGGCTCCCCGGTGGCGACCGGGACGGCGGGCGCCTCGGGCCACGCGCGCCGGTCAGGGGCCCCCGAGAAAGGGGCCCACGATCTCCCGCCACTCCTCGGGCCGCTCCAGGTGGACCAGGTGGCCCGCGTCGGGAACGTCCGCGTACCGGCCGTGCGGCAGCACGCGCACCATCTCCTGGGCCTCGGCGCGGCCGAGCTCCCCACCCAGGCCGCGGATGACCAGCGCCGGGCACTCGACGAGGGCCAACTCCTCCCAGTGGGCGTCGCGGACCCAGCCCTCGCGGGCGGTGAGCATCTGGCGGCGCGAGAAGCCGGGGCGCCAGCCATCCGCCCGCTCGGCCATCACCTCCGCGAAGAACTCGCCGCGCGCCGGGCGCGGGCGGTCGAGCGTGGGGTCGTCCACCCCGAACCAGCGGCGCACGTCGGCCAGCGTGGCGAACGGCAGCGGCCAGGAGTCGAACCACTCCCGCCACTCGCGCTGGGACCGGGTGCCGAGCGCGGCGGCCCGCATGTCGCAGATCACCACCGCGCGCACCAGGTCGGGGCGGCGCGCGGCCAGCTGCCAGGCCGTCAGCGCGCCCATGGCGTGCCCGATCAGCGTGACGGGTGCCAGGCCGAGCTGCGCGATCGCGGCCTCGGCGTCCGCCACGAAGGCGTCACGGTCGAAGGGGCCGCCGACCGGCTTCTCGCTCCGGCCGTGACCGCGCTGGTCGAGCGCGACCGCCCGGAAGCCACCCGAGAGCCACCGGGCGGTGTCCGCCCAGTGCGACGCCCGGCCGAGCAGCCCGTGCAGCATCAGCACCGCGGGTCGCCCCGCCTGCCCCTCCTTCGGCGGCTCCGCGTACTCCCAGGCCGCGAGCCGCACTCCGCCATGCCCGACCACGTCGAGGCGCCGCACCATCCGTGCCTTCCCCCTTCCTCCGGCATCGGTCCGGGTCGCCCGTCCACCACGACCGAAGCCACGTTATCGAATACACATTCGAACACCGAGCGGTTATCCCGCGCTATTCCCCGTTCGAGTGATGTGTCTCGCCCCCCACGGCCGCCCCAGGGCCGGCC
>NZ_LAVK01000607.1 GCF_001083795.1 Streptomyces sp. SBT349
ACCACCACCACCAGCCAGCTCCACCCACTCCACCCCGAACAACGACTCACCCACACCCGAATCCACCACCCCCAACAACCCCACATCCACCGACCGCGCCACCATCGAACCCACCACAGCCACCAACTCACCCACCGAATCAGCCAACTCAACCCGTATGTCGCTTCGGCCAGCGCCCGTGACGCACACACGGAGTGAGGCGGCACCGTTGGCCACCAGGCGCACACCGCGATATTCGAACGGTAGCCAGGTCTCTCGTGATCCACTCGTCAGATCCTGCAGAGCGCCAACGTGCAGAGCGGCGTCGAGCAGCGCCGGGTGGATGCCGAACCGCCCGGCGTCCTGGTGTAGTTCTTCGGGGAGCACCACCTCGGCGAACAGCTCCCCATCCGGCCCACGCCACGCCGCCTTCAGCCCCTGGAACGCCGGACCATAGGCATATCCGGCCTCCGCGAAGAGATCGTAGGCATGCGCGACCTCCAACGGTTCGGCACCAGCAGGAGGCCACACCGACAGATCAACGATCGACGCGTCACCCTCGTCAAGCAGCGACCCACGGTCCACCACGGCGCCGCTCGCATGGCGCTCCCACGAACCTCCAGCGTTGCCCTCATCCCCGTACGAATAGACAGCGACCTCGCGCCGCCCGTCCTCATCAGCTGCCCCCACCCGCACCTGAACGCGCACACCGCCGTCTGTGGGCAGCACCAACGGAGCCGACAGCGTCAGCTCCTCCACCCGGTCACAACCGACCTCGTCGCCGGCGCGAATCACCAGGTCCACCAACATCGACCCCGGCACGACGACACGACCACCCACCGCGTGGTCCGCCAACCAGGGGTGCGTCGACAGTGACAGCCGTCCGGTCAGGAGCCACTCATCGCTGTCCGCCACTGCGACCGCGGCTCCCAGCACCCCGTGGTCCGCGGCGTCCAAGCCCAGCCCTCGCATATCCCGCACACCCGGTCGGCCCTTCAGCCAGTAGCGTTGGTGTTGGAAGGCGTAGGTGGGTAGGTCGATGCGGCGGGCGCCGCTCCCGGCGAAGACGGCACTCCAGTCCGGCTGGACCCCCGCGACGTAGGCCTGTGCCAGGGCGGTGGTGAACGCCTCGGCCTCGGGGTGTCGGGTGCGGGTGCTGGGAATGACCGCCATCACGGCCGGATCAGGAGCTGTCTCGCGCACCATGGCCGTCAGGACACCCCGCGGCCCGATCTCGATGACCTTGCCCACCCCATGCTCCGCCAGCCAGCCCGCGACCCGGTCGAACCGCACCGCACACCGCGCCTGCTCCACCCAGTAACCCACACCCCACTGCCGCTCGCCCATGACCTCGCCGGTCACGCCCGAGATCACCGGGATACGACCCGGCCGGTGAGTGACATCGGCGATCTCCTCCGCGAACGCCTCCAGCATCGGCTCCACCAGCGGAGTATGGAACGCCCGGGACACCTCCAACCGCCGACACCGCACCCCCTGGATCTCCAGCACCGAGACCAGGTCCTCCACCGCGCCCGGCTCCCCGGCCACCACCACCGAGGCCGGACCATTCACCCCCGACACCCACACCCCACCGTCACTACTACTGGAAGCCCGCCACTGCTCGATGGCCTGCTCCACCCGCTCCACCGGCGCCGCGACCGACACCATCGCCCCCGGCTCCAGCCCCTGCATCAACCGACCCCGCGCCGCCACCACCCGCACCGCATCCTCCAGCGACAACACCCCCGCCACATGCGCCGCCACGATCTCGCCCACCGAATGCCCCGCCACCACACCCGGCACCACACCCAACGACTCCCACAACCGGAACAACGCCACCTCGAACGCGAACAACCCCACCTGCGTGAACACCGTCTCCCCCAACCAACCGGCCGCCTCACTCCCCTCCAGCGCCCACACCACATCCCTCACACCCAACGACACCCCATCGCCCAACGCCTCATCCAGCAACCCGCACACCTCATCGAACACCCCCGCGAACACACCAAACCCCTCACACAACCC
>NZ_LAVK01000608.1 GCF_001083795.1 Streptomyces sp. SBT349
GCCGCCCGCGGTGGCCACCGAGATCGGCGGCCAGGGCCGTCAGGGTGGCCGCGTGGTGGTCGATCTCGGTGGCCACCGCGGGCGGCAGCAGCTCGGCGAGAGCCGCGGGCGCGTCCGCCGTCAGTCGCCGACAGGCCTCCGCCACCTCGGCGGCGGAGGGCCGTTGATCCGAATTCTTGGCCAGGCATCGGGCCGTCAGCTCCCGCAGGGCCTCCGGCACCCCGGACAGTTCGGGCTGCTCGTGCACGATCCGGTACAGCACGGCGTGCGAGGGGCCGTCCCCGAACGGCGGGGTGCCGGTGGTGGCGAAGGCTGCGATCAGGCCGAGGGCGAAGATGTCGGCGGCGGCCGTGACCGCCCCGCTGACCGCCTGTTCCGGCGCCATGAACGCCGGAGTGCCGACGGTGACCCCGCTGTGGGTGAGCGCGGTGACGTCGAGGGCGCGGGCGATGCCGAAGTCGATGACCCGCGGGCCGTCCTGGACCAGGAGCACGTTGGACGGCTTGAGGTCCCGGTGCACGATGCCCGCGCCGTGGATCGCCTGCAACGCCTCGGCGATGCCGGCCAGCGTTCGCGCCGCGGCGGACAGTTGCAGCGGGCCGTGGGCCCGGACGGCGGCGTGCAGGGAGGGGCCCGCGACGTAGGCGGTAGCGAACCACGGTCGCGGCCCCTCCGTGTCGCTGTCGAGGACGGGGGCCGTGTATTGGCCCTGGACGCGCTCGGCGGCCCGCACCTCCTGCTGGAACCGGCGCCGGAACTCCGGGTCCGAGGCCAGTTCCGTATGGATCACCTTGATGGCGATCGGCCGCCCTCCGCGCGTGTGCGAGAGGTACACCCGGCCCATGCCGCCCGCGCCGATCCGGTGCGTGACGGGGTAACCGGCTATGGAGGGCGGGTCGTCGGCGGCCAGAGGAGTCAGCACATATCAACACTAGCCGCAACAAGGGCAGTTGACAGGGGGGCGGCGACGCCTGCGGCTGAGCCGCAACCGTTGAACGGCTGAACGGCGCCCGCCGAGCCGCCGGCCGCGGCGAGGCAGGGCGAGGCCGCTCCAATGCGGCGGGTGTCCCTGAACACCCGCCGCATCGATCCCCCCGTCGGTGGCGCGCCATGGACCGAGACGACCCTTAGCCCCGACCACCCCGACACCGCCAACCGCCTGGGCAAGCTGCGCCGGTTGAGGGGCGCATTACTCAGCATGAGGAGGGGGAAGTTGACGAGATCGGTGGAGAGGCTTTGGACGGTGCCCTGCCAGGGTTGGGGTCGGGGCATGGTCAGGGGGCCGTGCGCCAGCCCGGCGACTCGGGCACGCTTGCAGCGATGCGCCCAATCGGTGCACCTGACGGATCGCCGCATGCAACGCGACGTTCGACCCCGCATTGCCCATGGGGCCGTCCCCAGCCGAAACAGCGCACCTCACAGCGCATCGCGAGCTCTCCACTGACGTCAAAACAATCCGGCAGTGCAAACTCGGTCAAAAAGTTGACCTCCGCAGTCGCACACAGAGCCCAGCGTGCTCGGCTCGCCACGGAAGCCGGGGTCAGGTCGTGTTGGGACATGCTGAGCTCCTGCGGGACGGGATCGACCAACGGCGTGTCCCGCCTGGAATCGCAGCATGAAGCAGCGAGTAGCAAGCTCCGGGAATCCCCTTCAGACAGCCAGATTCCGCGGGTCCGCCGGGGGTTGGCGTGCACCACTACAGAAGGGGCAGCGGCCGTAGAGGCTGCCTGACAATGGCAGCGGGCGCTCTGCGTTGAGGGGCCCACCTTCCGCGCTGGCGCGATCGGTCGAAGGACCAAGGATCGGCGCAGGCGACAAGAGGTAGCCCAATCGGGTGGGACTCCGGAATCCAATCGCGCCCGCACTTCTCGAAGGCATACGCCGCGTCGTCGCACGTCACGCCTGCTGATGTCATGCCGCTTCTTGGTGGTCGCGCGCGCGTTGGTGGGCGGTGGTTCGTTGGCTGTCCGGGGGTGGTCGGGCGG
>NZ_LAVK01000060.1 GCF_001083795.1 Streptomyces sp. SBT349
AGACCGGTCACGGTCGGGTCGGCCGGCGCGGCGATCAGCCGCACCGGCGCCCGGTGCTTGGACGCGTACCGGTCGTGCTCCTTCGGGCAGCGCCCCTCCCCCTTCTTGTGGGGGTTGCCGCACTCACCGCGGCACTGGCACCGCCTGCCGGCCGCTGCCATCACCGCGCGCCAGGTTTCGGCGTAGACGATCGGCTCGCTCATGCCGCCACCTCCGCGGTGTCGAGCTGGGCGATGGCCTGCTCACCGAGGAAGCGGGTGTAGGCCGGCGGAATCGCCTCGGTCAGCTCCTTGTGGTCGGCCGTCCAGTCGATCCCCAACGCGGCCCGCATCTCGGGGACGCTGGCCTTGCCACCGCCCTTGCCGTACGCGGCCACGAACTCCCCGTCGTGCCAGGCACCGTGACGCCAACCGCGGACCCTGCCGCGGTGCGGGGAGTGCGGCAGACCCATGGGGAACCAGCCGTGCACCTCGAACGCCCGGTGCCGGAAGATCGGAAGGCCGAACTGCGTCCCGCACAGCACGACGTCCCGCCGCATCGGCGCGGTCATGCTGTTCTCGATCACCCACGGCCGGCCCGTCGTGAGCATCGCCGCACGACCGGCCGCGATCAGGTCCGGGTAGGTCTCCCGCAGATGCGCGTTCGTGCCCAGCGCCAACGCGTTGTCGTGCTGGCAGGGCCACGACGCATGGATGAAGTCGAACCCCGCGCCGTGCTCGGTGACGTACTCGATCGCATCGGCCCGGACGAACGAGAACGGGTAGGACGGGCGCGGGGCGATGTCCACCCCCATCACCTCGAACCCCGCCAGGTGATAGCCCATCCCGGCACCACCCGCGCCACAGCACAGGTCCAACACCCGCGGCCGGCCACCCGCGCCCCTCATGCCGCCACCCCCACCGGGCCGGAGGCCGCGCCCTGCTCGCGTTCGGCCCGCAGGGTGTCCCGCAGCGCGCGGGCCCGCTGGGGGCCGACTCGCAGCGTGGTGCGGATCTTCTCCGCGTTCAGGTCGGCCACCGGCCACCCGGCGGTCTCCTCCCGCGCCGCGGTGAGCAGTTCGGCCTGCGTGCGCCGCGCCGGCGCCTTGCCTGCCTTGGCCGTGGCCTTGCGCGCCTGCCTCGGCTTGCCGGCCGGGCGCTGCGGCTTGTTCGGCACGGAGGGGATGCCCAGTCCGCCGCGGTCGCAGATGACCACCCGCCGGGCCGCGGCCTGTTCGGGGTGGGCGAGCCAGCGGTGGACCTGGCGCATCATCACGCCGAACGCGATCAGCGCCGCGGACGGCGGAACGGCGGCCACCACGTAGTCGAGCGCTTCGGCATCCGCGCCGACTCCCGCCACGTTGAGCGCGATGGATCCGCCGGAGCCGGTCACGGTCAGGCCGATGGCCCACCAGTCCGTACGTCGTTGGATCGCCGCGCGCAGCATGAGGAGTTCGCCGGCGATGACCCCCAGGTCCAGGCATCCGGGCCAGGCCCACGCGCGGGCCCCGGACAGGCCATGGTCCATCGCGATGTCCGCCAAGTGGGCGTAGGACAGCCAGAACGCGGCGATGGTCAAAGCCACGATCACCGTTCCGGCACCGGCCACGATCAGCCGGTCAGCGGTCGCACGGTTCATGCCGCACCCCCGCTCCGGCGCACCGTCCGACGGCCGGCGAGCACGCCGACCACGAACACCAGGACGACCGGCTGAGTGGCCGCCCACAGGGCCAGCGGACCGGCCAGCGCCACCACACCGGCAGCCAGCACCGCGGCGGCCTGAGGCGCGAGCAGCACCAGCAACACCAACGCCAGACCGAACAGCGGCAGCGGCCGAAGCCGCGGGCGGCGCAGCAACGTCGTCTTCCTCATGCCGCACCGCCTTCCAGACCGGTGCCACGACGGCCGTCGCGGCGGCCGTTGACCGTCCGGTAGACGGGCGTGAGACCCGGGGCGACCGACGGGCCGCCACCGGTCTGCTTGGCCCCGAACATGGCCTCATCCGCCACCCGCAGCGCCACCCCGAGCGCGGTGCCCACCGGGGCGAGAACCCCGCCGACCGACGCCCCGACGAACAGCAGCGGCACGTCCTCGTGAGGCACCGGCCGGCACAACGCCGTGTGCAGGGCCGCCAACTCGCCCGGCAGGCCAGCGGGCTTCAGCGGGAAGGCGGCGGCGAACTCATCGCCCCCCAACCGGCCCGCCACACCATGCGCCCCGACGTGTTCGGCCAGGCGCGCGCCGGTCGCGGCGATCACCGCGTCCCCCGCGGCGTGCCCGAACGTGTCGTTGACCTGCTTGAAGCCGTCCAGGTCGATCACGGCCACCACCAGCGGGCCACGGGCCAGCAGCCGCGACGCGGCCTGCTCGAACCCCTCCCGACGGTGCAGACCCGACAGCGGGTCACGCCTGGCCGTATCCAAGCGGCGCCGCAGCATCGCCGCGTGCACCGACCAGCCACCCGCCAGAGGTAAGGCCGCAGCAGCGGCAGGAAGAAGCGTGCTCATTGCCCACCACCCGCCCCGGCGTCGTCGGCCATGCGGCGCAGGCGGTCGCCCACGCCAAGCACGCCGTACTGCTCGCAGAGGGAGTCCAGTTCGGGGGCGGTTTCCCGCAGCACGTCGGCACGGGACGGGTGGACCTCGACGGCGCGGCGCAGCCACGACGCGATCACGACGACGGTGGACCAGTCCCACCCGGCCAGCCACTCCGCGATGCGCTCGTCGTAGGCACCGAGCTCAACCCCAGCGACGCGCAGGGCGTCCAGGACCATCGCCCGCTGCGCCTCGCGGGGCATGAAGCCGACCGGGCACGTCTCGATGGGCCCACTGGGAACCCGAAGACTCTCGCTCATGCCGCAACCGCCTTCCGCGCCCGGCGGGCCGCCGACCGCAGCGACACGACGTTCAGCAGCGCCGGCGCCTGCGCCTCGATCGCCAGCACGGCCACCCTCGACACCCGGTCGAACAGACCCGGGTCGTCCGCCAGGATGTCCCGCGCCGCGTCCTCACGGGCCGAACGCTCTTCCTCGCTCTCGTTCTCCTCACCGAGCCACAGCGCCAGGGGCGTCCCCAACGCCAGCTCGATGAAGTCGTCATCGTCCAACGCCTCATGGGCACCGATGAAGCTCTTCATGCTCATCTCAGCCCTTCCCGTTGCAGGTCGGGCAGGCCTTGTAACCGCCGTTGGTGCGGTCCGTGCAGGTCCCCCAGCCGTTACAGGTACCGCAGGTACGGCACTCCCAGGGGGGCGCCTCATGGGCGCAGATCAGGCTGTTCACGTCGTTCTCCTGTCTCACTCAGGGCTTGAGGGCCGGGCGCGGACTGTCCTTGGCCGGGGTCCGCGCCACACAGACCAGCATGCACTAGCGCACGCTAGTACACAACCCCTGCGGTCCAACGCGGACTAGTGCGCGATGGTGGGTAGGCTCGGGAGTATGCGCCTTGCCGACGACGACCCGAGACCGAAGGCCGTGCAGATCGCCGACATCCTCAGAGGAGCCATCAACGACAAGAGGGAGGGATACCAGCCAGGCAATCGGCTTCCGACACGGAAGCAGCTCAGCGAAGAATTCGGCGTCGCATCGCAGACTGTCCAGAATGGGCTAGAGATCCTTCGGGCTGAAGGGCTGATCTTTTCCGCCGGAAACCGCGGGGTGTTCGTCTCTGCCGAGGGTTCCCGTAACGAGAATATCCGTGACGAGATCATCGAAATGCGCTCCCAGATCGCAAGACTCACCGAACGAGTCACAGTCCTCGAAGAAGGATCCCGAGTTAGCGACTCTTGACCTGGAATCACCATGCCCGACAAGGCAGTTGAGAGGTACGTGACAACCTGGGGTCAAGACCGACGTCCGGGGGACACCCCCTCTGTCCCCTGTTTGTCCTCTTGACTGTCCCCCAGAACAACAAGACAGACTCCGCGTAAGACCCGAGGAGGGCAGATGAACGATGGAAGGCCGGACTGGGCGCGTCGAATCTCAGCGGAGCGCGCAGCGCGTGACTGGTCGCAGCTTCAGGCCGTCCGGGCGCTTCGAGCACACGCCTCTTCGGAACTGCCGAGCGATGAGAGCATGGTCCGACAGTGGAAGCGCTGGGAATCTGGCAGCATGCCGGGCGAGTTCTACCGTCCGATCATTGCAGCGACGTTCGGTACCGTGACTCACGCCATCTTCCCCGCCCCGACGCGCAGGGATGGCAATGCCGAGATCATCGCGGTCAGCGGCATGGAGACGGTTGACATCTTGAACCGTCTCAACCACTCGGATGTCGATAGCGCGACTCTCGATGCACTGCGTATCACCACAGACCGACTGTGCTCAGAGTACGCCTACTTGCCCAGTGAGCAGCTTCTCACCGAGGGACGTCAATGGATGCGGCGCCTGGTGGACCTGCACTCTAGAAGCCTCACACTCTCGCAGCACCGCGAGATTCTGACGATCTCGGGTTGGCTTGCCCTCCTGGTCGGATGCGTTGAATACGACGCAGGCAATCGACGTGGTGCAGAAGCGACCAGACGCGCCGCACTCTCGCTCGCTGGTGAATCCGGGAATAGCGAAGTCGCGGGCTGGGCTCACGAGATGCGTGCTTGGTTTGCCCTCACCACAGGTGACTACCGGGGCGTCATCGCCGCGAGTCGAGCGGGGGCAGAGGCCGCCTCAAAACACGGCGTCGCAGTGCAGCTCGCGGCCCAGGAAGCCAAAGCGTGGGCCAGGCTGAAGGACCGCCGACAGACCGAGTTCGCCTTGGAGAAGGGGCGCCGTCTGCTGGAGAGCATGCCTCACCCCGAGAACCTCGATAATCACTTCGTAGTTGACCCGGCCAAGTTCGACTACTACGCAATGGACTGTTACAGGCTGGCTGGCGAGGATCGGATTGCCCGGACTCTCGCTGAGGAGGTTCTGCGCGTGGGTACCGACTTCGACGGGGCGGAACTGGCGCCCCTGCGCAACGCGGAGGCGAGGGTCACTCTGGGCGTCGCGGCTGCTCGCGAAGGGGACCTTGAACAGGCTTTGATCTATGGAGAGCGTGCGCTCAGCGCCGATCGGCAGTCCGTCCCCTCACTACTGATGACCAGTCGGGAGCTGGCAGCCGTGATGAAGGATCGCTACCGCGCTGAGCCTGCGGCTCAGGACTACCTGTCTCACCTACGGGACCTGGGTCAGGGGAAGCCTGGACTCATCCTCCCGTGAGCGTGCCTTCATGCGCTGTAACACTGGGGGATCCGGGCTGTCCGGCTGTCCGGCCAAGGATTTGACCTGCGAAGATGTACCGGACAGCAGGATTCCCAACTGTCCGGCTGTCCGCCCCTCATGTGTTACAGCCCTCTATGCCGAGTGACTAACTGCGTGACAACGGCAGCGAGCCGCGGCGGACGACTACGGACGTCCACGGACGTTGCCCCCAGCTCGCAGCCCACGCATACGCAGGTCCAACTACCCTAGTTTTTGCCTGGGGGTCAAGGGGTCGTGGGTTCAAATCCCGCCGTCCCGACTGGAGCGTAGCGCTCCGTCGCAGGTCAGGGCCCTGTTTCACAAAAGTGAGACAGGGTCCTTTTTCATGAGCACGACCCGGTCTCTCACAATGGTCCCGGCATCCAGATCGACATCGATCCACCGCAGCCCGCAGACCTCGGCCGGCCGCAGACCCAGCAGCAACAGCAACATGGGGGCGTACAGCCGGTCGCCCGCGATGTATCGGAGGAAGGGCACGACCTCCTGTTCACTCCACGGCACCCGCTGCGCCTTCGCCGCCGCCGCTGCCTCCCGGGCATGGCGCGGGAACGTCACGTACTGCGCCACGTTGCGCGGCACGAGCTGCCGCCGCACCGCCATGTTCAGCGCCGCACGCAGACGGCCGAGCGTCAGGCGTACCGAACGGATGCCCAACCCCGTACCTGGCTTCCCGCCGCGAACACGGCCCGAGGTCAGCATCCAGTCGACCAGGCCTTCGACATCCGTTTCCGAAAGCTTCTGCAGCAGCCTCTCCCCCAGGTGTGCACGCACCGGGCGCATGGCGTCCTCGTAGTTCGCCGCTGTGGCCTCCTCCACCTCCCGCACGGCGCTCTTCAGCCAGGTATCCAGCCACTCATCCACCGTGATCTTCTCCGGCGCGACAAGAGTGCCCGCGTTCATCTCGTGCCGAATGCGGGCGAGTTCGGCCACCGCCTCCTTCTTCGTGTCGAAAGTGCGGGTCAACTGCCTGCGCTTCCCGTCGGCAGTCGTGCCGATATCAACCAGGAGACGATAGCGCGTGTGGCCGTCATTGAGTTTGATCTTACGTATCGCCCCGGTGATACACGTTCTCCTACAGCAGACTGTCTCGACCGCCAACACCGCCGCACGGTTTCGCATTCCCCCACCTCGGTGCGGACGATTCCCGTCCTGGCTGATCAGACCATGTCGAGCTATCCGTGACGGGTTGACACGTGTGCTTCTTTCCGAAGGCGTCCGCGCTCTCCCTGCGCTCACCTGCGGTGTGGGTGGGTCTCTTCTCGTCGTCGTGCGGGGCTTGTTGGCAAGTAACAAGACCGGGGCTGTTTTCCGCAAGGTGAACGGGAGCCGGGAATGAGAACCGGGTTGCGTTGTCTGTGAAGGGCATGGGCAACGTACAAGTCGATGGTCGGCAACGAGTATGGGAGCGAGCCATCCTGGTCGGGGGACATCCGGCCGTGCCGGGGTGGTGCGGGCGCGGACGGCTACGCGCTCTTCGGAGTTCCTGGGGAGCAGTGGGAGGTCTGGCTGGACTGGGATCCGTTCCTCCGCGCCGTGGGGCTGCGCCTTACACCCGTCGACCTTTCCTCGGGCGACGGCACGCCTGGCCTTATGGAGGCTCCCTGAGGACGTCACCTCGGTCACCAGTGCCATCGGCTGCCGCGGGGAGCGGACGCTGGACCGCAGGTCGTACCCGTACGGAGTTGCTGGAGAGTGCCGGGCCGGCTACCAGGTGGGTCCTGCGCGGGGAGAAGCGAGGCGGGGGCCGTTTGCGCTTTCTGGTGGATGTCAGAAGGCCAGGGTGATGGTGGTGGCGGTGTAGATGGTGATCAGGAGGATGCCGTCGAAGCCGAGGCGCCACCAGCCGCGTTCCTGGCGGATGAGGAGTCCGCCGAGCAGGACGGTGGTCATGACCAAGGCGGCGGCGGTGAGGAAGAGTTCGTCGGGGCCGGCGGCGTGGTAGAGGGATCCGCCGCGGTAGGCGATGTCGCCGACGACGAGGTTGAGGGCGTCCAGGCAGTTGCCGCCGATGACGGCGGCCACGGCGAGGGTGACGGCGCCGCGGCGGACGGCCGCGATGGCGGTGACGGTCTCCGGCAGTGCGTTGACGATGCCCATCAGGACGGCGCCGACGAAGCCGGCGTTCAGGCCGGTGGTGGTGACGAAGGTTTCCGCTGCACGGGTGATGAGCCATCCGCCGGTGACGACGAGGGCGGCGATCGTGAGGAATTCGGTCCATAGGGTGGTGGTTCGGCGCCGGCCGGTGGTGGCGGTCTCTTCGGGTACGTCGGGGACGGTGTCCTTGGTGCGGACGGCGATCCACATGGGGCGTGGGCGGTCGCTGATCAGCCGCAGTCCGCCCCAGTAGAAGGCGACCATGACCGCGGAGGCGGGGTGAATGTTCCAGACGGTGACGTCGGGACTGAAGGCGGCCATCAGGGCGATGCCGAGCAGGCCGATGAGCAGGCAGCCGAAGAGCAGGTTGGGCAGGGAGGCCGCGGCGTGTTCGAGGTTGACCCGGCGGTAGGTGGCGTCGGCGGCGGCGATGGCCAGGGTCTGGGCGGCGATGCCGCCCACGGCGTTGCTGTAGGCGAGATCGGGGTGGTTGTCGGCGGCGGACGCGGCGGTCATGACGATGCCGGACAGTGAGGTGACCAGGCCGAAGAAGACCGCGCCGAAGAGTGCCTCGCCCTGGCCGGTGCGGTCGGCGAGAACGTCTCCGAGGGTGGCCAGGCGCACGCTGCCCAGCACGGTGAACGCGCCGACGGTGAGGAAGAGGGCGATGCTCCAGCCCAGCGGCCACTGGCCGGTCAGGACGTCGGGCACCACGCTCTCCTCGCAGTCGGCCGCGGTTGTGCGGTCGGATCTGAGTACCACCGGTCCGCCTCCCGTACACCCACGTGCGGGTGTATGGGAGGGGCGTGTCACCCGGTCGGTCCCCGGAGCGGTCAGGTGCGAGCGGGTGGGCCGACGAGTTCGGCGAGGATGTCCTCCATGGCGACGAAGCCCAGGAGGGCCCCGTTGCCGCTGGTGACGGCGGCCAGGTGGGTCGAGGCGGCGCGCATGGCGGTCAGCGCGTCGTCCAGCGGGGTCTCGGGAGCGATGCGGACGACGGGGTGCAGGGCCTCGCGGGGGAAGGGCTTGTCGCGGGCCACGGCGCTCAGCGCGTCCTTGACGTGGAGGAAGCCCAGGACGGTGGTGCCGGGGCCGGTGACGGGGAAGCGGGAGTAGCCGGCGGCCGCCGCGGTGCGTTCGAGCTGGTGGGGGGTGATGCGGTGGTCGACGGTTGTCATCCGGCTGGCCGGGACGGTGATCTCGGCGACGGTGCGGGTGCCCAGGGCGAGGGCGTCGCGCAGCCGTTCGCTCTCCGCGGTCTCCAGCAGGCCGGCGTCGGTGGAGTCCTTGACGATGCGGGCGAGTTCGTCGTCGGTGAAGACGGAGGCGACTTCGTCCTTGGGTTCCACGCGCAGCAGGCGCAGGAGGGTGTTGGCGAAGGCGTTGATGCCGAAGATGACCGGGCGCAGGGCGCGCGTGAGAGCGACCAGCGGGGGCCCCAGGGCCAGGGCGGTGCGGTCGGGGGCGGCCAGGGCGATGTTCTTGGGCACCATCTCGCCGATGAGCATGTGCAGGTAGGTGGCCGCGGCCAGGGCGATGGTGAAGGCCACGGGGTGGACCAGGCCGTGGGGGACGTGGGCGGCGTCGAAGGCGGGTTCCAGCAGGTGGGCGATGGCCGGTTCGGCGACGGCGCCGAGCACCAGGGAGGAGACGGTGATGCCCAGTTGCGCTGTGGCCATCATCGGGGAGAGGTGCTGAAGCGCCCACAGCACGGTGCGCGCTCGCCGGTCGCCCCGCTCCGCGCGCGGCTCGATCTGGTCGCGGCGCACGGAGATCAGGGCGAACTCGGCTCCGACGAAGAACGCGTTGGTCAGCAGGGTCAGCGCCCCGAGAGCGAGCTGGAAGGCGGTCATCGGGCACCCTCCCGGTCGGTGGCGGAGCCGCCGGTGGAACGGGGGGCGGTGAGCCGGACCCGTCGGGCGCGGTGACGCCCCGTCGCCAGGACGGTCAGCCGCCAGCCGGCCACCTCGGTGGTGTCACCGGTGGCCGGTATCCGTTCGAGGCGGGTGGCCAGCAGCCCGGCGACGGTTTCGTAGGGACCCTCGGGCACGGTCAGGCCGAGGGCCGTCAGCTCGTCGATGCGCACACCGCCATCGGCCTCCCAGACGCCGGGGCCGGCCGGAATGAGGCCGGGTTCCTCGACGGGGTCGTGCTCGTCGCGGACCTCGCCGACGACCTCCTCGACGATGTCCTCCAGGGTGACCACCCCGGCCGTGCCGCCGTATTCGTCGATGACCACGGCCATCGACCCGTCGGCGCGCAGGCGTTCCAGCAGCCGGTCCACCGGCAGGCTGTCGGGGACGAGCAGCGGCCCGGTGGCCAGGTCGGTGACCGGGGTCGTCAGCCGCGTCCCCGGGTCCAGGGCCAGAACGTCGCGGATGTGGACGGTGCCGGTGATCTCGTCCAGGGACTCCCGGTAGACGGGGAAGCCGGAGTGGCCGGTGGCCCGGGTGAGGTTGGCGGCGTCGGCCGCGGTCGCGTGCTCGCGCAGGGCGTGCACATCCACCCGTGGGGTCATGACGTTCTCGGCCGTCAGCTCGCTCAGGTGCAGGGTGCGCACGAACAGCTCAGCCGTGTCGGCTTCCAGCATCCCCTGAGCAGCGGAATGCCGGGCCAGGGCGACGAGTTCCTGAGGACTGCGGGCGGAGGCCAGTTCCTCGGCGGGCTCCAGTCCCAAGCGGCGCACCAGGCGGTTGGCGGTGTTGTTCAGGTGGCGGATCAGCGGGGCGAAGGCGGCGGTGAAGGCGCGCTGCGGCCCGGCCGAGATCTTCGCGACCGCCAGGGGGCGGGAGATGGCCCAGTTCTTGGGCACCAGCTCGCCGACGACCATCAGGACGACGGTGGCCAGGGACACCCCGAGGAGGGTGGCCGCCGGGCCGGCCGCGCCGCCCAGACCGGCCGCTTCGAGCGGGCCGCGCAGCAGCACCGCCAGCGACGGCTCGGCGAGCATGCCGATCACCAGCGAAGTCACGGTGATCCCCAGCTGCGCGCCGGAGAGCTGGAACGTCAGCCGCCGCACGGCCACCAGCGCACCGGCGGCGCCGCGCTCGCCGTTCTCGGCGGCGCGTTCCAGAGCGCCGCGCTCCACGGTGGTGAGGGAGAACTCGGCCGCGACGAAGACGGCGCAGGCCAGGGTGAGGGCGAGGGCGAGCAGGAGCAGCAGGATTTCGGTCACCGTGCCACCCCAGAGTCCCCGGTCGTCGCGGCTGGGCGGGGTGTGGCACGGCTGGTACTGGGTGGTTCACCCATGGCGGGCGGATGCTCCTTCGCTACGGAGGTGGCCGGACGGGGCGGCGGGGCGCCCGCAGCCCAACGGTAAGGGGCGGGCGAAGCGACCGGCCGGGGATGCGGCGAGTCCCTGCTAAGGGTGACTTTCAGCCGTTCTGCTCCCGTATGCCTGGACGTACTGGCGGGCGTGTGCGCCCCGCCTATCCTTCTACATGCGTGTAGAAAATGCGAGGACGGTCCCGGTGGTTCCCCGGCTCGGGGCGACCGTGCGGCGCCGCCCGCCGGGCGGCCCGGCCGGTGGCGGCAGGCCAGGGCGCGCGATCCCGGGAGCTCCCGCGAGCGGGGCCACATAGACGTGCAACGTGTAAAGGAGTGGACGCCGCGATGGTGTTCAAACGGCTGCTCGGCTCGCTCGGTGTGGGCGGGCCCACGGTGGACACGGTCCTGGACGGCGGGCCCGTGGTGCCCGGCGGGACGCTGTCCGGACAGGTCCATCTCGAAGGCGGCGGCGCCGACTTCGACATCGAGCACGTCACCCTGGAACTGGTCGCCCGCGTGGAGGCCGAACTCCAGGAGGGCGAGGCCGAAGGCGTGGTGGTCTTCGAACGGGTGGCCGTCGGCGGCGGCTTCCGGCTCGCCGAAGGCGCCCGGCACAGCGTGCCCTTCACCGTGCGGGTGCCATGGGAGACACCCGTCACCGAGCTGCACGGTCAGCCGCTGGACGTGGCGCTGGGCGTGCGCACCGAGCTGGCCGTCGCGGGGGCCAGGGACAAGGGCGACCTGGACCCGCTGCGCGTGGGGCCCCTGCCGGTGCAGGAAGCTGTCCTGGAGGCGCTGGGGCGGCTCGGATTCGGCTTCACCTCCGCCGACCTGGAGTACGGCCACATCCACGGAACCGGTCAGCAGTTGCCGTTCTACCAGGAGATCGAACTCGCCCCGCCCCCGGCCTACGCCTACGCGGTCAACGAGATCGAGGTGACCTTCCTCGCCTCCCCGGGCGGGGTGGAGATCGTGCTGGAGGCCGACAAGCGCGGCGGCCTGTTCACAGGCGGCGGCGATTCCGCGGGCCGGCACGCCGTCGGCCACGAGAGCGTGGGTCACACCGACTGGACGGGTGAGGTCGACGCCTGGATCCGGCAGCTCGTCGAACACCACGCCGCCCGCGCCGCACACCTGCCCCCGCAGCAGCGCCATCCCGGGTCCCCCTTCCCCCAGGGCGACCCCTATGGCGGCGGGTACGCCCACAAGGACGACGGCCACGGCCACGGCGACCACCACGGCCACTCCTCCGGCCCCGGCATGGGCACGGTCATCGCCGCGGGCGCGGCCGGGCTCGCCGTCGGGGCCGTCGGCGGCTACGTCGCCGGCGAGGTCATGGAGGAAATCTTCGACGACGGCGGCGGGAACGAGGAAGGCGAGGAGGAGGAATCCTGAAGCCTGGCCGGGACGGCGCCGAGAAGCATCGGACGCTGCGGCGCCCGGGACGCAACGCCTGCCCGGACGGCCGAGGTTCCGGCGTCCAGGGGCCCGCGGCGGTGCGGCCGGCCGCTCGTTCTACACTGTTGTAGAAGTCGATTCGGGTCCGGACCGGAAGCGGGCCGGACCGCCCTGCCGACCGATGGAGTGCCCTGTGGCCCTGTGGGATCGCATCAAGGAGTCCGCCTCCACGATGCAGACGCAGCTCAACGCCAAGAAGAACGATCTCAAAAGCGGCGCCTTCCGCGACGCGAGCATGGCGATGTGCGCGCTGGTGGCCACCGCCGACGGCACCGTCGATGTCAGTGAACGGCGCCGCGTGGCGCAGCTGATCGCGACCAACGAGGTGCTGAACAACTTCGCCGCCGACGACCTCCAGCGACGCTTCGACGACTACCTGGACAAGCTGGTCGCCGACTTCGACTTCGGCAAGGTCAGTGTCCTGCAGGAGGTGGCCAAGGCGAAGAAGAAGCCGGCCGAGGCCCGGGCGGTGGTCCAGATCGGCATCGTCATCGGCGGCGCGGACGGCACCTTCGACGAGGACGAGAAAGCCATCGTCCGCGAAGCCTGCTTCGCCCTCGGCCTGGCCCCGGCCGAATTCGACCTCTGATCCCTCCACCGACCCGGGCGGTCAGGAAGGCTCCGGGGCCGCCGACGACCAGGCCGTCGTCGCAGCGTGGAAGATGACGACCAGCGCGGTGGCCGGACAGGCGGAAGCGACGGCGGACACCGGTGCCGCCTCGCCCACCGCACGGGCCATCAGCCGCGGTCACACCTACCGGTCGGCGTGCGCGCCCGAAGCCGAGTGGCCGCGCCGCCAGCCGGCCACCCGGCCAGGCTGGCCGTCACGACCGCGACAGCGGCCCCTCACCGGCCCGCGGGTGCCGGGGCCACCGGCGGCTGGTTGTGGCGGGCAGCTGCGATGTCGTGCCGATCATCGGCCTGGGTGAGGTCGGCGAGGACCCGCTCGGGACCGTCCGGGAAGGCGGCGCGCAGGGCGGCCTCGCGGCGGCGATGCCGTAGGCGGCCCGCACGCCCGGAGCGTCCCGCCTCGAAGCCTGCTGGGCGCGGGCGGGCATGACCCCGGGCGTCCGACACCAACAACTACCTAAGGTATTGACGGTGAGACAGAACGTAAGGTCGACGGGACCCCACCCCCTATCGAGGGACACTCCATGAAGGATCTCGCACTCATCAGGAGAGGCCTGGTCACGGCGGTTACCGTGGCTGTGGCGTTCACTCCGGCCTGGGCCGGCACCGCCCTGGCACAGGAGACAGCGGACACGGCCCCCAAGCAGCCGACTCTCGACGAAGCGACGCTGAAGCCTGTGCTGAAGGCCGAACTCGGCCGGTGCCGGTCGATCGAGCATGTGGAAGACGACGCTCTGCTCTACAACAACACCAACTGGCATGCGCAGTTCTACCAGTCCGCGGACTGCGTGGGGCAGGTCGGCGAGCTCGGACCGGGAGAGGCGGGGAGATATCCCACCGCCAGCTCCGTCAGCTTCATCCAGATCGGTGGCGCCGAGCAGCCGACGACTTCGCTGCGGTAGCTCTCCGCCACCTCCCGGTCCGCCAGGGCGTCGGCGGCTCACCGCTCTTCCCGCCGAGCGCCCTGGCCCGCCGTGCTCCCCCCCCCGGCGGCGTGGACCACTCGGACCGTGGCAGGAATCGTGCCCACCTGCGGCGCGACGCCTCCAGCACTTCAGGGACGGTATGGACGCGGCACCGGAGCAGCGGTGGGCTCGGCGGCCCGGGCGACTTGGGCATCGCGGCGTTCACCAGTGTCCTGAAGGTCGGCCAGGCGCCGCAGGCGCCACAGCAGAACGTCGCTGACGGACTGGGCGGTGGTCGGTTCGCGCTGGGCGACGGCCTGGCGCAGCAGCGCCGCCGGGTCGGGGACGGGCCGGCCGGGTTCGGCGAGGACCTGCTCGGCACCGTCGGGGTAGGCGGTCCGCAGGGCAGCGGCGTGCGCGGGCAGCTGGACGCCCTGCGCGTGCCAGGTGGCCACCGGCCTCGCGGCGGCGATGCCGTGGGCGGCCCGCAGGTGCTGTGCGGGTCACAGGCGGCGGCCTGCTGCTGATGGGCGCGGGCGGCGCGGGTGTGGGAGCGGGAGGCGCGCTCGAACGCCCGGGCCGCTGCGGCGATCTGCGCGCGGGTGGGTCCGGTGGTGGTGGCGGCGAGGGCGTCGGCCTCTCGCAGCGGAGCACTTACCTGATCCGGGCTCGAGGCGCTGCCCGGGGCCACATCCTCCTCGACGGGCTCCGGCAGGGACCAGCTCACTCGCGGGATCGGATTGCCGGAAAGAAGGCCCGCTTCCATGGCGATGACGACCGCGTTGTGGAAGATGGCGCGCTTGCGGCGGATGGTGTGCGGGGAGGCCCTTGCGCCGTCGAGCTCCCGCTTCGGCGAGTCCAGCGCCCGGCGCGTCACGAGGAGTTCAGCCAGGTCCGATGTCTGAAGCGACTTCGCCTCGAACGAAGCCAGCACCCCCTGTACGTCCTCCGGCTGGCGGGTTCGCCGATCGCGGCGACGCGGAGCGCGGTGGTCCTCCGCCCCGGCTACCGGGACAGCCACTGCACCAGGGCGTCGTTGAGCGGCAAGGGAGTGCGCGACGAAGTCGGCGCCGATCCCTGGCCCTGCCAGCAGTGCCGCGCGTCTTTCTCGACGCGGGCCTCACGCTCGAACGGTTCGGGGAAGGCCGCCATCTCACGTCGGCCGTTCTGGCGGGCAGAGCGCGGAGACGCGGCTGACTGCGCCCGCGCGGCGGGGCTCGGCCGCGGTCGGAGACGATGGCGGCCGTTTCCTCGCGGGTCGCCCGCCGGGGGGACCGCCGGATATCCCGGCCCGCTACAGCGCGTCGATCAGGGCAGCCGGCGGGTCGGGCTGGCCGCCGAGCGGCTGCTCGGTCCAGATCGTCTTGCCCCGCCGGCCGTAGCGGCTGCCCCACCGGGTGGTGAGCTGGGCGACGAGGAAGAGCCCGCGCCCGCCCTCGTCGGTGGCGTGCGCGCGGCGCAGCCGCGGCTGGGTGTTGCTCGGGTCGGTCACCTCGCAGATGAGGACGTCCTCCCGGATCAGCCGCAGCCCGACGGGGCCGCCGGCGTGCCGGATCGCATTGGTGACCAGCTCGCTGACGACCAGTTCGGCGGTGAACGCCAGCTCCGACAGGCTCCACTCGGCGAGCTGCCGGGTGGTGGCGTCGCGGGCGCGGGCCACGGACTCCGGGCCGCCGGGAAACTCCCATCGCGCGGTGTTCCGCGGCGGCACCGCGCGGGTGCGGGCGAGCAGCAGCACGATGTCGTCCCGGGGCGGCCGGTCGCCGGACTCGGGCATGACCGCGCGGCCGACCTCGTCGAGCGGCCGGCCTGCGCGGTGCTCCGCCGCCAGGCGGTGCCGCAGCCGTTGCAGCCCGCTCTCCAGATCGAGACCGCCCGCCTTGATCAGCCCGTCGGTGTAGAGGGCCAGGACGGTGCCGGGCTCCAGGTCGACCGTGATCGACTCGAACGGCATGCCGCCGACGCCGAGCGGCGGCCCCGGCACGACGTCGATGAACCGGGTGGCGCCGTCAGGATCGATGACGACCGGCGGCGGCTGGCCCGCGCTGGCCAGGGTGCAGCGGCGGGAGACCGGGTCGTAGACGGCGTACAGGCAGGTGGCAGCCGCGGTCTCCGACTGCCCGCCCGAGGTCTCGGCCGCGAGCCGCTGCAACAGGGCATCGACGTGGACGAGCAGGTCGTCCGGTTCCAGTTCCAGGTCGGCCAGCGTCTGGATCGCCGTGCGCAGCCGGCCCATCGCGGCCGTGGCGGGCAGGCCGTGTCCGGTCACGTCGCCCACCACGAACGCGACCCGCAGGGACGGCAGGCGGATGACGTCGAACCAGTCGCCGCTGATCCCGGCGCCGCCGCCGGACGGCTGGTAGAAGCCCGCCGTCTCGCTCGCGGTCGTGTCGGTGGTGGCGCGCGGCAGCAGCCGTTCCTGCAGCGCGACAGCGGTCCGGTGCTCGCGCGTGTAGCGGCGCGCGTTGTCGATGCCGAGCGCCGCCCGCGAGCCGATCTCGGCCAGCAGCCGGCGTTCGTCCTCGGCGAACGGTCCGGGGCGGTCGGTGCGCCAGACGGTGACCACGCCCAGGATCAGGCCGCGTGCGAACAGGGCCGCCGAGGCCACGGTGTGGGCGCCCTCCGGCACGAACTTCTCGATCAGCTCCGGGTTGCCGCTCAGCGACTCGATCACATCCGCCCGGTCCATGGTCATGGTCTCGCCCAGCTGGGCACTTCGCAGCTTCGGATCGTCGGGGAGCATGGGCCACGAGGTGCCCACCCTCAGCACCGGGTCCGGCCAGACGCCGGCCGACGTGGCGGCGACCCGCTTCAGGTGCTGGCCGCGGCCGACGAGGACGTTCTCGGGCTCCTCGCCGGCCAGCACCGCCTCGGGCAGGTCGACCGTCGCGAGGTCCCCGAGCGCCGGCACCAGCACGTCCACCAGGTCCCGCGCGGTCTGCGCGATGTCGAGCGAGCCGCCGATCCGGGCGGCGGCCTCGTGCAGCAGGGCCAGGTGGTCGCGGGCCCTGCGGTGCTCCGTCGTGTCCTTGATCACCGCGAGGACGCCGCGCGGCACGCCCGCCGCATCCTTGTGCGGAAAGACGGAGGGGGACAGGAACCACTGCCGCCCCGGGAGCTGCTCGGACCGCATCAGCTGCTCCGTGCCCGTCAGCACCACGCTCTGGTCGCGCGCCGTGCGCAGGTCGGCCTCGGCCGCCTCGGCGTCCTCCGCGACCATCACCTCGCCCATCCGGCCACCGGGCCGCAAGGCCGGGCCGCCGAACAGGTCGGGGGTGATGTTGGACCGCGTCACCTTCAGGTCCATGTCGTACAGGACCACTCCGAATGTCTTCTGGTCGAAGAGCGACCGCCAGTGCGCCATGCTGTGGCCCCACTCCGCCACCAGGGCCGCGGGCGCGCCCACCACCAGGGACTCGGCGGCCCCGTCCAGCGGCAGTACCCGGAACGCGATGTCGACCGTGCCTCCGGTCGCCGTGCGCAGCCCGGCCCGGCCTGCCGCGGGCAGCGCCCCCCGCGGCCCCGGTCCCCGGTTCGGCTCGGCCAGCAGCTCCCGCACCGGCCGGCCGCACACCTCGTCCGCGGCGCGCCCGGTCAATTCTGCCGCCGCCGCCGACCAGCGCACCACCGCGCCGTCGTCGTCGACCACCAGGGCCGCCATCGCGGCGAAGCAGAACCCCTGGTCGCCTGTCTCCTCGGCGGTTGTGCCCATCGGTGGCTCCTCACGGGCGGCTGGGCGCCCCTGCCCGGGTGTCCGCACCAGTATCGGCGACGGCAGCCAGGCCCGCCGTCCGGGCGCCGCCCGGCGTGGACCATTCGGCTGCGGGGTGCCGGTGCGCGCGGTGGCGTCCGATCAGCTCGAGCGGCTGTCACGGACGGCCGTGCCATCGCTCTCCTCCGGGGCCGGCAGCCATCCCCGCGGTGCGGGGGAACGCCGTCATGCGCCCCTGGACCACGTGGCCGCGTGGGCGTTCGCCGATTCCCGGGTGACGTTCCGTTGTCCAGTGCGATCGAGGAGAACGGGATGACGCGGCCGGACCGCTGGCGCCACAGCACCGGTAGCGCGGCCCCGATGACGTTGACGACGCCGAACAGGCGCGCCTCGATCCGGGCGCGGAACTCGTCATCCGCGTTGACCACCGCGTCGAGCGAGCCGAACGCCGCCACCGCCGACAAACCTTCGACTCAGGACGCCAGGTGGCTCCCGGGGAACGGCTCGCCCTGTTCGGCAACGCTGTCGTTCGTCCACGCCAGAGGCGCTGCGGGCGGTCCGGAGGCAGGAGACGGGGTGGCCAGGCGTCTATTCCTGCACGATCGCCGCGGTTTGGAGGCGTGCCGCGTCCTGGCCCGGCGGGGCTCCGAACATGCGCCGGTATTCGCGGCTGAACTGCGACGGGCTGTCGTACCCGACGGCGTATCCGATCGCGGCCACGTCATGGGGCGCTGCGATGAGTTGCATGCGGGCCCTTTGGAGGCGGAGCTGTTTCTGATACTGCAGCGGACTCATGGCGGTCACCGCGCGGAAGTGCCGGTTGAGTGAGGAGACGCTCATACCGACTTCGGCGGCGAGGTCGTCGATGCGAATCACCTGGTCATAATGGGTCTTGATCCACTCAATCGCGCGGGCGACGAGGGCTATGCGGCTTTCGGAAAGGCCAATCTGTCTGACCAGGGCCGCCTGGGGTCCGTTCAGCAGTCGCCAATGAATCTCGCGTCGCACGCTGGGCGCCAGGATCGGGATGTCACGCGGCTCGTCCAGCAGGCGCAGCAGTCGGACCACAGCGTCGAGCAACTTGTCGTCGGCGTCGCTGATCGCGATACCCGGTCCATCATGAGGGCGGACGGCGGTGGGGCCGGCCTCCACCAGCAGTTGCGCGATGATCGCGGGCTGCAACGGAAGCCCGAAGGAGAGAAACGCCTCGGCGGGCGTGGCGCGGGTGATCTGTGAGGTGAGGGGAAGATCGACTGTCGCGACGAGGTACTGCCCCGAGTGATAGTCGAAGATGCGGTCATTGAGGACAGTGCGCTTCGCTCCCTGGACTATGAGAGCGATCATGGGTTCGGTGACCGTGCCCAGCGGTTCGGTCACCTGCTCCGTCGAGAACACCGACATTCCCTCGATCGGGACCGGGCGCGGGCTGCCCGCGGCCAGTCGCGCGATCCGGTGACGAAGTTCATCCAGGTGCTCCACCACGCCAGTGGACCACGGGATCGTGGGCGCGGCAAACATGATCCGGGCAAGGTTGAGCGGATCATGCAACGATCTGCGCGCGTCGGTCTAGGAGATCACCACGTGCCGGAGTCGAATGGAGGAGCACGGGGGATGGCTGCCACGGCGTCCCCGAACAACCTCCGGCGAGGAGTTCTCAGCCATGTCGCTTGATTCCTATGTCACGCTCGGCCGCTCGGGACTGCGGGTCAGCCCGTTCACGCTCGGCACGATGACCTTCGGTGAGGATCACGGTTGGGGGAGCAGCCCAGAGGAGTCCAAGGACATCCTCGCGATCTATCTGGATCGGGGCGGCAACTCGATCGACACGGCCAATACCTACACCAACGGTCACTCCGAGAAGATCATCGGCGACTACTTCGCCGGCCGCTCCGCGCTGCGTGACCGGGTCGTGATCGGCACGAAGTTCTTCGGCAACCTGTACGCGAACGACCCCAACGGCGGTGGCCCCAGCCGGAAGGCGATCGTGCAACAGCTGGAGAACTCGCTGCGGCGCCTGCGGACCGACTACGTCGACATCTACTGGTTGCACAATTTCGACCCGGCCACGCCGGTCGAGGAGACCCTCCGCGCGCTGGACGACCTGGTCGGCGACGGCAAGGTCCGCTACGTCGGGTTCTCCGACATGCCGGCGTGGGCGACGGCCGAGGCGGCCACCGTCGCGCGCTTCCGCGGGTGGGCTCCGATCATCGCGCTGCAGGTGGAGTACTCCCTGCTCGAGCGCACCTCGGAAGGGGAGCTGATCCCCATGGCCCAGGCCCTGGGCATGGGAGTGATGCCGTGGGGGCCGCTGAAGAGCGGGTTCCTGTCGGGCAAGTACTCCAGCGCCGCCACCGGACCGGTGGACACCGCGCGCACGCAGCTTGTCGGCGCGCCGAGCGAGGCCGACTATGTCGTGATCGACGCACTCAACGCCGTCGCGGGCGAAGTCGGCGTCAGCGCCGCCGCGGTGGCCCTGGCCTGGGTGCAGGGCCGTCCTGGGATCACCTCCACGCTGGTCGGCGCGCGCCGCATGCACCAGTTCGAGGCAAACCTGCATGCCCTGGACGTGACTCTCACCGAGTCCCAGCGCGCCAGGCTGGATGACGTGTCCGCGCCCGCGCTGAACTTCCCGGCAGAGAACAACAGGACGTTCGCGCCGATGATCCAGTTCGCGGGAGCCACCGTCGACGGCCGCCCGTCGATGGTGCCGCCGTATCTGCAGGCCAGCAGCGCCCGCTACTGACCACCACACCCAGGCACAGAACGGAAGCCACAAACGCGTCACAGCAGTTCGCGGGCAAGACGGCTGGTCACCGGAGGCGGATCCGGCATCGGCCGGGCGACGGCCCTGGCGTTCGCGGCCGAGGGCATCTCGGTCGAGTAGTCCGTGGTGAGCTGGAACTCGCCGTCGTAGCCCGTGCGCCGGTCACTCACGGTGCAGAAGGTGCGTCCGGGGCTTCGGCGGCTCCTGGACTCCTACACCGACCACGCGGCGTTCGTCCTGGGGCTGCGTACCGATGTACTGGCGACCAACCACCTGTGCAGGGTGCTCATCGCGGACTTCGACGCCATGCCCCACCGGGAGCGGAACCTGACCCGGTGGATGATCCTCGACGAGGCCGCCCGCGAACTCAACACCGACTGGGAACGCGTCGCCGCCGAGGCGACCGCCATGTTGCGTCTCGACGCCGGACGCTACCCGGAGGACAGCCGTACCGCCGAGTTGGTGGGCGAACTGACGATGAAGAGCGAGTCGTTCCGCCGCTGGTTGGCCGATCACAGAGTGCTGGTCCGCACCTTCGGACAGAAAAGGCTCCATCACCCGCAGGTCGGTGACCTGACCATCGACTACCAGGCATTCACCATGCCCGGCCAGGACGACCAGACTCTGTTCGTCTACCTCCCGGCACAGGACCGGCAATCACAGGAAGCCTGGCGCCTCCTCGCGAGTTGGAACGCCGATCCCTCCACCGCCGACCGCGGGAACGGCTCTGGCCCGGTTACCGGGCCCACCGCACCGGGACCGACGACGCCCGGGCTGCGTCGGACGGGCAGTTGATCGCGCTGCTGGTCCACCAGCTCGACCACGGACTCCTGGATCGCCTTCGCATCAGCCGGTCAGCCGAACTCGGTCAGGTCGGTGGCGGCAGCCATCCCGGTGACCACGTCCAGCAGACCGTGCAACGCGGGTGAGGCGTTGCCGGACAACCAGACCATGTCGGTGGGGACGAACTCCCCGGCCAGCGGCACGAACACCACACCCGTGCGGCGGAGACTGCTCGCCGACCGGGCCAGCCGCGTCACCCCGACGCCGGCCGCAACAAGGCCGAGCAGACCTTGCACGCTCGCGTCCCGCTGCGCCACCTCGGGGGTGAATCCCGCCGTACGGAAGGAGCTGTCGAACGCCTGGTGCCAGGGTTCCCATGAGCCGCGCGGGGTCAGCACCCAGCGTTCGCCGGCCAGCTCTCCGAGGGTCAGCTCGGTGCGTCCGGCGAGCGGGTGGTCCTCGGGAAGGACCGCGCACGCCGGCTCGCTGACCAGCGTCCTGGTCTCCAGCCCGTCCACCAGCGGAGGCCGGGTGAACGCGACGTCGTAGCGTCCTTTGAGCAGGCCCTCGACCAGAGGGGCGATCGTCGTCTCCTCGGTCGTCAGCCTGAGTCCCGGCAGTCGTTGTCGTACGGCCCGGACCACCGGCGGAAGCAGGTAGTTCGTCGTGGTGGCGAGGAAGGCGAGGCGGAGGCTGCCGATCTCACCGCGCGCGGCTCGTGCCACGACGTCGACGGCTTCGTCGGCCCGGTCGAGTACCGCGCGGGCCTCGGGGAGGAACAGCGCACCGACAGCAGTCAGTTTGGTGCCCCGGGTGTCGCGGTCGAAGAGCTTCACGCTCAGCATGCGTTCCAGCAGGGTGATCTGCTGGGACAGCGACTGCTGGCTGATCATGAGCCGCTCGGCGGCGCGCGTGTAGCTGGACTCCTCGGCGACGGCGACGAAATATCTCAGCTGCCGAAGATCGGGGGTCACAGGAGCAGCCTACAAGCGCGACAGGCAGTCGGTGTTGGACGGCTTCGGTGTGCCGGGACAAGCATTGGCCTCGGTAAACACCACGTTGAAGGACATGGGGATGACAAACGACACACAGGACCGCGTCTGGTTGATCACGGGCTGCTCGGCCGGATTCGGCCGGGAGATCGCGCTGGCCGCGCTGGCCGCCGGTGACCGGGTCATGGCCACCGCGCGCCGTCCGGAGACGCTCGCCGAGCTCGCGCGGACCGGCGGTGCCCGGATCAGCACCGCGGCACTGGACGTGACGGACTCGGCCTCCATCCAGGCCGCGGTACAGGCGACGCTGGCCGTGTTCGGCCGCATCGACGTCCTGGTGAACAACGCGGGGTTCAGCGGGATAGGGGCCGTCGAGGAAACCTCGATGGAGGAGCTGCGCTCGCTGATGGAGGTCAATTTCTTCGGTGCCGTGGAGGTCACCAAGACGGTTGTCCCCACGATGCGCGCACAGGGTAGCGGGACCATCGTGCAGATGAGCTCCCTCGGCGGTCGGATCACCTTCCCGGGCATGGGCGGCTACGACGCCACGAAGCACGCGCTCGAGGGTCTCAGTGAGGCGTTGTCGACCGAGCTGGCACCCCTGGGCGTTCGGGTGCTCCTGGTGGAACCGGGGATGTTCCGTACGCAGATGAGCAGCAGCCTGCAGATCGCCCCGGAGATGCCGGCCTACCAGGCGACCTCGGGAGAGCTCCGGAAGATGGTCGCGGGGGTCGTTGGCGCCGAGCCGAATGATCCCGCGAAGGGCGCCGCGGCCATCGTCAAGGTACTCGACGCCGAGAATCCGCCGCTTCGCCTCGTACTCGGCGGCGACGCGGTCGACGCGCTGCGCAGCCACCACGAATCCCTGCTGGCCGACGTCACCGCCTGGGAGACGCTCAGCCGCTCGACGGCGGTGTCCTGACCAGGGCCGCTGAACACCGCCGCCGCCGCCGCGCCTCGGTCGGAAGCGCAGAGCAGGAGGAGACGCACTCCTCACTCACGTCTCGGTGCCGGGCGCCCGGCACGGTGCGCGGGCTGGGCATGCGCCGGCCGCGTGGCTGCGAGCGGCCCCGCATCGCGATTGTCTCCCCGCACTCGTCCAGCAGTTGCTTACCCAGGGCGTCGCCGATGAGGTGCGGATCCTGCCTTCCGGGCTCGTGACCGTGCTGATGTCCGGGCTCGCGAGTGGTCGCTGACCAACCTCCACGAGACGGCGAGAGCGAACGCTGTGGCCGAGCTCCGGGCCGCCTGCCTCTGTTCGCCGGATCGCGGTCCCGGCTTCGTCCTCCCTCAGTCCCACGACCATCACCAGAATCAGTTGAAGGCCACCATGCCCAAGCAGCAGAAACACGGCGCCGACGTACGCGACATGCTCGTCGTCCACGAGAGCTTCCGCCAGGAGTATGACCGCATGCCCGCGCTCGTTCGCGGTGTCACCCCGGGAGACACCGCCAGGGCGAAGACAGTCGCGGGGCACATCGAGCTGATCGAGACATTCCTGCACCTTCACCACAAGGGCGAAGACGAGCTGCTTTGGCCGAAATTGGCCGAGCGCGCACCGTCGGACCTGGCGGCGGTGCTGACGTTGATGGACGAGCAGCATGTCGAGATCGACACGCTCCTGCGGGGCACGTCCACGCTGCTCGCCTCCTGGCGGCTGAACGCCGATCCGGCGGTCGGCGAACAGCTCGCCGACGGACTCACGGAGCTCGGGGCCAGGTTGACCGAGCACCTCGCTGTCGAGGAGCGGGAGATCCTGACCATCGTGGACCGGTACATAACCGAAAAGGAGTGGCACCGGTTGGGCGACCACGCGATCAACGGTCTACCCAAGAGGCAACTGCCGGTGATCTTCGGAATGCTCGCCGCACACGCGGAGCCGGAGGTGGTGAAGCTCATGCTGTCGACCGCCCCGCTCGTGCCGCGCCTGATCATGCCCCTGCTCGGCCCCCGCGCCTACGCCTCGCACATCAAACGCGTATACGGAAGCCGGTACAAGGGGGACTGAGAGGGCGGTTCGGGACTGTAAAGCGAGTGGCTCTGTTCCGTAGCCGGTGGTGACGGTGGGTCCTTGTCATCGGAGCGAGATGCGGTGGCGGAGGAGGTCGAATC
The DNA here is from genome assembly GCF_001083795.1 of Streptomyces sp. SBT349. Lineage (GTDB taxonomy): Bacteria > Actinomycetota > Actinomycetes > Streptomycetales > Streptomycetaceae > Streptomyces. The sequence continues at coordinate 23,929 of NZ_LAVK01000060.1, forward strand.
CTGCTCCGCCGTGCATCTGCCGCATGATTCCTTTGGTGCGGGTGTTGACGCCTTCGGTGCGGCCGTTGTGGTGGGGCAGGGCGGTGTCCTTGGTCCGCAGGTGCTCGGGGTGGGTGAGCATGAGGCGGGCGAGGCGGCGCGGGGTTGTCACGGGGCGGTCGCTTCCGGCGCGGCCCTGGTTGAGGCAGCGGACCGGCAGGTTGGCACTGCCGGTGTAGCCCAGTTCCCTGATCTCGTCCAGGAGGTGGGTGACCACGAGATATCCGTTCTCAGATCCTCAGATGCTCAGATCCAGTGTCTCGTGTGTCCCAGAACCAAGGGTCAAGGCCCGGGTTTATCGAAAATCGCCCCAGGGATGTCGCAAGAGGCTTCGCCCTACCTATCCTGCGGACCGGAGACGAGGCCGCCAGGGACAGGCGGCAGCCGACTCCCTCCTCGCCACCCTCCTCCCGCGGATTTCGTCCAGCTGCCACGAGGCTCCTGGCGGCAACTGTCATGCCTACGCCATACGCGTCCTGGCCAGATGACGGGGCCCCTACGGTCCGGCGTGGTCGGTGGCGCACCAGGTCCCATCGAGAAAGGGCCAGACGATGCGTACGTCAACATGCAGACGCCTGCTGCACCTCCTGGCAGCGGCGGCCGTCGCGCTGACACTGCTGTCCACGGGGCCAACCGGGTCGACGGCCCAGGCGGCGCCCGGAAGCCCTGCCCTGACCCCGCCGCTGGGGTGGAACAGCTGGAACAGCTTCGGGTGCAACAACGTCAACGAGACGGTGATCCGACAGGCCGCCGACTCCATGGTGAGTTCGGGCATGCGGGACGCCGGCTATGAGTACGTCGTGGTCGACGACTGCTGGTTCGACCCCCAGCGCGACGCCCAGGGCAATCTGCGCGCCCATCCGACAAAGTTCCCCAGTGGCATGAAGGCGCTGGGCGACTACATCCACAGCCGCGGGCTCAAGTTCGGCATCTATCAGGTACCCACCGAGCGCACCTGCGCTCAGCGCGTCGGCGGGTACCCCGGCTCCACCGGGAGCATGGGACACGAGGTGCAGGACGCCAACATCTTCGCCTCCTGGGGCGTGGACTACCTGAAGTACGACTGGTGCTCCCCCGAGGGCACCCGCGAGGAGCAGATCGCCCGCTTCACGCTGATGCGGGACGCCCTCCGCGCCACGGGCCGGCCCATCGTCTACAGCATCAACCCCAACAGCCTGCACGCGATCACCGGCTCCACGTACAACTGGGGTGAGGTCGCCGACCTGTGGCGCACCACCGAGGATCTGCTGGACATCTGGCAGAACGGCAACACCAACAGCTACCCGATGGGGGTGGGCAACGTCGTCGACATCAACGCCCCCCTGGCGGCCCAGGCCGGCCCCGGGCACTGGAACGACCCGGACATGCTGGTGGTCGGCAGGCCGGGACTCACGCTGACCGAGTCGCGGTCGCACTTCGCGCTGTGGGCCCTGATGGCCGCGCCACTGATGGCGGGCAACGACATCCGCACCATGTCCGCCGACGTCAGCGCGATCCTGCGCAACCCGCGTCTGCTGGCCGTGAATCAGGATCCGCTGGGCGCGGGCGGGCGGCGGGTGCGCGACGACGGTGAGGTCGAGGTGTTCGCCAAGTCGTTGTCCGACGGTTCGGTCGCCGTCGGGCTGTTCAACCGTGGCGGCGGTACCACGACGGTCACCACCACGGCGGCGCAGATCGGGCTGGCCGGCGGATCGTTCACCCTGACCGATCTGTGGACGGGTGGGACCTCGACCACCGGCGGCCAGATCTCGGCGAGCGTGCCCTCGCACGGCGTCGCGGTGTACCGGGTGTCCGGCGGCTCGCCTCTGGAGAGCACCACGTCGCGGTTGCGGGGCGCCGGCTCGAACCGCTGTCTGGACGTCGACAACGCCTCGACGGCGTCCGGCGCGGCCACATTGATCTGGGACTGCCACACCGCGGCGAATCAGGCGTGGACGACCTGGGCGGGCGGCGAGATCCGCGTCTTCGGCGACACGTGCCTGGATGCCTACGAACAAGGCACCGCCAACGGGACCCCCGTGGTCACCTGGGCGTGCAACGGACAGAGCAACCAGAAGTGGACGCTCGCATCCGACGGATCGATCCGCAACGTTCAATCCGGCCTGTGCCTGGACGTCAACGAGGCGGGCACCGCGAACGGGTCAACCGTGGTCCTGTGGACGTGCAACGGCCAACCCAACCAGAGGTGGGCCCGCGCCTGAGGAGGGACGGGCGTCATCCCTGTGGAACGGGACGTTCCGGCCGAGCCGCCAGGGAGTATCCATGCTCACCTCTCTACGCCGTTGGCTCGCAGGGCCCAGGCCCCTACGTCGCCACAACCCCATCGTCCAGACCGTCTACACCGCCGACCCGGCCCCCCTCGTCCGCGACGACCGGGTGTACCTCTACACGGGCCACGACGAGGACGGCTCGACCTGGTTCGACATGAGGGACTGGCGGGTGTGGTCGTCCTCGGACATGGTGAACTGGACCGATCATGGCTCGCCGCTGAGTCCCGCCACCTTCAGCTGGGCCGGAGAGAACGCCAGGGCGGGACACGTCGTGGCCAGGGACGGGCAGTTCTACTGGTACGTGCCGGTGACGAATCGGGCGACGGGACGGATGGCGATCGGCGTGGCGGTCGCGGACAGCCCCACGGGGCCCTTCCGTGACGCCCTGGGCCATCCGCTGGTCGAAAACGGCGAGATCGACCCCGCGGTGTTCATCGACGACGACGGCCAGGCATCCCTCCACTGGGGCACCCCACTCCGGGGCGCCGTCTCGCGCGAGCGCGGGTGACTTCGACGAGACCGCCGCCCGGACCGGCGGCGTCGCCGGTCCGGGAGGAGCGCTACCGCTCCAGCCGCTTGTGATCACCCGGTGGATTGCGGCGGACGAGCCAGGCCTCGGTGATGTGCGTGAACATCGCCTCGGCCGCGCCAGCCGGGTCACCGGCCGCGACGCGCTCATAGACACGGCGGTGGCCGCGATTGGACGCGACACACTGGGCACGCTCGGGATGACCCATGTAGCGGACCGTGTTGACGGCCTGGCTCTCCAGCGCACGCACCACGCCGCGGGCGATCCGGTTGCCCGACGCCCGCATGATCACGTCGTGGAAGGCGCGGTCGTGCTCGGCGTAGGTCACGTGGTCGTCCACGAGCTCGTCCATCCGGTCCACGAGCGCGCGCAGCCGGTCGACGACCTCCTCGCCGGCCAGCCGGGCGGCGACGTTGGCCATGTCGGACTCCAGCAGGCGCCGCGTCACGACGAGGTCGTCGAGCATGGTGAGGCTCTCGTCCTCCGCGATGCTCGCCGCCAGAACGAGCTCGTCCAGCATGTTCCACATCGTCGCCGGGGTCACCATGGTGCCGGCCCCCTGGCGGACCTGCACCAGCCCCTTCTCCTGGAGGACCTTGACCGCCTCACGGATCACGGTCCGGCTCACCGCGAAGGTCGCGCAGAGGGCGGGTTCCGGGGGG
>NZ_LAVK01000609.1 GCF_001083795.1 Streptomyces sp. SBT349
CCTCCGCCTGCTCGGGCGACGCGGTCCGCGTGGGCGCCGCCCCGGCCGCCAGGGCGGACCCGGTGGACACCTCCGACCTGCCGGAGTCCCTCACCGGCCAGTCCCTCGACTGGTCCCGCTGCCCCGCTCCCGACCCCGCCCAGGGCGACGACCAGATGTCCCCGGCCCCGCTGCCCGACGGCACCGGGTGGGAGTGCGCGACGATGGAGGCGCCGCTGGACTACCGGGACCCGGAGGGCGAGACCCTCGGCATCGCCCTGATCAGGTCGCGGGCCAAGGAGCGCGGGGACGGGCGCATCGGCTCGCTGATCTTCAACTTCGGCGGCCCCGGCGGCTCGGGCGTCATCACGCTCCCCGCGTTCGGCCAGGACTACGGGGAGCTGCACCGGCGGTACGACCTGGTCAGCTTCGACCCGCGCGGCGTCGGCGACAGCGAGGGCGTCTCCTGCCTCGACTCCGAGGGCCTGGACCGCTTCTTCGCCGCGGACCCGGTCCCCGACGGCGCGCGCGAGCGGAGCAGGCTGACCGACCGGCTCAGGAGGTTCGCCGACGGCTGCGAGGACGCGTCCGGCGACCTCCTCCCCCACCTCACCACCACGGCCACCGCCCGCGACCTGGACCTGCTCCGGCGGGTCCTCGGCGACGACCGGCTGCACTACTTCGGCATCTCCTACGGCACCGAACTGGGCGCCGTCTACGCCCACCTCTTCCCGCGCCGCGTCGGCCGCGCGGTCTTCGACGCGGTGGTCGACCCGACCGGCACCACGGAACAGGGCGCGCTCGCCCAGGCCAAGGGCTTCCAACTCGCCCTCGGCAGCTACCTCGACCACTGCGGCGAGCGCGAGGACTGCCCGCTGGGCGGCGACCGCGACGAGGCGGAGGACCGCCTCGAACAGCTGCTGCACCGCCTCGACTCCCGCCCGATGCGCACCCAGGACCCCGACGGCCGCCGCCTGACCGAGTCCCTCGCCTGGGGCGGCATCGCCCAGTCCCTCTACTCCGAGGACTTCTGGCCCTACCTCACCCAGGGCCTCGGCGACGCCCTGGACGAGGACCGCCCGGACGGCACCGTGCTGCTGGCCCTGGGTGACGCGATGAACGGCCGCAACCCGGACGGCACCTACAGCACCCTCCAGTCCTCCCTGACCGCCATCGGCTGCGCCGACTCCAGCGAGCGCTACTCCGAGCGCGACGTGCGCGACGTGCTGGGAGAGTTCGAGGACGCGTCCGCCGTCTTCGGGCCGCCGATGGCCTGGTCGCTGCTCGGCTGCACCCACTGGCCGGTGGACGGCGCGCGCGCCCACCCGAAGGTCGGGGCCGAGGGCGCGCGCACGATCCTGCTGATCGGCACCACCGGCGACCCGGCCACCCCGTTCGAGGGCACCGAGCACATGCAGGAGGCCCTCGGCGGCCCCGGCACCGCGGTCCGCATCACCTTCGAGGGCGAGGGCCACGGCGCCTACACCAGCGGAAACGACTGCGTCCGCGACAAGACCAACGCCTACCTGCTGAACGGCGACATCCCCGACGACGGCACCACCTGCGACTGACGGCGAACCAACGGCGCGGCCCCGCGCGTCTCCGTCCGCGTGACGAGGCGCCGGGACGAGGCGCCGGGACAAGGCGCCGGGACGCCGGTGGACGGGGGCGCGGGGCAACGGGTCCCAGCGGCCGGGCCCATGAGCCCGGCCGCTGGGGCGGGTAGCCTCGGCGGGAGAACGTGGTGACGCGAGGGGGCCGGCGGATGCGCGCGGGTGGGATACGGGCGGCGGCCCTGGTGACGGTCGTGGCCCTGGCGGTGACGGCGTGCAGCGGCGACGGCGACCAAGGTGACCACGATGGTGGCGGTGGCGATCGAGGAGAAGATGACGTCGTCGGCGAGGCAGAGGGTGGCGCCGGAGACGGCGACGGCGAGCCCCGAGAGGACGACGGCCCGGC
>NZ_LAVK01000610.1 GCF_001083795.1 Streptomyces sp. SBT349
GGGTCAGGCCGGGGCGGTGGTGAGGGCGGTGAGGGGGTCGTCCAGGACGGGCTGCCAGGCGAGTTCGGCGGCGCCGACCAGGCTGTTGTGGTCGAGGGTGCAGGGCAGGATCGGGACGTCGCCGCTCCTCCCCCACAGGCTGCGCTCCTCGACGACGGCGCGCAGGCGCCCGGGGTCCGCGTCCAGCAGCCAGCGGTGGAGGCCGCCGAGGATGATGCGGTCCGGGTTGAGGATGTTGACCAGTCCCGCCAGGCCGAGGCCCAGGCGGTCGATCACGGTGCCCGCGGCGGCGCGGACCGCGGGGTCGGTGGCGTACTCGCCGCGCAGCAGTTCGCGGGCCTGGTCCAGGAGGGAGCCGGCGGGTCCCGCGACGCGGCCGGCGGCTTCGAGGAGGGCCAGGGGGTCGGTCTCGACGTCCAGGCAGCCGCGGCTGCCGCAGTGGCAGGCGCGGCCCTCGGGGTCGACGGTGAGGTGGCCGACTTCGAGGGCGAGGCCGGCGCTGCCGCTGTGGAGGCGGCCGTCGAGGACGAGCGCGCCGCCGACGCCGCGGTGTCCGGTGGCGACGCACAGCAGGTGCTCGGCGCCGTGGCCCGCGCCGTGACGGTGCTCGGCGAGGGCGGCGAGGTTGATGTCGTTGCCGCAGAAGCCGGTCGCGGCGAGGCCCGCGCGGTGGAGGCAGTCGTTGAAGATGTCGCGGACGGGGGCGCCCGCGGGCCAGGCGAGGTGGAGGGGGTTGAGGGCGGTGCCCTCCGGCTCCGCGACGGCGGAGGGGACGGCGAGGCCCGCGCCGACGCAGCGTCTGCCGCTGTCGCGCAGGAGCCCCGCGCCCGCGGCGACGACCTCGCCGAGCACCTGGGCCGGGTCGGCGTCGACGGTCACGCAGCCGGGGGCGGTGGCGACGATGCGCCCGCCGAGGCCGACCAGCGCGGCGCGGAACCCGTCGGAGTGCACCTGGGCGGCGAGGACGACGGGGCCGTCCGCGGCGATGGACAGCCGGTGGGAGGGGCGGCCCTGGCTGCCGCGGGCGGCGCTGGGCCGGGAGTCGACGGTGATGAGGCCGAGGGTTTGCAGCTCGCCGGCGACGGCGCCGGCCGTCGCCCGGGTGACGCCGAGTTCGGTGGTGAGGACGGCGCGGGTGGGGGCGCGTCCGGTGTGCACGAGTTCGAGCGCGGGGCCGAGCGCGTTCCGGCCTCTGTCGAGCCTGGTCCGGGTGGAGGTCACCTGCCTATTCTGGCTTTGTGTCTCGGATAAACAAATTGCGGGCGGCCCTCGTGCCGGGACCGCGGCGGGGCGAGGGCGCCCGCCCGCGGGTGGACGCGTCGCTGCGGCGGCTGCGCGCGGCGCTGACGGCGTTCTTCGCCCTCGACGGGCTGGTCTTCGCGGGCTGGGTGGTGCGCATCCCGGATGTGAAGGACCAGACGGGGGCGTCGTCGAGCGCGCTGGGCGTGGCGCTGCTCGGCGTCTCGGCGGGCGCGGTGGTGACGATGATGCTGACCGGGCGGCTGTGCCAGCGGTACGGCAACCACCCGGTGACCGTGGCCTCGGGGCTGCTGCTCGCGCTCAGCGTCGCGCTGCCCGCGCACGCGCACGCGGCCTGGTCCCTCGGCGCGGTGCTGCTGGTGTTCGGCACGGCGTTCGGCGCGATCAACGTGGCCGCGAACAGCGCGGCGGTCGACCTGGTGGCGGCGTTGCGGCGGCCGGTGATGCCGAGCTTCCACGCGGCGTTCAGCCTGGGCGGCATGCTCGGCGCGGGTCTCGGCGGTCTGGTGGCCGAACACCTGAGCGTGGCAGCCCACTTGGGGCTGGTGGCGGCGCTCGGCGTGGTCGTCGCCGCGGTGGCGGGACGCGTGCTGCTGTCGCGGCCCGCGCCGCCGCCCGCCGCCACCCGTCCCGCACGGGGCGAGGGCGGCGGCGCGGGCCGCGACAGCGC
>NZ_LAVK01000611.1 GCF_001083795.1 Streptomyces sp. SBT349
CGGTGGGGGTCGTTGCCCAACCGGGCCGTGGTGGCGGTGCGCGGTCGTCTGCCCCTTCGGGCATCTGGAGGTGGGGACTGTTCTGAAACGCGAAACACTTCGTTTTAAACAGAGTGTTGAAAACAGACCGTGCGCCGTTTCAAAACAGTCCCCGCCCTCCGATGCCCGATAGGGCAACGAACCCACCGGCCCGCTACATAAGCCGGGGCGGCGCGCGGATGACGACGAATACGTGCGGCCAGAGCAGGCCCGAAGGGTGCGCGCCACCCCAGCCGACCGCAAGCAGACCGACCCAAGACGAGCGTCATCCGCTGCGCCCGTTCGGACACCCACCTCTTCCAAGAGACCACTTCCCGGTCACCGGGACGACCCCGACCCACGAACCCTCCCCCCGTAGGTGCCTCCCTCGTGCATCCGCACGAAACGGACACCCGGGCAAGCGCCGGCCACCTAAGCCAGGCGTAGAAGCCGCCCCACCCACCCGCCGGAGGCTACAGCGCGTTGGCCCGCGTGATCTCCGAGAACCAGCGGCCGCTGTCCTTCACGATCCGCCGCTGCGTCTCGAAGTCCACGTGCACCAGCCCGAACCGCTTCGAGTACCCGTGCGACCACTCGAAGTTGTCCAGCAGCGTCCACACGAAGTAGCCGCGCAGGTCCACGCCCTCGCTGAGAGCCCGGTGGGCCGCGCGGAAGTGGGAGTCCAGGTACGCGCGGCGGTCCTCGTCGTGGACGTGGCCCTCCTCGGTGACCCGGTCGTCGAACGCCGCGCCGTTCTCCGTCACATAGAGCGGCAGCGGGCCGTACTCCGTGTACACGCGCTTCAGCGTCTCGTACAGGCCGTCCGGGTCGATCTCCCAGCCCATCTCGGTCACCGGGACGCCGCGCTTGACGAACTCCACGTCCTCGGAGCCGACCCAGTGCGAGGGTCCGGGGCCGGCGGTGCCGGCGCGCACCACATGGCGCGAGTAGTAGTTGATGCCCAGGAAGTCCAGCGGCGTCGAGATCGTCTCCAGGTCGCCGTCCAGGATGTGGTCGGTGCCGGTGACGTCCGACAGGTCCTCGATGACGTCGGCGGGGTAGGAGCCGCGCAGCAGCGGGTCGAGGAAGAAGCGGTTCATCAGGCCGTCGATGCGGCGGGCCGCGTCCCGGTCGGCGTCGGAGTCGGTGACCGGGTCCACCGGGTACAGGTTCACGGTGACGCCGGCGGTGGAGACGCCCTGGTCGCGCAGCGCGTTGACCGCGAGGCCGTGGCCCAGCATCAGGTGGTGGGCGGCGCGCACGGCCGCCGCCCCCTCGGTGCGGCCCGGGGCGTGGATGCCGCTGGCGTAGCCGAGGAACGCGGCGCACCACGGCTCGTTCAGCGTGGTCCAGTCCGGCGCCCGGTCGCCGAGGCGCTGGTGGATCAGGGCCGCGTACTCGGCGAAGCGCTCGGCGGTGTCGCGGACCGGCCAGCCGCCCGCGTCCTCCAGGGACTGCGGCAGGTCCCAGTGGTAGAGCGTGACCCAGGGCTTGATGCCGTGCTCCAGCAGGCCGTCGATCAGGCGGCTGTAGAAGTCGACGCCCGCGCCGTTGAGCGGCCCGTGCCCCTCGGGCTGGATGCGCGGCCAGGCGAGCGAGAACCGGTAGTGCGTCACGCCGAGGTCGGCCAGCAGCGACAGGTCCTCGGGGTAGCGGTGGTAGTGGTCGTCGGCCATGTCGCCGGTCTGGTCCAGATGCACCTTGCCCGGGGTGTGGGCGAAGGTGTCCCAGACGGAGGGGCTCCGGCCGTCGGCGGTCACGGCCCCCTCGATCTGGTAGCTGGCGGTGGCCGTTCCCCAGGCGAAGCCTTCGGGGAACGAGACGGGGCTCAGGTCGTCGTGTGTCATGAGGTGTGCGATTCCCGTGTGGTGAGGGGGGTGAGTGGTGCGTGGAGAACGTCGGGTGG
>NZ_LAVK01000612.1 GCF_001083795.1 Streptomyces sp. SBT349
CTCCCGCCCCGCACCCGCAAGGCCGCCAGGCCGTCGCGGGTCCGGCGGCCGGGGCCACGGCCCGCTCCCGGCCCCCTCCCGCCCAGAGGGCGGGCGGGGCGGAACCCGGCGCGACAGCGCCGCGGCCGAGCCGACCGCAGGTCGTACCCTTGTGCGGCACCGCCTTCGACGCAAAGGAGACACCGGGACCATGACCGGGGACGGAACGCGGGCCGTACGGGCCGGCCTGCCGGAGGCTCAGCCGTTTCAGCCGCCGGTGCCGGGACCCGTTCTGGCCGCCCACTTCCACCTGCCGGGCGACCCCGCCGAGGCCCCCTACGGCTACGGCCGCGAGGCGAACCCCACCTGGACCGTGCTCGAACGGGCCGTCGCCGAGCTGGAGTCACCCACCGAGGAGGCCCACGCCGCCGTCTTCCCCTCGGGCATCGCCGCCACGGCCGCCGTCCTGTTCGCCCTCCTGCGCCCCGGCGACGTCGCCGTGCTCCCCGCCGACGGCTACCAGCTGCTCCCCCGCGTCCGCGCCCGCCTCGAAGCGTTCGGGGTCATCGTCCGCACCGCCCCCACCTGCGGCGACGCCCAGCTCGGCGTGCTGGACGAGGAGGTGCGGCTGCTGTGGATCGAGACCCCGTCCAACCCCGGCCTCGACGTCTGCGACATCCGCCGCCTCGCCGACGCGGCGCACGCCGGGGGCGCGCTCGTGGCGGTGGACAACACCCTGGCGACACCCCTCGGCCAGCGCCCCCTGGACCTCGGCGCCGACCTCTCGGTCGCCAGCGGCACCAAGGCGTTCAACGGTCACGGCGACGTCCTGCTCGGCTATGTCGCCACCCGGGACGCCCGCCTCGCGGGCGAGATCCGCTCCTGGCGGACCACCACGGGCGCCATCCTCGGCCCGATGGAGGCGTGGCTCGCCCACCGCGGACTGGCCACGCTCCACCTGCGCACCGAGCGGCAGCAGACCAACGCCCTCGCCGGCGCCGCGGCCCTGCGCGCCCGCCCCGAGGTCAGCGGCCTGCGCTACCCGGGGCTGCCCGACGACCCGGCGCACGCCACCGCCGCGCGCCAGATGAGCCGCTTCGGCTGCGTCGTCTCGTTCACGCTGCCGGGGCGCGCCCACGCCGAGCGCTTCCTCGGGGCGCTGCGCCTGGTCGACGACGCGACGAGCTTCGGCGGCGTCCGCTCGACGGCCGAGCGCCGCGGCCGGTGGGGCGGCGACCCGGTGCCGGAGGGATTCATCCGGCTCTCGGTCGGCATCGAGGACGCCGAGGACCTGATCGACGACATGAACGCCGCCCTCGACGCCGCGAGCGGAGCGGGCCGGACGCGGTAGGCACCGATGCGGAGGTTTCACCGGGCGGCCGGCGGGCCACATGTTTTCCATGGCCCACGCACAGCCTGTGGTCAAGCGCACCGCCCGCGCCATCCTGCTCGACGCGTCGGAGCTCGTGGTCATCAAGCGCACCAAACCCGGACGCCCGCCCTACTGGATCACCCCCGGCGGTGGCGTCGAACCGGCCGACGCCACCGTCCTCGACGCCCTGCACCGCGAGGTCTACGAGGAGCTCGGCGCCAAGGTCACCGATGTCGTGCCCGCGTTCGTGGACACCGTCCCGCACACGCCCGAGCCCGGCGAGGACACCCCGCCGGGGCTCAAGGTGCAGCACTTCTTCGTCTGCCGGCTCGCCTCGATGGACCCCTCGCTGCGGCACGGCCCGGAGGTGGAGGCGCCGCGCGGCACCTACGAGATCGTGCGGCTGCCGTTCACCCCGGAGGGCCTCGCCGCGGTGAACCTGGTGCCGCTCTCGCTCCGCTCCTACCTGAGACGCAATATCCCCGGCATCCAGACGCTGCTGGCCCAGGACCTCGCCTGACCCCGGGCCGGGCCCCCGCCCGGTCCCTCAGC
>NZ_LAVK01000613.1 GCF_001083795.1 Streptomyces sp. SBT349
ATCCCGCCCCCGTACCGATGCATAAGGAGCCGACACCGCGTGCTCACCGTGGATTTCACCCGCTTCCCGCTCGCGCCCGGGGACCGCGTCCTCGACCTGGGGTGCGGCGCGGGCCGGCACGCCTTCGAGTGCTACCGGCGCGGCGCCCACGTCGTCGCGCTCGACCGCGACCACGACGAGGTCCGCCAGACCGCCGACTGGCTCGTGGCGATGGAGGAGGCGGGCGAGGCCCCGCCCACCGCGACGGCCGTCGCCCTCACCGGCGACGCCCTCGCCCTCCCGTTCCCCGACGGCACCTTCGACGCCCTCATCGTCTCGGAGGTCATGGAGCACGTCCCCGACGACAAGGGCCTGCTCGCCGAGGCCGTCCGGGTGCTGCGCCCCGGCGGCCGGATCGCCGTCACCGTGCCGCGCTACGGCCCCGAACGTGTGTGCTGGGCGCTGTCGGACGCCTACCACCAGGTCGAGGGCGGCCACATCCGCATCTACCGCGCCGGCGAACTCCTCGCCCGGCTCCGCGGCGCGGGCCTGCGCCCCTACGGCACCCACCACGCGCACGCGCTGCACGCCCCCTACTGGTGGCTCAAGTGCGCCATGGGCGTGGACAACGAGACGGCCCTGCCCGTCCGCGCCTACCACAAGCTGCTGGTCTGGGACCTCATGAAGCGCCCGCTGGCCACGCGCGCCGCCGAGCACGCCCTCAACCCGCTGCTGGGCAAGAGCTTCGTGGCCTACGCCACCAAGCCCCGCCTGGGGCGCGCGTGACCAGCACCCCGGAGCGCACGGGGGCGCAGGAGCCCTCCGCGGGGCGTGCCGCGCGGCTCGCGCTCCCCGGCGTGCTCACCGGCGCGGAGGCCGCCGCCACCGTGGCCCGCATCGCCGCCGTCCAGCGACCCGACGGCGCCATCCCGTGGTTCCCCGGCCACCACCTCGACCCCTGGGACCACGTCGAGGCGGCCATGGCCCTGGACGCCGCGGGGGAGCACGGACGGGCCGCCGCCGCCTACGACTGGCTGGCCCGCCACCAGAACGCCGACGGCTCCTGGTACGCGGCCTACGCGGAGGGCGACCCGGCCCGCCCCACCGACCTGGCCGCCGAGAGCAACTTCTGCGCCTACCCCGCCGTCGGCGTGCTCCACCACTACCTCGCCACCGGGGACGACGCGTTCAGGCGGCGCATGTGGCCCGCCGTGCGCGCCTCGACCGAGTTCGTGCTGGCGCTGCAACGCGACGGCGGCCAGCTGGGCTGGCGCCGCGACCCCGACGGCACCGCCGTCGCCGACGCCCTGCTCACCGGCTCCTCCTCCTGCTACCACGCGCTGCGCTGCGCGCTGGCCCTCGCCGACCTGGAGGACGCCCCCCAGCCCGACTGGGAGCTCGCGGCGGGGCGCCTGGGCCACGCCGTGCGCCGCCACCCGGAGCGTTTCCTCGACAAGTCCCGCTACTCCATGGACTGGTACTACCCCGTGCTCGCCGGCGCCGTGCCGCGGGCCGAGGCCGGGGCCCGGCTGGCCGCGCGCTGGGAGGAGTTCGTGGTGCCGGGGCTCGGCACGCGCTGCGTGCGGGAGCGGCCCTGGGTCACCGGCGGCGAGAGCGCCGAGCTGGCGCTGGCGCTGTGGACGGCGGGACAGCCGGAGCGCGCCGCGGAGATGCTGCGCTGGACGCGCCATCTCCGCGCGCCGGACGGCCTGTACTGGACGGGCTACGTCTACGCGGACGACGCGGTCTGGCCGGTGGAACGCACCACCTGGACCGCGGCGGCGCTGCTGCTCGCGGTGGCCGCGCTCACCGGGCACGAGCCCACGCGCGCCGTCTTCGGCGGCGCCGTCCTGCCCCCGGGGCTCGAACCCGACTGCTGCGGGCGCTGACCCGTCCGCCCCGCGCGCCGCCGTTC
>NZ_LAVK01000614.1 GCF_001083795.1 Streptomyces sp. SBT349
GCCACTCATCACCGGCCGAAACCGGATCAGCGTTCGACTTGCATGTGTTAAGCACGCCGCCAGCGTTCGTCCTGAGCCAGGATCAAACTCTCCGTGAATGCTCAAAGCAATCCACCGAGAACAGATTCTCGCTGAACATTTCAAACCATATCTACGTCATAATCAACGCAGTAAATCTGGCATTGACTTTTGGCACGCTGTTGAGTTCTCAAGGAACGGACACTTCCATCGAGCCCCTTCCAGGACCCTCCGGGCGTTTCCCTTCGCTGTGTCCACCATATTAGCGGACTTCTCGGCGGGCTCTGCACCACTCTCTCCGGATCATTTTTCGGCGTACCGAGAAAAGCCCCGGGAGGGCAGAGTCACTGCTAAGTTGAAGTCCGCCCGCAGAGACGCTCCCACGAGTTCTTGCGAGCCCTGTGGGGCGGTGTCCGCTTCAGGCGACTCGACCTACGTTACGACCTCGTCCGCGGCGCGTCAAGTCTCGCCCTCGGACGCCGGGGCTGGTGCGCCCGGTAGGGGCTGACCGTCGGGTCGCCCTCGATCCAGAAACGCCAGGGGTGGACCGCGCCTTCGCCTCCCACGCCCGTGCGCGGGCCCGCGCCGACCAGTCGGCGGGGCACGGGGGTTCCGGGCAGGATGCTCAGGGGCGCGTCCGGGGAGGGATCGCAGACGTCGGTGCCGTCCAGTGCCCTGGCCACGTCCAGCGCGGTGGCCAATCGGGCGGGGCCGCGGGCGAGTTCGGCGTCGTTCTTCGCCTTGGGGCGGCGGGCGCGGGCGAGCTCGGTCCCGGTGACGATCTCGCCCGCGCGCAGCAGCACTCCGCTCGCGTGGTCCTCCGGGCCGCAGACCAGGTTGAGGCAGTGCCACATGCCATAGGTGAAGTAGACGTAGGCGTGCCCCGGGGGGCCGTACATCGTGGCGTTCCTGGCGGTGCGGCCACGGTAGGCGTGGGAGCCGGGGTCGGCCTCGCCGGCGTACGCCTCGACCTCCGTGATCCGCAGCGTGATCTCCCCCTCGGGCAGGCGCCGGGTGAGGGTGCGGCCGAGGAGGTCGGGGGCGAGGTCGAGCACCGGGCGGTCGAAGAACCCGCGCGGCAGGGTGTCCAGGGTCTCTCTCCTCACGTCCGCACTTCCTCACTCGTCACGGGCTCAGGGGCTCACGGGCTCAGGGGCCGGGGTCCCGTCCTCCGGCTGGCTAGGCTAACGCCGCCAGCGATCATCTCGTCCAGGAGGTTCTTCATGTCCGAGCTGCGGAGGCGTCCCCTCCCCCACGATTTCCATCCGCCGGTCGCCTCGTTCACGGTCGTGAGCGACGACGTGGAGGACGGGGGGCGGCTGAAGGACGACCAGGTCTTCTCCGCGGGCAACACCTCGCCGCACCTGCGGTGGGCCGAAGCGCCGGAGGGGACGCGGAGCTTCGCCGTCACCTGTTACGACCCGGACGCGCCGACGGGCAGCGGGTTCTGGCACTGGGTGCTCTTCAACATCCCGGCGACCGTGACCGAGCTGCCCGCGGGGGCGGGGAGCGGTGAGAAGGAGGGGCTGCCCGCGGGCGCGGTGCACGCGCGGAACGACTACGGCACGCGGGACTTCGGCGGCGCGGCGCCGCCAGCCGGGGACGGGCCGCACCGCTACGTGTTCACCGTGTACGCCGTGGACGCGGAGGAGCTGGGCCCGGACGAGAACGCGACGCCGGCACAGGTCGGCTTTATGCTGCGTTTCCACGCGATCGGCCGGGCACAATTGATCGGGGAGTACGAAAACCCGGCCGAGGGCTGATACCCCGGGCTCCCGTTACCCGGTGTTCTCGTTCCCTCCCCCGGAAATTCCATTGTCCGCCCGCCTGGCCGGGGGCACAGTGGAGCCAGCCCGCCGCGGGGCGGGGGAGGGA
>NZ_LAVK01000615.1 GCF_001083795.1 Streptomyces sp. SBT349
TGTTGTTTTCACAAAGAAGAGCGCGCCATCAGTTTTCCCCCTGAGTCGGGGGGGCTGGAAGGTGTTAAAAAGAGACACCCCCCGCACCCGGCTCATCCACTGGGCCGAGGACCACCTGACGGGCCCCTGGCCGGCGCTGCCGCCCGACGGCTTCGCGGCCTTCGGGCTGCGCGGGGACCGGGTCCACTACGAAGGCCCGCACTTCGCCCGCCGCTCCCGGCTGGCCGCGGCCGTGGTGCTCACCCTGCTCCGCGGCCCCGGCGCCGCCACCGGCCAACTCGCCGAGGGCGTCCGCGAGCTGTGCTCCGAGCCGACCTGGTGCGTTCCCGCGCACGAACGGTCCACCGGGCCCGGCGGCCTCCCCGCGCCCGACCCCGAGCGGCCCACCGTCGACCTGTTCGCCGCCGAGACCGCAGGGCTGCTGGCGTTCACCTCGCTGCTCGCCGGCGAGGAACTGCCCGCGGCGGAACGGGAGCTGCTCACCGCCGAGGTCCGCCACCGGGTCCTCGCCCCCTACCGCGAGCGCGACGACTGGGGCTGGCTCGGCCTGCGGGGCGAGCCCATGAACAACTGGACCCCCTGGATCCTCTCCAACATCCTCCCCGCCTCCCTCCTCCTGGAGGAGGACCGCGACGCCCTCGCCACCGGCGTCGGCCGCGCCGTCGCCGCCCTGGACCGTTACCTCCGCGTCGTGCCCGAGGACGGCGGCTGCGACGAGGGCATCCACTACTGGTGGCGCGCCGCCGCCTCCTTCTTCGAGTGCCTGGAGCACCTGGCCTCCGCCACCGGCCAGGAGGACGCGTTCCGGCTGCCCGTCGTCGCCAACATGGCCCGTTACCCGGTGGCCGCCCACATCGGCGGCGACTGGTACGTCAACTTCGCCGACGGCCGCCCGGTGCTGCGCGCCGCCGAGCCCGGTCTGCTCTTCCGCTACGGCGTGCGCACCGGCGACGCCGACGTCACCGCCCAGGCCGCCGCCATGCCCGCCGCCACCGACCTGGACGCCCCCGACCACTCCCTGGCCCGCCTCGTCACCCCGCTGCTCGACGGCGACTGGCACCGCGCCCGCGCCGCCGCCCCCCACGCCCCGCTGCCCCGGCAGACCTGGCTGCCGGACACCGAGGTGCTGACCGCCCGGGAGCACGCGGGCGACCCGCGCGGCCTCTTCCTCGCCGCCAAGGCGGGCCACAACGACGAATCGCACAACCACAACGACGTGGGCTCGTTCATCATCGGCCTCCACGGCCGCCCCGTCGTGATCGACCTGGGCGTGGGCACCTACGACGCGAAGACCTTCGGCCCGGACCGCTACCAGATCTGGACCATGCGCTCCGCCTGGCACAACCTGCCGCTCGTCGACTCCCACGAGCAGGCCGCGGGCCGCCACCACACCGCGGCCGACGTCCGCACCCTGCTCTCCGCGACCGTGGCCACCCTCACCCTCGACCTCGCCGGGGCCTGGCCGCAGGAGGCGGGCATCCGCTCCTGGCGGCGCGAACTCACCCTGGCCCGCGGCGCCAAGCCGGCCACCATCACCGTCCGCGACGACTGGCACCTCGCCGAACCGCCGGACGCCCTCGCCCTCCACCTGGTCACCACCGACCCCGTGACGGTCGACCAGGAGGCCGGAACGCTGCTGCTCGGCCCGGCGGGACACCGGGTCGCCGTCCGGTTCGACGCCACGGCGTTCCGCGCCGAGACGGAGGAACGCCCCACGCGCGACGCCAAGCTGCACGCCGTCTGGGGCCCCACCGTCCACCGCATCCGCCTGAGCGCCCTCGCCCCCGCCCCGGCCGGCGCCACGGTCCTCACCTTCCAGCCCGTCAAGGACTGACCCGGACCGCCACCCGAGCGGGACGAGAGGGGCGGGAGCGCCCCCCAGCGCACCCG
>NZ_LAVK01000616.1 GCF_001083795.1 Streptomyces sp. SBT349
CACCCCGGCAAGTACCCCCGCGAACTCCCCCCGAACGCGAGCCGCCCCCGCCGGAGACGGCCCCTGCCGCGCCATCCGCTCATGCGATGCTCACGCGATCGGTGGGCCCGACGGGCGCGGATCTCAGGGGCGGAACACCGACGCCGTCGGACACCGGCCTCGCCCCGATGCACCGGCGAACGAGCGTCTGGCCGGTGACAGCGTCGTCGAAGTCCTCGCCCCGGCCGTACCCGCCACGACCCGCGCGTCCCCATCGGGGAGCTGGGTCCCCTCATCCCGGTGGGGGTACGGCACGAGTTCGCGGTGTGACCACCGGCCCCCTTCCGGCCTAGGCTCGGGATCGGGTCTTCCCTCTGAATCCGCCGCCGGTGACAGGAAGACGGCGGGTGCACGGCATGGGTGGGTGAGTTCGATCTCCAGGTCTTCGCGATCACCGCTGACGGTATGGCTGGCCACGCTGGACGCGGAGCGGCTGCAACGGGTGCTGCTCCGCCGTCCTGAGGCCGCTGCCGCGCCCGAACCGCGTTCGTTGGGGGAGGTGGCGGATCGCCTCCAGCAGCGGGCGTCGGTCGTGCGGGCGGTGCGGCGGCTGCCGCTGCCCTGCCTCCAGGTGGCCGAGGCCCTGGTCGCGCTCGGCAAGGGCAGCGACCGGGGCGCGCTCGCGGCACTCCTTCGCCTGGCCGCCCAGGACGCGGAGGCGTTGGACGACACGCTGACCGCGTTGGCGGACCACGCGCTGGTCTGGCCGGACGAGGCGGGACAGCTGCGCGTGGCCTCGGCGTTGCGGGAGTTCTGGCGAACCCCGCTGGGCCTGGACCGGCCGCTCGGAGAGCTGCTGGAGGGGCTCACCTCGGATGACCTGCGGCGGATGCTGGCCGAGCTCAAGGTCAAGGCGCCGACCGTCAAGCGGGAGCGGATCGCGGCACTCGTCGATCATTACAGCGCACCGGATCGAATCATGACCGTGATCGCCGAGGCCCCCGCCGAGACGCGGGAGTTGCTGGAGGATTTCGCGGCCCGCGACCACGCGGCTGCTGCTTCGGATTCCACCGTCGTTCCCATCACGTTCGTCTCCCCCGGGAGCGGGGCCCACGATCCGGCCCGTTGGGCGGTGGCACGGGGTCTGCTGGTGGGGGACCGCTACGGGTATCAGCGGCCGAGGATGCCGGCCGAGGTCACCCGCGCGCTGCGCGGCGCCGACTGGCGACCCCCGTTCGACCCTGCGCCGCCGACACCCGAGGTGACCCCGGTAACGGCTCAGGACGTGGCGCGGGAGGCGGCCTCGGCCGGTAGGGAGCTGGTGACGCGGGCCACGTCCGTGCTGCACGAGTGCGCGCACCGGCCGCTGGCCCTGCTGAAGTCGGGCGGGGTGGGCGTACGCGAGCTGGGGCGGGTCGGTAAGGCCACCGGCTGCGAGGAACCGCTGGTCCGGCTGGTGTTGGAGTGCGCCACCAGCGCGGGACTGCTGGCCCGGGAGAAGGGGCGCGTTCTGGTGACCCAGGCGTACGACGCCTGGGTGGAACGGGAACCCGCCGAACAGCTCACCGACCTGCTCCGCTCCTGGTGGGACCTTCCGGCCGCGCCCACGGATTCCCGCGACGAGGAGGACAAACCACTGCCCGCGCTCGCCGGCAGGCACGCGGGCCACGCCGGTATCGAGCTACGCCGGGCACTGCTGGCCGCGTTGGAAGCCCTGCCGGCCGGGCATGGCGTGACCCGCCCGGACGACCTTGCCCTGCTGATCGGCTGGCACCGCGAAGAACCTATACATATAATCGCAACCCCGGAGTCCGCCCTCTTGGCGCTGATTCCAGGTCAGACGCCCTTCGTACCGTCCGTACTCCGGCCGCCACGGTCCCCTGTGCCGGTGCCTGGTGAC
>NZ_LAVK01000617.1 GCF_001083795.1 Streptomyces sp. SBT349
CGGCTCCCCGCGCCCCCCCCCCCGGCCTGGACCGGCTGCCCGAGCTCGCCGAGCAGGCGTCCCGCGCCGGCCTCGACGTGACCGTGGAGACCAGGGGAACGCCTGCCTCGCTTCCCCCGGGCGCCGACCTGGCCGCGTTCCGCATCGTGCAGGAGGCGCTGACCAACATCGTGCGCCACTCCGGCTCGCGCGCCGCCCAGGTGCTGCTGCGCTACAGCCCCGACGAGCTCGAACTGCGCGTCGACGACGAGGGACCGGCCACCAACGGCGGTTCCGGCGGCGGCAACGGCCTGGTCGGCATGCGGGAACGGGCCGCCGCGTTCGGCGGTACGGTGGCGGCCGGCGCCAGGACCGACGGCGGGTTCCGCGTCACGGCCCGGCTGCCCCTGACCGCCCCGCCGCCGCCCACCGACAGGGAGACCACGTGATCCGGGTACTGCTCGCCGACGACCAGATGCTGGTGCGGGCCGGATTCCGCGCGCTCCTCGACGCCCAGCCCGACATCCAGGTCGTCGGCGAGGCCCCGGACGGCGAGCGGGCTCTCGCCCTGGTCCGCGAACACCGCCCCGACCTGGTGCTGATGGACATCAGGATGCCGGTCCTCGACGGCCTGGCCGCCACCCGCCGCATCACCGGCGAGCCGGGCCTGGACGGGGTGAAGGTCGTCATGCTGACCACCTTCGAACTGGACGAGTACGTCTTCGAGGCCATCAGGTCGGGCGCCTCCGGCTTCCTCGTCAAGGACACCGAGCCGGAAGAACTGGTCCGCGCCGTCCGCGCCGTCGTGGGCGGCGACGCCCTCCTGTCACCGGGCGTCACCCGCCGCCTGATCGCCGAGTTCGCCGCCCGCTCCAAGGAGCCCGCCGCCGCGGCCGGGCTCGCCGACCTCACCGACCGCGAGCGCGAGGTGATGGCCCTGGTCGGCATCGGCCTGTCCAACGAGGAGATCGCCCGCAGGCTCGTCGTCTCACCGCTCACCGCGAAGACACACGTCAGCCGCGCCATGGTCAAGCTCGGCGCCCGTGACCGCGCCCAACTCGTGGTGCTCGCCTACGAGTCGGGGCTGGTCCGCCCCGGCTGGCTCGGCTGAGGCTCACGCTTGCGCCGCACGTACACCTGCTTGCGCACCAGGGCCACGACTGTGCCGTCCGCCGTCACCACCGAGCAGGTGAACCAGGGCAGCGCCTTCGCGCCGCCCTCGGTCGCCTCCCGTATCTCCGCCACCCGCTCCTCGGTCAGCATGAACTCCGCGAACACGTCGCCGCGCCCCGGGGAGACGTACTCGATCTCCGCCGCCTTGTCCCAGACCAGGTAGCCGCCGCCCAGCCGGTGCACCAGCATGAGCCCCCAGAACGGGTCGCACATCGCGTACAGCGAGCCGCCGAAGTGCGTACCGAACAGGTTGCGGTTCAACCGGCCGAACCGCAGCCGCACCCGCACATGGCCCCAGTCGTCGGCGATCTCCGTCACCCGCACCCCGGCCCCGCGGAACGGCGGCCACCAGCGCATCAACCGGCGTAGCGTCGCCGGCCCGACCGTATGTGCCATGGGCCGACGCTACCACGGCCGGTTACCCGCAGGTAATCTCAGGCCAACGCCGGGCCGGCCGACGGGTGCGCGCCCTGCGGCCCCCGAACGGCCCGTCATGCCCTCACCCCACGGGGCCGGGAGCCGGACCCGAGCCCGCCGCGGTGGCCGAGGGCCCCCGCAGCGACCCCCGCACGGCCCAGGCCGTCACGGCCGCCACCGCGGAGAGCAGCGCCACCGTCGTCAGCGCCGCGGCCATCGAGAGCCAGTCGGCGAGGAACCCGATGGCGACCGGCCCCAGCAGCATCCCCCCGTACCCGAGCGTCGAGGCGGCGGCCACCCCCCAGGC
>NZ_LAVK01000618.1 GCF_001083795.1 Streptomyces sp. SBT349
GGCTCGGGGCGCGGCGCGCGTGGCGGCGGCTGGTGCGGGGGTGCGCGCTGGGCGACCCGCGCGCCCAGGACGCGGTGCGCGCCGTGGCCGGTGAGCTGCCCGAGGCGGATGTGCTGGACCTGCTGGCGGTGGCGCCGGGGGAGCCCGCCGAACGGGCGGCGTATCTGGCGCTGATCGGTCAGGACGGCCAGCGGCTCGCGTTGGATCCGGAGGGTGCGCTGCTGGCGTTGGCCTACCGGGCGGCGGGGCCCGAGGTGCGCGAGCGGCTGCGGGGGGTGCTGGCCGCCGGGGGCGACACCGAGGTGATCCGGGTCGTCGTCGCCGGCGAGCGGCGCGACCGCGTCACCGAACTGTCCCGGGGTGAACTCGACTACCTCGGCCGCCACTTGGCCGAGGGCGGGCGGTGGGACGAGCTGCGGCGCCTGGCCACCGACCTGCCCCTGGCCGAGGCAGCGGCGGCGGCCCGCCTGCTCCCCGAGGCCGAACGCACCGGAGCCGTCGCCGCCCTTGCCGCGCGGGACCCGCGCCCCGCGGTCGAACGCCTGCCGCGCACCCGCCAGTTGGTCGGCCCGAGTCGCCACTGCCTCGGCGTCGCGCTCTCCCCGGACGCCTCGGAGGCGGTCTTCCTCTCCGACACGCGGAGCCAGGACGGGTTCGAGAGCTGGCTGGCCGACATGCGGCTGGGCGACGGACACATCTCGTACCGGGCTCAGCTGTCCCCGTTGAACAGGGAGGGGCGGCCGTCCCTGCTGCACCTGGGGGACCGGATCCTCGTGAGGACCGTGCACGACAAGCGTCGGCGCGCGACGGTGTGGTGCCTGTGGGGGGAGCGGGTGACGGTGCCGGGCCACCAGCTCTCGGACCTGCGCAGGTCGAGCGCCGGGGCGGTGATGCTCGACCCCGGGGGCCTGCTCCTCGTCGACGCGGGTGCCGACCGGCCGCGCCGCGTGCCGATCCCCGCGCTCGGCGGGGCCCCGCTCGGTGGGGTCCCGCTCGGCGGGGCGGAGCCCGGCGCGGCGGAGCCCGGCCGGGGCATCGTCGGCCCCGAGGGGCTGTTCGCGCTCGCGACGCTGCCCGCCGAGCGGCTGGTGGCGTTCTTCGACCGCGATCACCTGTATGTCGTCGACGAGGACGGGGAGTTGCTCCACGACGCCCCGACGCCGGGGCCGCCGCCCGGCCCGTGGGGGAGCGCGGCGCTCACGTTCCTCTCCCCGCGCTCGCTGGCCCTGCACCGGCTCCGGCCGCCGGGCGGCGGGGACGACGGGCCGGAGCGGGAGCAGTACACCGAGGTGTGGGACCTGCCCCCGGGCGGTGACCGTGCCCGCCGCGCCGAGGCGCTCCCGGGGCCGATCGCGGCGCGGTGGCCCTCCGAGACGTGGGCGGGGCTGCCGCTCGACCCGGCCTTCGCCGGGCGGATCCACTCCCCCGACGGGCTCCGGACCGACACGGCGCCCCCCTGGGTCGCCGCGGCGGAGCCGGAACGGCGCCTGGTCGCGATCGACCCGTGGGGGGACATCCTCGTCACCGTCGTCGCGGGGGTCCTTGAGGTCCACAGCTCCCATCTCCCGGCGGCGCGTGCGCTGTTGGAGCGGCCGATGCTGCACTTCGCGCCCGGCGACCTGGCGCGCGTCGACGAGGTGCGGACGCGGGTGGGGGCGCCGGACGTGCGGGAGGCGCTCGACCTGCTGAGCGAGTGCCTGGACGAGCGGTTCGGGGGCGACATCGCGCTGGGGACGGCGGGCGGGCCCGTTCCGGCGGCGGGGCCGCACGACATCGGGCTGAGCGTGGAACGGGAGGACGCGTGAACGGGGCCGAGCGCGCCGCCCGGCTGCTGGACCGCGCGGCGCCAGGAGCGGCGGGTTGCGCGGCACGGGC
>NZ_LAVK01000061.1 GCF_001083795.1 Streptomyces sp. SBT349
GAACGGGCCGCCCTCGCGGGGGACGGTGGGCCCCCGTCCCCCGCGAGGGCGGCCCGTTCCGTACGGGACTTTGCTTATGGGCACACGGGGGTGGCCGATCCGCGCCCACCGGCCCGTGCAAGGCGGTCTCCGTCCGCGGCGGAGCGGTTTAAGGTCCGTGTCATGGCTGTTCGGCACCTGTGTGATCCCGGGGACTTGGACATCCGCCGGCCGCTGCCCGGCCGGCCCGCCGTGGCGCAGCGCGTGACGGCGGTGGCCGTCTCGGAGGGGGTGGAACGGGTCGCGGTGGCCACCGCCGCGCCGTGGTTCCCCGGCTTCGGCGAGCTGCTGCTGTTCGACCTCGCCGAAGGCGGACCGCCCGGGGATGGAGCGCCCGAGGGCGGAGCGCGTGCGGCGGGAGGCGCCCCGGAGCGGGGGAGCGGTCCCACGCGGCTGGGCGTGGCGCGCAGGACGCCGGGTGTCGCGGTGCGCGACCTGCTGTTCGGTCCCGGGGGGACGGCGCTGACGGCGTCGTTCGGCGGGACGGAGGAGCAGCATGTCGGCCAGGTCGCGCACTGGCCGCGGCTGGGCGCCGGGGAGCGGTGGCGCCGGTCGATCAGCAGGCCGTTCTACGCCGGATACGGCGATTTCGGCGGCGTGCGGCTCGCGGTGAGCGGCGACGGGGCGACCGTCGCCGGGTGCGACCAGAGCAGCCGCAGCGTCGTGGCCTGGTCGGCCGCCGACGGGGAGCAGGTGGCGGACCCGGTGGGGATCGGCGGCAGCGAGGCCGTGGCGGTGGACGCGGACGGCTCGCGGCTGGCGTTCCGGCTCTGCCGCCCGTACGAGCGCGCCCCCGAGGGCGCCGTCGCCGTGCTCGACCTGCGCACCGGGGAGGTCGAGACCCACCTCACCGGCGTGACCTGGTGTTCGGGCCTGGTCTTCGCCCCGGACGGGAGGTCGCTCGCGGTGGTGGGCGCCGCGGACGGCGCGGCCGTGGCGGTGATCGTCGCACTCGACGGAGGGGGGACGGCCGGGCTCAGGCTGGCCGGGTTGCCGGGCGAGGCCAGGCAGCAGGTCGTCCGGCCGGTGTGGGGCCCGGCGGGTCCGCGCGCCGCGGTCCGGGCCGGGCGGACCGTGACCGTCTGGGACCTGGCCGACGGCCGGGACCTGCTCTCCGTCCCCGACCTGGGCCGTTCGACGGCCTGGGCGCTCAGCCCCGACGGCCGCGCGCTGGTCGTCGCAAGCCCCGCGCACGTGCGCGCGTACGACCTCGGGTGAGGCAAGGAACGACGTGATGACAACGGTGCAGTCCCTGCTCGACTCCCGCCCAGGCCGGGCGGGCTGGTTCCGGATATGCGGCCTGCTCGAAGGGCTCGACCAGGAGCGTCTCGACGCCGTCACCTCCCGGGTGCTGCGCTGGCCCGCCGCCCAGCGCCCGATGCCCGACCACTGGTGGGCCCAGTGGGTCGCGGGTGACGTCCGCCCCTACCACGCGCTGGCCGGAACGCGCCGCCTCGGCCGGCTGGACAACGTCGAGACCGGAACGGTGCCGTTGCCGGTCGAGGACGACCGGGAGGAGGGCGCCGACAGCGAGAGCGCCTACTTCTTCGGCGGCGCCAGCGCGGTGGCCGCGCCGCCGGGGCTGCGCTGGGCGGTGCTGGCCGCCGCCGCGGAGTGGCACCACAACGGCGGCGACATCGTGCGCTGGCACACCACCAGGGACGCCCCGCTGGTCTGGTACCTCAGCGGCGGCGAGTACTACGACGAGGCGTACGACATCGCGGTCAGCCCCGACGGCGAGACCGTGGTGACGGCCGTCGAGGGCGCCTGGCACGCCTGGTCGGCGCGGACGGGCGAGCCGTTATGGCAGGTCAGGCCGTGCCTCGGCGAGGAGGAGGAGGACGCCCCCTTCGGGCGGGACGACGTGGTGCGCTTCGCGTTCTCGGGCGACGGGGAACGGCTCGCGGTCGGGACCGGCTCGACGGACGTCGTCACCGTGGTCGAGGTGGCCACCGGCAAGGTGCTGCTGCGCGTGCCCGAGGGCCAGGACGCGTTCGGCCCGGTCGCGCTGGACTCCGGGGGCCGGCTGCTGGCGCACGCGGGCCCGGCGGGGCGCGTGGTGGTGCGAGAGGTGGTGACCGGGGTGCTGCTCGCCACCGCCGAGACCGGGCTGACCTCGGTGGGCGCGCTGGCCTTCGCGCCGGACGGCGACGCCCTGTTCGCGGTGGGCGGGGCCGTCGGGGGCGCGCCGGAACGGGCGGGCCTGGCCACCGCCGCCTGCCCCGCGGCCCGGGTGGTCGCGGTGCACGGCTCGGAGGGCCCGGTCGGCGCGCTGACGCTGACGCCCGGCAGGATGCTGCGCCCCGAGGGCTTCGCCGAGGGCCTGGACGCGGACGCGCCGAGCGCCGCGCTGACCGCGCGGGCCATCTGGACGCAGGCCGGGCCCTACGGCTTCATCGGCGCCGACTTCGGCTCGCTGCTCTTCGACGGCGAGGGCAGGACGCTGTGGGCCGATCCCGCCGCGGCCATCGCCGCGTTCACGCCCGACGGCCTCGCGCTGGTCACCGTTCAGGACGACATCGAGGCGTGGTTCCTCGCGGGACTCGCCCCGTCCCCGGACGCCGGGCCCCCGCCGCCGCCCGAGGCCGGGCCCGGCACGGTGCTGCTCGACGGGCTGCCGGCCGCCCTGGCGGGCGGGCCGCGCGACGCGGCCCCCCTCCCGTGCTCCCACTGGTCGATCCCGGTGGCCGCGGTCTCCAACGGCGGCGTCGCCCTGGCGTTCGGCGCCAAGCTCGAACGGGACTCGGCCGACCGCCCGCAGGTGCTCTGCCGCTGGCCCGAGCCGTTCGAGCGGCCCGGCCCCTCCGGCGCGGGGCCCAGCGTCGCGCTGCTGCCGCGGGTCCCGGACGCGGCCTACCTCGCCGACCTGGCCTTCGTCCCGGGCGGCGACGCCGTGGCGCGGGCGCTGCTCGGGGAGGGCTCCTGCGTGGTCCTCGACGACGCCTACGGCGGCACACCGCGCTGGCGCCATCCGCTGCCGGCGACCGCACCGTACGGCGAGGAGCGGCTGCGGCTCGCGTTCAGCCGCGACGGCTCCCGGCTCGCGCTCGCGCTCCACACGGCGGGCGCGGTCCATGTGCTGGACGCGGCGACGGGCCGGACGGTCCGCATCGTCGCCGAACCGGTCGCGCACCCCGACCACTGGCGGGGCGTGCGGGTCGAGGCGGCGGCGCTCGACGCGACCGGCGCGCGGGTCGCGCTCGGCGCGCGGGACGCGCAGAGCCGCGTGGTGGTGCGCGACGTGGGAACCGGCGCGGCGCTGGTGCGCGCGGAGCCCGCCGGGCTGCGGCAGATCACCGGGCTCGCGTTCGCGCCCGACGGCACCGAACTGGCCGTCGCGGGCTCGACCGACCGCGGCCACGCGGCGCTGTGGCTGCTGCCGCTGCCCGAGGGCGGGGAGGCCGAGGCGGATCCGGCGGCGCCGGTGAAGGAGCTGACCGAACGGCCCCGGCTCGCCGTCCCCGACCTGCCGATGCACGACCAGCCGGACGGCGCCCTCGTCTGGTCGGCGACCGGCGGGCCCCGCGCGTACTTCCCCGGCAGCCATGGCTGGGGCGCGGTCTGGGAGGCGCGCGGCGGAACGGTGGTGGCCGAGATCCCGTTCGGCCGGGCGGACGGGGCGGTCGCCCTCTCGCCCGACGGGGACACGCTGGTGACGGTCACCCAGTTCGGCGCCCGCCGCTGGCCGCTCGGTTCCTAGGACGCGGTCGCCGTCCGCGCCGGGCGCCCTTTTCCCGGCAGCCGCCCTCTGACACCCTGGGGCGCAGACGCGATGCCGACGGGGGGCGTGCGGGGGTGATCTCCGCCGTGGCGCTCCGCGCGCCGGAGCACACCCGGGGGTACGCCGGTGTGTTCGGGCGCTGGTTCCGGTCGGCCGCCGCCGGAACCGGAACCACCGAGGAGCGCCGAGGTGAACGACATACGGACCGTCCTGCGTCTGACCGAGGGGGACGCCGCCGCGGAGGCCGAGTTACTGGGCTGGGCGACCCGGACCTGGGAGCGGGCCCTGCGCCAGATCCCCGTCGAGGCGGGCGCGTTCAGGTTCGAGCTGGGCCGCTCCTGGGACACGGTCATCGAGGACCTCCACCGCTGGCGCCAGGCGTTCCACGCCCGCCCCGAGCCCGACCGGCTCCTCGGCCGCCCCCTCGTGGGCCACCTCGGCGTGCTCCTGGTCACCCTGGTGTCGCTGCGCCACTCCTACGCCCGCCGCTTCGGCACCCCCGGCGACGGGCACCCACCCGGTCTGGCTTGCGCGGACCTGTGCGTGCCGACGCTCCAGGAGCCCGCCGTCCGCGAGGCGCTCTGCGCCCTGTACGCCCCCGGGAGGTCCGCCGACCTCCGCGCGGCCCGCGCCGAGTGGCGGCGCCTCGACCCCACGAGCCTCACGTTCCACCGCCACGGCACGACCTCGTTCATCCTCCAGGGGCGCTCCGTCCTCGTGCAGGGGCACCGCCGCCAGCTCGCGCTGAAGTGCATCCTCCTCCCCTACCTCCGGGTCCCGGCCATCTCCGAGGCCACCGGCAGCTACATGTCCCGCTACGGACGGCAGAGCACGGACATGCGCCACCTCGCCCAGGTGTGGGCGAGCTGCGGCAAGTGGATCATGATGAAGTTCGTGGAGGGCAAGACGCTGGCCGAATATCTCGGGGGACAGCCGCCGCGGCCGGGCCTCAGAACCGACCTGCTCGGAGAGCTCGGGCCGAAGCTGTTCGACGCCCTCGCCGAGCTGGAGAGCGAGGGGCTCCACCACGGCGACCTCTCGCCCTCGAACATCATCGTCCAGGAACCCACCCCCGGCACGAGGTCGCTGGTCCTGGTGGATCTCGGCGTCAACTACCTCTACTCGCACGCCGTCTCCGGCTCCGAGGGGCCCGACGCCGGGTACGTCGCGCCGGAGATCAGGAACAGCGGCCGGGAGTCGCTGCGCGCGGACGTCTACTCGCTCGGCCTGCTGCTGGTCGCCATCGCCGGCGCCCCGAACGGCTGGCCGGAGAGCACCACCCTCCTGCCCGACGAGCTGTACGCCGAGTCCCCGGTGCTGGCCCGCCTCGTCGAGGACCTGACCGCGGGCGAGGAGCGGAACCGCCTGCTCATCTTCCGCCCCGACCCCGGGGCCCCGCTCTTCCCGCAGCTGGCACGGCACTTCAACGAGGAGCTGGAGGCGGTGCTGGCGGCCAGGGAGGGCCGGGCGGAGGGGCCGCGGGACCTGCTCACCCCGTTGAACGGCGCGCCGCGCCGGGCGTGGCGGATGTGGCGCATCCGCCGGAGGCAGGACATCTACCGGGACGGGCGCGGGATGTACGTGCGCTGGCTGATGTTCACGTCCTGGGTCGCCGCGAGCGTCTTCTACACCGCGGGCCTGATCATCCTCTACTGGTGGCTGCGGGACATCGGCTGGGACTGGGGCAACCAGCCGATCAGCGTGCTCCAGTGGGCCACGGGCAGCTCCGAGGAGGAGTTCCCCTTCCTGGACGCGCTGCGGCAACCGACCTACCCGGTCGAGGACTTCTCGGGCAGCCTGGCCGTTCGCCTGGTGGCCGTCAGCAGCCTGCTGGCGGGGATCCGCCACTACCAGAACGTCCTGGCCGGGATCACTCCCCTGATCACCGGCCCCGGGCAGGGCGGGCTGACCGCGCGGGCGCGGTGCGCGGAGGTGGCGATCAGGCTGTGGGGGGTCGCGGCGGCGCTGGCGTGTCTGCCCCCCACGCTGGTGCAGCGGGACTGGTGGCCGATCGCCCTCGCCGCCGGGGTCACCTGCGGCTTCCTGTGCAACTTCTGGTGCATGTCCTTCAGCCGGACCGCCATCGCCCGAGCGCGCGCCGAAGGGCTGTCGACCGTGCCGCCGGGCACGATCCCCGGGCTGCGCAGACTCGTCAAGTGGACCTGGACCCACGTCTTCTACCTGTGCATCGTCTGGGTCATCGGGCTGCTGATCGTGCACGGCCAGCTCCAGGACGAACGCATGTACGCGATCCTCGTGGCCCTGATCAACGTGGACCTGTACGTGCGCAGTTGCAGCGGCAGCACGGCGGTCTCCGTCCGCGCCGGGCTGACCCGCGCCTGCCTGGCGGCGGAGCGGCTGCGGTACCTGCCCCGCACCCCGTGACGCCCGCGCCGAACGCCCGCGGGCGCGCGCCGGTCCCGCACGCACCGCGCCCCGGACGCACCGCGCCCCCGGTGCCTGGGAGGCAACGGGGGCGGGTGCGTGGGGGGTGGCGTCCCTCAGATCCGGTCCGGCGATCCGGTCAGATCACAGGGGCGGGTAGGCGTTCGCCAGAAGCTCCTCGAACTGGGCCTGGAACCAGTGGCCCGAGATCGGGGCGCCGTCCAGCGCGCCGGACATGTTGTTCTGGTTGCGCGGGTTCCCCTCGTAGGTGGGGTCGCACATCCGGTCGAAGCCCTTGCCCTCGTCGTTCGGGATCTCCTCGCTGGAGCCGTCCGACTCACCCGGAGGCTTGATCCAGGTGTAGGCGTCGATGTTCGCGGCGGGCGACGCGGTGGGCCGCTCGCCGAGGCCGGCACCGGACTGGTTGCACCAGTTGCCGAGGTGGATACGGCGGTCGTAGCGGCCACCGTCGACATACTCGTCGGCGGAGGTCTCGGGACCGGGTCCGCTCGGACGCTCCGAGCCGCCCCAGCCGTTGCGCGAGGTGTCGATCACGACGCCGAGGCCCGACGGGAAACCGGCCCCGGGTGCCGCGTCCGTGGCGAACGCCTGGGCGAACGACTGCTCGTCGACGTAGTTGTTCCAGTCGATCCACGAGCTCTCGCTGCGGATCGGCTGGCCGCCGATGGTGTCGCCGATGGCGAAGTTGTCCTCCACCGTGGCGCTGTAGTTGGCGGTGTTGGCGGCGAAGCCGTGGACGTCCTCGGGTGAGGCGCCTCCGGCGTTGGCGGCCTCGAACAGCAGGTCCGCGGTGGCCTGGAAGTTGTCCTCCCAGCCGATCCAGCCGTGGTGCCCGATGTCGATGTAGTTGTACACGTTCGGGTTGGCGCCCAGCGTGGCGACGTTGTAGCCCACGCCCTCGACGTAGTTGCCGTTGGCCAGCATCACGTCGCACTCCGGCGTGGCCGTCTCACGGCTGCCGACGTTGGTGATCAGGTTCGGCAGCGAGTCGATCTCCACGATGTTGATGATGCGGAGGTCGGCGTAGGCCGGGTCCGACACGATCTCGTTGATCGGGTCGATGAACTCGCTCTTGTAGACGTCGATCTCTTCCGGGCCGAGCTCGCCGTTGGAGGCGAGCGCGGCGCAGTCGCGACCGGGCAGGTTGTAGGTGACGATCTGGATCGCGTCGGCGCCCTGGGCGACCGCCTCGTCCAGGTGCTCCGCCAGACCCATGGTGTTCGAGCCGGCCGAACCGCCGGTGATGGCGGCCCTGCTGTCCAGCCACACGGCGGTGGGCTGGTCGGCGATCGCCGAGCCACCACCCTCGGTGGCGGCGGCGGCCCAGTCCGGGTTGACGTAGAGCTGCGCGCCCTCGTAGGGGTTGTCCACGCGCTGGAGCACCTGGGCGTCGTCACCGGCTGACGCGGTGTTCAGGGTGGTGAAGGTCAGCGCCGCCGCGCCGACAAGGGCGCCCGCGATCATGACGGGCCGCCGGCGTAGTCGGCGGTGTGGGGGGTTGGTGCGGCTCATGCTGTTAATCCTCCGGATGGTTGCGTACGGCAGATGCCGAACGGCGTCGGGTGCCGTCGCGGCTCGGGGACGGGCCGCCACGGCGACCCGGGAAGCCGGCGCCGAGACGTTTCCCTTGGCCCGCCGCATGCCCACACGTGCTGACGTCGCCGGCCACGGGCGGGGCCGGAGAACAGACCGATGACGGGTCTCGACGGCAGGAACGCCGGAGCGAACCTGGCCGAAGGCACGGGGGTACTCGCCACTGCTCCTGTGCGGAGCACCGGGGAGATCGTGGGGGGATGTGGGGGTTGTGGGGGTACATGCTCGGAGCGGCTCCGGGTCGTCGCAGCGCGCCGTCCCCGGCGCCTGACAGTTTGGGACCGCTCCCACTGGTTGAAGGGACCGTAGGCCACAACTGCCCTTCCCGCCAAGGGGTCGTTCGAGAATTTACCGCTGACCTGCCATGCAGGAGCCGGATTTCGCATGGGTCTTGACGTGTGCAGTCCATTGCTCAAAGCTTGGGAGCGCTCCCACTGGTCACGAACAGCTCCTCACCCCACGAGCCGCGAGGAGGACGCGATGCGGATCCGCCGTGGATCACACATCGAGACCCCGACCAGAACAAGACACCGCACGTCCCGGCGCCTCTGGGTCGCCGGGGCCGTGGCCCTCTCCCTGCCCCTCGGTCTGACCGCGGCGGCTCAGGGCAACGCCAGCTCGCCCTTCGGCGACGAGCCCGAACTCCTCCAGTACGAGGAGCAGTTCCTCACCCTCTACGAGACGATCAAGGACCCGGCGAACGGGTACTTCTCGGACGAGGGCATCCCCTACCACTCCGTCGAGACGATGATCGTCGAGGCACCCGACCACGGGCACGAGACGACCTCGGAGGCGTACTCGTACCTGATCTGGCTGGAGGCCCAGTACGGTCAGGTCACCGGCGACTGGGCTCCGTTCAACGACGCCTGGGCGCTGATGGAAGAGTGGATGATCCCCAGCGCCGACGAGCAGCCGACGAACAGCTTCTACGACCCGTCGTCGCCGGCCACCTACGCGCCGGAGTCCAACGACCCGGCGGACTACCCGGCGCAGCTCGACACCGACGTGCCCGTCGGCGACGACCCCCTCGCCAACGAGCTGTCGTCCACCTATGGCACGGACGACATCTACGGCATGCACTGGCTCCAGGACGTGGACGACGTCTACGGCTACGGTGACGTCTGCGGCGGGACGGCGGGCGACCCGACGTTCATCAACACCTTCCAGCGCGGTCCGCAGGAATCCACCTGGGAGACCGTCACGCACCCGTCCTGCGACGACTTCAGCTACGGCGGCGAGAACGGCTACCTCGACCTCTTCACCGGGGACGCCTCCTACGCGCAGCAGTGGCGTTACACCAACGCGCCGGACGCGGACGCCCGCGCCGTGCAGGCCGCCTACTGGGCCAACATCTGGGCCGGTGAGCAGGGCAACGCGGGGGATGTCGCCGAGACGGTCGAGAAGGCCGCGATGATGGGCGACTACCTGCGGTACTCCATGTACGACAAGTACTTCAAGGAGATCGGCGACTGCGTCGGTCCCTCGGAGTGCGCCGCGGGCAGCGGGAAGAGCAGCAACCACTCGCTGATGTCGTGGTACTACGCCTGGGGCGGCGCGGTGGACACCTCCGCCGGCTGGGCGTGGCGGATCGGCTCCAGCTACGCGCACTTCGGCTACCAGAACCCGATGGCCGCCTACGTCCTCTCCGAGGACGCCGCGCTCCAGCCGGAGTCGCCCACCGCGACGGAGGACTGGGGCAACAGCCTGGAGCGGATGATCGAGTTCTACACCTGGCTCCAGTCGGCCGAGGGCGGCATCGCCGGCGGCGCGACGAACAGCTGGGAGGGCCACTACGCCCAGCCGCCGTCGGGCACGCCCACGTTCTACGGGATGTACTACGACGAGCAGCCGGTGTACCACGACCCGCCGTCGAACCGCTGGTTCGGCATGCAGGCGTGGTCCATGCAGCGGCTCGCCGAGTACTACTACACCAGCGGCGACGAGCGGGTGGGCCCTGTCCTCGACAAGTGGGCCGACTGGGTCGTCAGCGAGGTCACCATCGGCGAGGGCGGGGACTTCCAGATCCCGGCCACGCTGGAGTGGAACGGCGCCCCCGACACCTGGGACCCGGCGAACCCGGGTGACAACGCGGGCCTGCACGTCGAGGTCACCGGCTACTCGCAGGACGTCGGCGTGACCGGCTCGCTGGCCAACGCCCTGTCCTTCTACGCCGCCGCCAGCGGCGACACGGCCGCCCAGGAGACCGCGTCGGGCCTGCTCGACGCGCTGCTCGCCCTCCAGGACGACCAGGGCATCACGGTCCCCGAGCCCCGCGAGGACTACTCGCGCTTCGAGGACGAGGTGTACGTCCCCGCCGGCTGGAGCGGCACCATGCCCAACGGTGATGTCGTCGAGCCGGGATCCACGTTCGGTTCGATCCGCTCCTTCTACCAGGAGGACGAGAACTGGCCGCAGGTGGAGGCGTACCTGAACGGCGGCGAGGTGCCGACGTTCGAGTACCACCGCTTCTGGGCACAGGCGGACATCGCCATCGCCCTGGCGACCTACACCCACCTCTTCGGAGCGGAAGAGTAGGTCATCGCGGCAGCGCCGCACAGCAGTTGAGAACCACCGAGGGCCCCGGTCAGCGCGGACCGGGGCCCTCGGGCCGTGCGGAACGGTAGCTACCGAGGCCGTGTGTCGTGCGCGGGCAGCGGGCGCAGCGTGGGCCAGCGCTCCCGCAGACGTGCGGCCAGGGCGGCGCTGAGGTGGCCGAGCGCGTGCAGACGGTCGTGGTCGCGGGTCTGGCCGGCGACCACGCCGAGCCGGTGGACGAGGCGCTCTCGGGCGGAGACGTGGCCCCACGCGAAGTCCTCGGTCGGCACCCGGGCGAGGTGGTCGACCGATTCGCGGTGGGCGCGTTCGACCAGTGCGTCGCCACGGATCAGCCAGCCGGCGCAGGCGTCGGCGAGATCCCCGGGGACGTCCGTGCCGGTGAGGCTCCGCCAGGTGGCACGGTAGACGTCCTCGACTTCCGCGAGCGGCGCGGCCGTGACCGACATCGCGCACCAGCAGGTCGGGAACCCGATGCGGAAGTAGGCGAGTTCGACCAGGCCGTTGCCCAGCGACGCCTGCTCGAAGTCGACGAAGCGGACGCCGGTGGCGGTGCGCAGGTCGTTGCCGGGACAGGGGTCGCCGTGCAGCAGCGCATGGTGGCTCGCGGGGTCGAGCCGGTCGATCAGGTCGGCGAGTTCGCGCGGCACGGCGGGCGGGACGGGGACGTCGAGCGCCTTGGCGAGGGCAAGGAACGACTCGGCGTCGGCGGCCGTCGGTCCGGACCAGGCGGGGAGCGTGCCCGCGTCGGGCGGCCCGGTGAGTGCGTGCAGCCGGGCGAGGGACTCGGCGTAGCCGGGCATCCAGTCGTCGGCCACCCCGAGATCGTCCAGGTGCTCCAGGACCATCACCCGGGACGCCGGGTCCGTTCCGAGCAGCGCGGGCGCGACGGCCGGCCGGGTGGCCCGCGCGGCGAGCCGCAACGCGGCGACCTCCCGCGCGAAGCGCGCGTCCGCGCCGGGCCCGGCCCCGCCTCCGTCGGCGATCTGCTTGACGATCACCCGGCCGCCCCCGCGCAACTCGACCCGCCACACCCGGGAGCGCGGGCTGCTGTCCAGGAGCGTGGCCTCCGTGGGGGAGCCCACCAGGGAACGCAGCTCGCCGCTGATCGGCAACGGGGTCGGCATGATGCCAGCGTATTGCGTGCCGCGGCGTGACCGCAGCCGGGCTGTCCTCTTATATCCGGGGCGGCCCGGGGCGGCATCGCGGCCGAGCTTAGGGCCTGTTCGGGGGGCGGCTTCTACGCCTGGCCTAGGTGGCGCACGGTCGCCCGGGTGTCTGTTTCGTGCGGATGCACGAAAAGAGGCACCTGCGGGGGAGGGTTCGTGGGTCGGGGTCGTCCCGGTGACCGGCAGGGTTGTCGGGTGGAAGAGGTGGGTGTCCGAACGGGCGCAGCGGATGACTCTGGTCTTGGGTCGGTCTGTGGGTGGGGGGTTGAGGTGGCGCGCACCCTTCGGGCCTGCTCTGGCCGCACGTATTCGTCGTTGCCCGCGCGCCGCCGGGGCTTATGTAGCGGGCCGGTGGGTTCGTTGCCCTATCGGGCATCGGAGGGCGGGGACTGTTTTCAAACGGCGCACGGTTTGTTTTCAACACTCTGTTTAAAACGAAGTGTTTCGCGTTTCAGAACAGTCCCCACCTCCAGATGCCCGAAGGGGCAGACGACCGCGCACCGCCACCACTGCCCGGTTGGGCAACGACCCCCACCGGCCCGGCGGATGACCAACAAGGGCACACAGAGGCGGCAGCAGCTGCGCGCCACCCCAGCCACAGCAAACAGACCGACCCAAGACCACCGTCATCCGCTGCGCCCGTTCGGACACCCGCCTCATCCATCCACAACCCTGCCGGTCACCGGGACGGCGAACACCCACGAACCCTCCCCCCGTAGGTGCCTTCCTCGTGCATCCGAACGACACGGACACCCGGGCAAGCCCGCGCCACCTAGGCCAAGCGTCGAAGCCGCAACACCGCCAGCCCCCACGGCCGTTCACAGAGGTCGGCGGCGTGACTCCAGGATCTCGCGGCGTCTGGCGAGCCGGTGGGTGCGCCGGATCTGCGCCTCCTGATAGCGGCGGCGGTCCCGGTCGTTGTCCGGAAGCACCGGCGGCACCGGGCGCGGCTTGCCGGTCTCGTCCACCGCGGCGAACACCAGATAGGCGGTGCCGACGCGGGTGGCGGGCGTCGACTCGTTCCACCGCTCGGCCAGGACCTTGACGCCGATCTCCATGGAGGTCCTGCCGGTCCAGTTGACCTGCGCGTGGACGTGGACGAGGTCGCCCACCTTGACCGGTTCGAGGAACACCATCTCGTCCATCGAGGCCGTCACCGCGGGCCCGCCCGAGTGCCGCCCGGCGACGGCCCCGGCCGCGTCGTCGACCAGCTTCATGATCACTCCGCCGTGCACGGTGCCGAGGAGGTTGACGTCGGCCTGCGTCATGATGTGCGACAGCGTGGTGCGCGAGGCGGCGGTGGGTTTCCCGGGTGGTTGGGCCATGAGGCCAGCGTAAGCCGGGGGCGCGCGCGCCGGCGGAATGCATCAGCTCTGCCACAGTCGGCCCCCGGGGTCCCGTTGATCAGGGCGGACAGGCACACTGGCATGCTATGAGCGACTGGCCGAACGGTTGGACGGACGACAGCCAGGCCCGGAATCAGGCCGGGAACGGGGACCGCTACGGTCAGGGCAGCGGCAGCGCGCGCCCGGAGAGCGCCCGGGTGATGCCGCACGTGCAGAGACCGCCCCGCCCCCGGCCGCCCCTGCACGACGAGGGCCACGGGCAGCGGCCGGGACCCGAGGCGGGCTACGACTCGGGGTACAGCGAGGGACAGGTGTACCGGGGCAACGCGCCGGGCCGCCACTCCTCGCCCCCGCCTCCCCCGCCGCCCTACGGCGACGGTGACCCGTACGACGACGGGCCGCGCGGGCCGCGCCGGCAGCGCAACTGGCGCCGCCGCATCGGCTTCGGCGCGCTGGCGCTGGCCGTGGTGCTGCTGGTCACGGCCGTCTCCACCTACTTCTGGGCCGACGGCAAGCTGCGCCGCGAGGTGGACCTCGCCTCGGTCGAGGACCGGCCGACCGTCGGCAAGGGCACCAACTACCTGATCGTGGGCTCCGACAGCCGCGAGGGCCTGAGCGAGGAGGAGCAGCAGGAGCTCCACACCGGCGACACCGGCGGCCAGCGCACGGACACGATCATGATCCTGCACGTCGGCGACAACGGGAACACCATGGTCTCCCTGCCGCGCGACTCCTGGGTGACCATCCCCGAGTTCACCGGCTCCGTCTCCGGCGACCGCATACCCGCGCAGGAGCAGAAGCTCAACGCCGCCTACTCCATCGAGGGCCCCGAACTGCTCGTGCGCACCATCGAGTTCAACACCGGGCTGCGCATCGACCACTACGCGGAGATCGGCTTCGGCGGCTTCGCCAATGTCGTGGACGCGCTGGGCGGGGTCGAGATGTGCTTCGACGAGCCCATCCAGGACGACAACTCGGGCGCGGACTTCGAGGCGGGCTGCCAGATGCTGGACGGCGCCGAGTCCCTGGCGTTCAACCGGCAGCGCTACCAGGAGGCCGAGGGCGACCTGGGCCGCACGCAGAACCAGCAGGAGTTCCTCGGGACGCTGGCCGGACAGGCCGCCTCGCCGTCCACGCTGCTCAACCCGTTCACGCTGTACCCGACGATGGGCGCCGGCCTGGACGCGCTGATCGTGGACAAGGACATGAGCCTGTGGGACCTGCGCGCGATGTTCTGGGCGATGCGGGGCGCGGAGCGGATGAACATCCCCGTCGCCGACCCCGGATACTCCACCGAACAGGGCTCGGCGGTGCTGTGGGACATGGAGCAGACGGAGCTGCTGATCTCGCAGCTGGAGAACGACGAGGAGGTCACCGTCGGCGCGGAGTGAGCGCCGGGTGGTGAGCCCACGGCCGAGAGGGACGGAAAGGCCCCGCGCGGAGTGCCGCGCGGGGCCTTCGTGTGCGCGGACCCGGCGCCCGTGGCCCGCGTCCCGTCTCAGCGGACGCAGAGGCAGAACGGGTGGCCGGCCGGGTCGGCGTAGACGCGCCAGTCGCGCGTGCCGCCCTGGTCGTCCTCGAGCAGCCTCGCGCCGAGCCGCAGCACCTCCTGCTCGGCCTCGTCCAGCCGCGCCCTGGGGACGTCGAGGTCCAGGTGGAACTGCTGGGGGTTCTCGGTGCCCGGCCAGTCGGGCGCCCGGTACCCCTCGGATTTCTGGAACGCCAGCTGCCGCCCGTGCGGCCCGGCCAGCTCCACCCACTCCTCGTCGCCCCCCTCGATGACCGGCCAGTCCAGCACGGCGGCGTAGAACGCGGCGAGCTCCCGCGGATCCGGGCAGTCCAGAACGGTGACCCCCATCGTGGCGATGGCCATGGCAGTTCTCCCTCCGGGACGCGTTACCTCTGTAACGCGCCTAGCGGTAACGCGACAGTGACCTCATGATGGCGGATCACCGGTAACGTTGCAACCGTGGCAGCGAGAACGACGCCGAGCGGGCTGGCCCTGGTCGAGGACTTCGTCAACACGGTCGACCTGGAGGGGGGCGGTGACTCCCTGGCCGACCCGGACGGGCTCGCCGCGTTCGCCGAGCGCGCCGGCACCGCGCTGACCGGCGCGGACCTCCCCGAGGTACTGCGGCTGCGCGAGGCGCTCCGCGAGGCGTGCGTCGCGCACACCGGGCCCGCGCCACGGCCGGACCGGGCCGCCGAGCTGAACGAGGCGTTCGCCGCCGCGCCGCTCACGCTGGAGATCGATCCCCTGACGGGGGCCGCGACGCTGGTCCCGGCGGCCGGGCTGCGCGGCGCCGCGGCGCTCGCCGCCCGCGTGGCGGCGGTGGTCGCGGAGGCCGAGGCGCGGGGCACCTGGCAGCGGCTCAAGGCGTGCGAGGCGGACAGCTGCCGCTGGGCGTACTACGACCACAGCCCGGCGGGCCGCCGCCGCTGGTGCTCGATGCAGGTCTGCGGCGCCCGCGCCAAGATGCGGTCCTACCGGGCGAAGAGGCGGCGGGCGTGACCCCGCGTTCGTACACTCGTACCGATGTTGTCGCCCGCGGTCCTGCCCTCGCCCGTGGCCGCGCTCACCGACCCGGTGCTGGCGGCGGCGGGGACAGAGCTGCGGCTGAAGCGTGACGACCTGATCCACCCCCTGGTCGCGGGCAACAAATGGCGGAAGCTGACGCCCAATCTGTGCGCCGCGGCCGAACTGGGCCACACCCGTCTCCTCACCTTCGGGGGCGCGTACTCGCACCACATCCGCGCGGTCGCCGCCGCTGCCGCCGCCTGCGGCCTGACCAGCGTGGGCGTCATCCGCGGCGACGAGCTGGCCGACGCGCCGCGCAACCCCACGCTCGCCGCGGCGGAGGCGGACGGGATGGAGCTCGCGTTCGCCGGCCGCGCCGCCTACCGGGCGATGCTGCGGACCCTCGACGAGCCCGCGACGCGCGACCGCCTGGAACGCCGCTTCGGCCGCTGCTTCGTGCTGCCCGAGGGCGGGTCCAACGCCGCCGCCGCGCACGGCGCCGCGGAGATAGGCGCCGAGCTCGCGGCGGAGCCGGCCGGCCTCGGGGCGCGCGACATCGTCTGCGCGCCGGTCGGCACCGGGGGCACGCTGGCGGGCATCGCCGCGGGCCTCCCGCCCGGCGCGCGCGCCCTGGGCGTCGCCGTGCTGCGCGGCGGGGCCGGCTATCTGGAGGGCGAGGTCACCCGCCTGCACCAGGAGGGCTGGGGCCGGACGTTCGGCAACTGGCGCATCGCCCACACCCACCACGGCGGCGGGTACGGACGGATACCGGCGGGGCTCGCCGCGTTCGCCGAGGCGTTCGAGGAGCGGCACGGCCTCGCGATCGAGCGCCGCTATGTCGCCAAGATGCTCCACTGCCTCCACGACCTGGCGGCATCGGGCGGGCTGCCGCGCGGCACCCGCGTCACCGCCGTCGTCACGGGCCCCCCGACCTGAGACCGCCGTCTCACCGGCCCGGATCAGCGGGGGACGAGCGTGCCGCGGCGCAGGAGCGTCCAGGCCACCGCCGCCGCCAGGGCCGCCGCCGCGTAGGGCAGGGGCGCGGGCGGCAGGCTGCCGCCGAGGGCGTATCCGGCGGCCGTGCCGACGAGGTGGGCGCAGACCGTCAGCGCGTACGCCTGGGTGAGGGCGGCGCGCGGCGCGACCGAGTCCAGGAGCGTCGAGACGGCCAGGATCACGGGCGCCGCGCACGCCCCGTGGAGGAAGAGGACGGCGGCGAACGCGGGGAGCGAGCCGGTGGACGCGGCCAGCAGCAGCCCGGTGACCGTCGCCGCGGCCTGCACCGTGGGGAGGTGACGCGGCCGGGTGCCGAGCGCCAGCCCCGCGACCAGGGTGCCGACGGCCGCCACGCCGAGGAGCACGCCGCTGAGCGCGGGCGCGCCGTGGTCCAGGGCGACGGCCGGGACGCCGAACCCCACCAGGCCCGCCGCCAGGCCGCCCAGCAGGCTGCCGCCCAGCAGCGTCCGCACCCCGGGGAACGCGAGGGCGCCGCCCTCCGGCCGCACCCGGCGCGGGTGCGGTCCGCCCGCCGCGGCCCGGGGGAACAGCAGTCCCGAGCAGGCCGCGAGAGCGCCCGCCACCAGGACCGCGGAGCCGGGACTCACCGTCACCAGCAGCAAGGACACGAGCAAAGGGCCCGCGAGGAGGCCCAGTTGGAAGAGGACGCCGAGCAGCGCGTACGCCGCGGGCCGCAGCGCGGGGTCCGTTATCAGGTCGCGCAGCAGGACGCGGGTCCCGGCCGTGGTGGCGGGAAGGGCGAGGCCCGCGAGCAGGGCGAGGGGGATCAGCTGCCAGTCGCGGTCGCCGAGGCTCAGCGCCAGCAGCGCGCCCCCGCAGACGACGCCCGCGGCGGCGGGCACCGGCCCGAGGCCGAAGCGGTCCATCAGCCGCCCCTGCAACGGCAGGCCGGCCGCGTTCCCCAGACCGAAGGCGCCGGTGACGGCGCCGGCGAACGCGAGGGAGCCCGTGCGGTGGCGGGTGAGGAGCAGCAGGGCCAGATCGAGCATTCCGATCGCGGCGGCCCCGGTGAGGACGGTCGCCAGCGGGATCACGACCCCGGGCGTACGCAGGACGGGCGTGTAACGGCGCGGCACGGCAAACCTCCGAAAAGGCTGCCCACCCACCCGAGGCACCCGGCCTCTGCGAGGGTCAGGCTACCCGAACGGCCCCGAAAAGCGGCAGGCACGGCTCCAGGCCCGTGACGGTGACCGGTGCACGGTCGGCGGCGGCGCGGTCGGCGGCGGCCTCCCAGCGTGCGCGCGGCAGGCGCAGGCGGATCTCGGTGGTCGCGCGCCCCCTGATCACCACGCGCTCCACCCCGTCGCGCTCGTACCCCAGCTTGCGCGAGACGGCGAGCGAGGCGGCGTTGTGCTCCAGCGCGCCCGAGACGGCCTCCGCCGCGCCGAGTCCCTCGAAGGCCAGGTGCAGCATCGCCGTGCGCATCTCGGTGCCGATGCCCTGGCCCTGGTGTCTCCGGCCGAGCCACGAGCCGCTGCTGGTCCGGCGCAGCGTCCCGAAGTCGCGGGCGGCGAAGTCCTGGAAGCCCACCGGACGGCCCTCGAAGAAGACGGCGAGCGCCAGCGACCAGTTCTCCGGGGTCCAGTCGCCGCGGCGCAGCCAGTGGTGCTGGACCACCGAGCGGGCGCGGGCGGCCGGGGGGAGGTCGGTCCAGGGGAAGAGGAACGGCATCTCCTCCGGCGGGTGGATGCCCTCGGCCGCCAGCTCGGCGAGCGCGGCGAGCTCGCCCTCCCCGGGCAGCCGCAGTTCGAGACGGGGGGTGGTCAGGCGCAGGCCCAGCAGGGGCCAGTGGTCCTTCAGCATGCGGCGATTGTCCGGGCCCGCGCGGTCACGGGCATCCCGTTTTCCGCGACCGCGCGGCACCACCCCTCACCCGGACGCCGTCAGCTCACGCCGTCAGTTCACGCTGTCAGTTCACGCCGGCCGAGAACGACCGGACGCCGAGCCCGGCGCCTCCCTCCCAGGGCTCGAAACCGGCCTGGATGCTGGTCAGGTACCAGGACTCGTCCGCCAGGCCGTGGCTGATCGCCTGGTCGATGAAGTCCGTGACGTCGAAGCTCCAGCCGCCGATCGCCGAGGGCGCGACGAACGAGATCACGTCGTTGGCCCCGTTGCTGCCGGTCCACACCTCCCAGCTCCGGCCGCCGACGTTCGCCGTGCCGGTCTGCGAGCCGATGGGCTGGATCGGGCCGACCCGGTTGAACCAGATCATGATCTCCGTCTCGCTGACCCCGGTCGTCTGGGGCTGGGGGTCGAGCCAGATGTCGTACGACGCGTTGTAGACGGCGTTGTCGACGTACTGGTACTCGATGGAGCTCGTGGCGCTCTGGATCGAGCCGATCTGGATCGGCATGGTGGTGCCGGGCGAGCAGTTGCTGTAGTGGCAGCCCGCGAAGACCGACGGGTACGACTTGGGCGCGCCGTCGGTGGAGGCGCTGCCCTCCGCCTGGGTGATCGAGAACCCGGTGTCCGTGGCGTTGATGCACTGGGGCGCGGTCGAGCCCCAGACGTTGTTCTGGACCACGTACTGACCCTGGATCGTGGTCGTGCCGTACTGTTCGCAGATTTGAACGTCGGCCTGCGCCGACGGAACCGCGGTCACCAGTGCGGCCAGTGACCCCACGGTGCCCGCGATCGCGGCCGCCGTGGCGCGAAGACGCGATGTCATGCTGCTCCTCTCAAGGCTTTCCGACAGTGAGGGGAGCGCTCCCATTGCTGTGCTGCGGCGGACTCTAGAGGGCATCCCGACCGGCTGGCAACGGGTCCTGGCCGTTTTCGGGTCAGTTCACACCGCTTCTGCGCGAGGTGATGATCCGGTTGCCCACCCAGACGCAGAACCAGAGCGCGACGCCGGAGGCCATGAGCCAGCCGGCGATCTCGTAGTCGCGGCCCGAGCGCTGGGAGAGCGGACTGGCCAGGTAGACGCAGAGGACGACGCCGAGGACGGGCAGCGCGGTGGGGGCGCGGAAGTGCCGGTGGGCGACCTCGTCCCGGCGCAGGACGAGCACCGCGACGTTGACGACCGCGAAGACGCACAGCAGGAGCAATGAGGTGGTGCCGCCGAGCGCGGACAGGTCGGCGTAGCCGATCAGGAGGAACGCCAGCAGCGTGGTGAAGGTGATCGCGACCCAGGGGGTGCGGCGGCGCGGCAGCAGCCGGCTGAGCGGCCCCGGCAGCGCCCGCTCGCGGGACATGCCGTAGAGCAGGCGGCTGGCCATCAGCATGTTGATCAGCGCGGTGTTGGAGAGCGCGAACACGGTGATCCACGCGAAGATCTCCAGCGGGAAGCCGGGCGCGCCCGCCTCCACGACCTTCAGCAGCGGCGTGTCCCCCACGCCGAGCTCGGCGGGGGCGACCAGGGTGACGCTGGCGATGGCGACGAGGACGTAGATGACGCCGGTGATGGTCAGGCCGATCAGCATGACGCGGGGGAAGATCCGCACCGGGTCCTTGGTCTCCTCGGCCATGTTGACGGAGTCCTCGAAGCCGACCATGGCGAAGAACGCCAGCGCGGTGGCCGCGGTCACGGCGCCGAAGGCGGACTCGCCGCCCGGCGTCTGGAAGTCGGTGACCCGGGAGAACTCGCCGTCGCCCTGGAACACGGCCCAGGCGCCGATGCCGATGACGATCAGCAGGCCGCTCAGCTCCACGGTGGTGAGGGCGACGTTGGCCTTGACGCTCTCGCCGACGCCCCGCAGGTTGACCAGGCTGATCAGCGCCATGAAGCCGAGCGCGATGGCCATGGCGACGCGGCCGTGGTCACCGTCCACGTTCAGGGCGGAGAGCAGGTTCGCCGCGAACGCCTTGGAGGCGCTGGACGCCGAGGTCAGCCCGGAGCACATCACCGCGAAGGTGACGAGAAAGGTGAGGAAGTGAATACCGAACGCGCGGTGCGAGTAGGCGGCGGCGCCGCCCGCGCGGGGATATTTGGTGACCAGTTCCAGATAGCTGGTCGCGGTGAGCATCGCCACCACGAAGGCGCACAGGAACGGCAGCCACACCGCGCCGCCCACCTCGGCCGCGACCTGGCCGCTCAGCGCGTAGACCCCGGTGCCGAGAATGTCGCCGACGATGAAGAGCAGCAGCAGTCCGGGACCGATCACCCGTTTCAGCTCGGTCCCGTTGTCCCCCTCCGTTACGGGAACAACGGGAACAGCAGAGGATTCCGCACCGCTCTGGTCGCTTTTCGGCATGCGGAGACCTTTGCCGGAAAGCCAAAGGTCAAACCCGCGATCGTTCCAGAACACACGGTCGTGCTCAGGCGGTGGGCCGCCCCAGGGCCCGGTAGGTCCAGCCCGCCTTGCGCCACAGCTCGGGGTCGAGGGTGTTGCGCCCGTCGAGGATGTGCCGGGCGCCGACGACCCCGCCCAGGACGGCCGGGTCGAGCTCGCCGTACTCGGCCCACTCGGTCAGGTGCAGCACGGCGTGCGCCCCCTGGGCCGCCTCGGTCGCGCCGTCCGCGTACCGCAGGGTGGGGAAGACGCGCTTGGCGTTCTCCATGGCCTTGGGGTCGTGGACGGTGACCTCGGCGCCCTGGAGGTGGAGCTGGC
This sequence comes from Streptomyces sp. SBT349, assembly GCF_001083795.1. Lineage (GTDB taxonomy): Bacteria > Actinomycetota > Actinomycetes > Streptomycetales > Streptomycetaceae > Streptomyces. Next base: position 20,913 of record NZ_LAVK01000061.1, read on the forward strand.
CCGCGATGTTGAGGGCGGGCGAGTCGCGCACGTCGTCGGAGTCGGGCTTGAAGGCAGCGCCCAGGACGGCGACGCGCTTGCCGAGCAGCGAGCCGCCCAGGGTCTCGCGGGTGAGTTCGACCATGTAGACGCGGCGGCGCATGTTGATCGAGTCGATCTCGCGGAGGAACGCCAGCGCCTCGGCCGCGCCCAGCTCTCCGGCGCGGGCCATGAAGGCGCGGATGTCCTTGGGCAGGCAGCCGCCGCCGAAGCCGATCCCGGCCCGCAGGAACTTGCGGCCGATGCGGTCGTCGTACCCGAGGGCCTCGGCGAGCTTGACCACGTCGCCGCCCGCGGTCTCGCAGATCTCGGCCATGGCGTTGATGAAGGAGATCTTGGTGGAGAGGAACGCGTTGGCCGCGGTCTTGACCAGCTCCGCCGTGGCGAGGTCGGTCGTGATGAACGGCGTGCCCCCGGCGAGCGGCGTCGAGTAGACCTCGCGCAGCAGGGCCTCGGCGCGCTCGCTGGTGACCCCGGCGACGATGCGGTCGGGGCGGAGGGTGTCCTCGACGGCGAAGCCCTCGCGGAGGAACTCCGGGTTCCACGCGAGCTCGGCCTCCTCGCCGGCGGGGGCGAGTTCGGCGACCCGCCGGGCCAGCCGGGCGGCGCTGCCGACGGGGACGGTGGACTTGCCGACGACCAGCGCGGGCCGGTCGAGGTGGGGGGCGAGGGAGTCGACGGCGCTGTCCACATAGCTCATGTCGCAGGCGTACTCGCCCGGCTTCTGCGGGGTGTTGACGCAGATGAAGTGGATGTCGCCGAACGCGGCGGCCTCCGCGTAGGAGGTGGTGAACGCCAGGCGGCCCGAGGACTCGGGCAGCCCCACGACGTGCCGCCGCAGGATGTCCTCAAGGCCGGGTTCGTACATGGGGGCAAGGCCGCGGGAGAGCAGGTCGGTCTTCTCGGGAAGGATGTCGAGGCCGAGCACGTCGAACCCCAGCTCCGCCATGGCGGCGGCGTGGGTCGCGCCGAGGTATCCGAGGCCGATCACCGTGATCTTCGGGGACATGGTCCCGAGCATAGACCCCGTTCCCGGCGGGAAGCCCACGTATCCGTGGCCCGGTTCGCGGCCTAGGATGACAAGTTAATTAACAGTAGTTAGCGTGCCCGTCTGATCAGGGAGTGAGACACGTGGCAGGGACACCGGAGTTCGACCTCTACCGTCCGGCGGAGGAGCACGACCTGCTCCGGCAGTCGGTGCGCGCGCTCGCCGAGGCGAAGATCGCGCCGTTCGCCGCCGAGGTGGACGAGCAGGCCCGCTTCCCGCAGGAGGCCCTGGACGCGCTGGTGGCGAGCGACCTGCACGCCGTCCACGTCCCCGAGGAGTTCGGCGGGGCGGGCGCGGACGCGCTGGCCACGGTGATCGTGATCGAGGAGGTCGCCCGCGTCTGCGCCTCCTCCTCGCTGCTCCCCGCGGTGAACAAGCTGGGCTCGATGCCGGTGATCCTCTCCGCGTCGAAGGAGCTGAAGGAGCGTTGCCTGACGCCGCTGGCGAGGGGCGAGGGGCAGTTCTCCTACTGTCTCTCCGAGCCCGACGCGGGCTCGGACGCCGGCGGGATGAAGACGCGCGCGGTGCGGGACGGCGACGCCTACGTGCTCAACGGCGTCAAGCGGTGGATCACCAACGCCGGGGTGAGCGACTTCTACACGGTGATGGCGGTCACCGACCCGGAGAAGGGGACGCGCGGCGGGATCTCCGCGTTCGTGGTGGAGAAGGAGGACGAGGGCCTGTCGTTCGGGGCGCCCGAGCGGAAGCTCGGCATCAAGGGGTCTCCGACGCGCGAGGTGTACTTCGACAACGTCCGCGTCCCGGCCTCGCGGATGATCGGCGAGGAGGGCACCGGTTTCGCCACCGCGATGCGCACGCTCGACCACACCCGGATCACGATCGCGGCCCAGGCGGTCGGAATCGCTCAGGGCGCGCTGGACTACGCCAAGGGGTATGTGCGCGAGCGCAAGCAGTTCGGCAAGCCGGTGGGCGACTTCCAGGGCGTGCAGTTCATGCTGGCCGACATGGCGATGAAGCTGGAGGCCGCACGCCAGCTGACCTACGCCGCCGCCGCGAAGTCCGAGCGGGACGAGCCGGATCTCACGTTCTTCGGCGCGGCGGCCAAGTGCTACGCCTCCGACGCCGCGATGGAGATCACCACCGACGCGGTCCAACTCCTCGGCGGCTACGGCTACACGCGGGACTACCCGGTGGAGCGCATGATGCGCGACGCCAAGATCACGCAGATCTACGAGGGAACGAACCAGGTCCAGCGCCTCGTCATGGCGCGGAACCTGCCGTAGCGGGAGAGGGAGAGGGGAAGGGAGAGGGAGAGGCGCCGCGGCTCGGACCGCGGCGCGTCTCGGTGGGCGTGCGCGGCGTCAGCAGTCGTCCAGGCGCCAGCCGTCGGCCTCCAGGACCCACGGCTCGGCGCTCCCGTCGAGTTCCTCGATGCCGACGCCGTAGCTCACTTCCGCCGTGGTCGCCGTCATCGAGTCCACGGAGAACGACTCCATCGTGCGGTGCCCGTACCGGTCGACGGCCGCCTGAGCCGCCAGTTCGACGTCCGCCAGGGTGAGGACCGTCTGGCAGCGGGTGGAGAAGGAGTCGTACGCGAGCGTCCCGTTCGGGGTGAAGAGGGCGGTGACCAGGTCGCTCACCGCCTGTTCGAGCGCCGCCTCCTCGCCGTCCGCCGACTGCGCCGGCTGATCGCCGGCCTCGCCTCCGGCCCCGGCGGTGCCGTCCGTGTCCGGGACGTCGATGTCGAAGTCGTCGTCGTCGTCATCATCGTCGTGGAGTCCGCCGGAGCTGCTGCCTCCGCCGGTGCTGTCGGACCCGCCGGACCTGCGCCCCCCGCCGCCACCGCAGGCGGTGAGGGTGAGGACCGCGGAGACCAGCAGGACGGCTATCGCGCCACGGGCGTGCTTACGTGTCATGTCCCTGGACCCATTCGCTGGCTCGGCGCCGTCGGGACGCGCGCGTCACCGACCTCGTGCGCCCACGCGCCGGGCCGCTGCGCGCGTGCGCGGGTCGACGCGAGTCGGCCCCACGACCAGGCGCGACGACGCTGGTTGATCTTGCTCGTGTGAGACCGCGAAGCCTACCAGCGGCGCGGAACCCGCCGCGGCCCTCAGCCCTCGGCCCCCTCGCCCTCGGCCGCCTTCGCCGTGCGCTCGCGGATGAGGGCCTCGATGCCGTCCAGGATGAAGTCCAGGCCGTAGGCGAAGTCCTCGTCGGCGCCCGTGCTCTCGGGGCCGAAGACACCCGCCTCGACCACCCGGGCCAGGGCCGGGTACGTGCCGGAGCTGACCACGCGGGTCAGCAGCCTGCCGTAGACCTCGCCCCACTCCTCGTAGGTGACGCCCGTGCGCGGGGCGGCGCGGCCCATCGTGATCTCCTGCCTGACCTCGCTCAGCACGTAGTTGGTGAGGAGCATCAGCACGCCGACCATGTCGCCCTGGTCGAGGCCGCTGTCGGTGAGCGAGTCGAGCACCACCTCCATCCACGCCAGATTGTTCGGGCCCATGGGCGGGCCGCTGAGCGGAATGTCCGTCATCCAGGGCCGGTTGAGCAGCATGCCCCGGCAGGCGTGCGCGTAGGCGACGAGCCGCCCGCGCCAGTCCCCGGGCCAGTCCGAGGTGGTGGGAGGCCCGGAGGCCATCTCGAACATGAGGTCGAGCAGGTCATCCTTCCCGGGGATGTACCGGTAGAGGGACATCGTCGTCACGCCGAGCCGCTCGGCGACCTTGCGCATGGAGACCCCGCCGATGCCCTCGGCGTCGGCGATCTCGATCGCGGTTCCGACGATCCGGTCCACACTCAGGCTGCCCCGCGGCCCCCGGGTCCCCGGCTGCCTCATGCGCCACAGCAGATCGACCGCCGCCTGGAGATCGCGCCGGGCCTGGCGTTCGTCGGCCATCGTCACCCCTCGTCCCTGGATTGACCGCATCCTAAAACTGTGTACTGTGTATACCCAAGTCTACGACGTACACAGTTTCTCGGACGGATCGGGAATGGGAACGGGAACGGGGATGGGATCGGGGATGGATGGGGAGATGGCGGATCACGCGATAGTGGCCGCGGGGCTGCGGAAGCGGTATCGGGACACCTACGCCCTCGACGGCGTGGACCTGGCCGTGCGGACCGGCACGGTGCACGGGCTGCTCGGGCCGAACGGCGCGGGCAAGACCACGGCCGTGCGGGCGCTGACCACGCTCCTGCGGTACGACGAGGGCCGGGCCGAGATCTGCGGCTTCGACGTGGCCGGGCAGCCCGAGGAGGTCAGGGAACTGATCGGGCTCACCGGCCAGTACGCGGCCGTCGACGAGCAGTTGAGCGGCCGGCAGAACCTGGTGATGTTCGGCAGGCTCTACAAGCTCCGCCCCCGCGAGGCCAGGCGCAGGGCCGAGGAGTTGCTCGGCGCGTTCGGCCTGAGCGAGGCGGCCGGGCGCAACGCGGGCCAGTACTCGGGCGGCATGCGCCGCCGCCTCGACCTGGCGGCCAGCATGATCCGCACGCCGAGGGTCCTCTTCCTCGACGAGCCGACCACGGGGCTCGACCCCCGCAGCCGCAACCAGGTGTGGGACGCGGTCCGTTCGCTCGTCTCCGGCGGGACCACGGTGCTGCTCACCACGCAGTACCTGGAGGAGGCCGACCAGCTCTCCGACCGGATCTCGGTCATCGACAGCGGCCGGGTGGTCGCCGAGGGCACCGCGGACGACCTCAAGGCGCGGATCGGCGGGGACCGCGTCGAGGTCGTCGTCAGGGACGCCGCCGACCTGGCGGCGGTGGGGGACCTCGTCTCCCGGATCAGCGGCGCCGTGGCGGACGTCGACCCGGACGTGAGGCGGGTGAGCGTCCAGGTCGCCGACCGGGTGACCGCGCTGACCGAGGTGGTCAGGGCCCTGCACGGAACGGGGATCACGGTCGAGGACATCGGCACCAGGCGGCCGACGCTGGACGAGGCGTTCCTCGGGCTCACCGGCGGCCGGGCGGCCGAGGACCGGAAGGAGGTCGTGCGATGAGGCGGTTGCGGTGGGCGGTGGCCGACGGCTGGATCATGACCCGGCGGAACATGGCGCACCTCGTCCGGACCCCGGAGGAGATGGCGCTCTACTTCACGCTCCCCATCATGTTCATCCTGGTCTTCGGCTATGTCTTCGGCAGCGGCATGACCCTGCCGGGCGGCGGCGACTACCGGGAGTTCCTGGTGCCCGGGGTCTTCGCGATGACCATGCTCTACGGCCTGGGCGCGACCGGCTCCGCGGTGGCCGTGGACGCGGGGCGGGGCGTGATCGACCGCTTCCGCTCCATGCCGGTGGCCCGTTCCGCCCTGCTCACCGGGCGCGGCGCCGCGGACCTGCTGCGGGGGCTCCTGGAGATGACCGTGCTGCTGGTCTGCGGGCTGCTGGTCGGCTGGGAGTGGCACCGGGGCGTGGGCCGCGCGCTGCTCGCGGTGGCCCTGGTGCTGGCGCTGCGGGTCGGGATCACCTGGCTGGGCATCTACCTGGGCCTGCTGGTGCCGAACCCGGACACGGTCGGCATGATCGTCTTCCCGCTGGCGTTCCCGCTGACCGCGATGTCGAACGTGTTCACATCGCCGGAGCTGATGCCCGGGTGGCTGGGAGCGATCGCCGACTGGAACCCGCTGTCCGCGACGGTGACGGCCATCCGCGAGCTCTTCGGCAACCCCGGGGTCGGCGGCGACTCCTGGGCCACGGAGAACGCGCTCCTGCTGGCCATCGCCTGGCCCCTCCTGATGACGGCGGTCTTCGCCCCCCTGTCGATCCGGTCCTACCAACGCCTCAACGCGTGACGCCTCCACCGCGTCTCCCCGTCCGGCCCGCCCCTTCTCTCGGGGCGGGCCGGACGGGGAGAGGAGCGGGCCCCCGCCGGAGGGGTGCGGGGGCCCCGCGGTCAGAGCGTGACGCCCTTCGCGGCCAGGTAGGCCAGGGGGTCCACGTCCGAGCCGTACTCGGGACCGGTCCGCACCTCGAAGTGCAGGTGCGGTCCGGTGCTGTTGCCGGTGGAGCCGGACAGGCCGATCTGGTCGCCCGCGGAGACCGTCTGGCCCACGGTCACGGAGATCGACGACAGGTGCGCGTACTGGCTGTAGTGGCCGTCGTCGTGCCGGATGACGACCTCGTTGCCGTACGAGCCGCCGGTACCCGCGGTCACGACCTCGCCGGCGCCGATGGCGGCGACCGAGGTGCCGGAGCCGACGGGGAAGTCGACGCCGGTGTGGTAGCCGGAGGACCAGGAGGCCCCCGGCACGCGGTAGCCGGTGGTGACCGAGCCGTCCACCGGAGCGGTGAAGCCTGAGTCCGACTCCTCGGCGGGGCCGGGCTCTGGGG
>NZ_LAVK01000619.1 GCF_001083795.1 Streptomyces sp. SBT349
GGGTTCCCGTCCGGCGTGGCGGGCTGCGTAGGCGGTGGAGAGGTCTTGTTTGAGTGGTCCCATGGACCAGCCGTCGCTGACGATGTGGTGCATGACCAGCAGCAGCACCGACTCACCCTCGGACAGCGTGAACAGATGCGCGCGGAAGGGAACGTCGTCCGACAGAGTGAAGCGCTGGCCCGCCGCGACCTCAAGCACACCGGCAAGCTCCGCCTCGTCGACCGGGACCACCTGGAGCAGGGGCACAGCCTCATCAGCCCCCATCACCCGCTGCGACGGTTCCCCGTCGATGTCCGGGAAGACGGTGCGCAGTGCTTCGTGTCGCGCGAGCACGTCTGCCAGCGCCATCTGCAAGGCGGCCACGTCAACGGACCCGGTCAAACGCAGAGCGAGGGGGACGTTGTAGGTGGCGCTGGGTCCCTCCAGTCGGTCGAGGAACCACAGCCGCCGCTGGGCGAACGACAGCGGCAGCACCTCAGGCCGCTCAACTCGGCTCAGGACCACACCATTGCCGCCCTGCAACTGGGACAGTTCTCCAGCCAGAGCAGCCACGGTCGGAGCGGCGAACACCGTCCTTACGGATACTTCGATGCCCATGGTGGTGCGGATGCGGCTGGTGAGGCGGGTGGCGAGGAGGGAGTGGCCGCCGAGGTCGAAGAATCCGTCGTCGATGGAGACTTCGTCGATGCCGAGGATGTCGGCGAAGAGTTCGCAGAGTGTCTGTTCGTGGGGGGTGCGGGGTGTGCGTCCTTCGCCGTTCCGGGTGTAGTGGGGTGGGGGTAGTTGTCTGTGGTCGAGTTTGCCGTTGGGGGTGAGTGGCATGGCGTCCAGGACGACGAATGCGGAGGGCACCATGTAGGTGGGCAGTATTGTCGCGGTGTGCTCGCGCAGGGCTGTGGTGTCCAGGGTGTTGTCGTGGGTGGGGACGAGGTAGGCGACGATGCGTTTGTCGCCGGGGCGGTCCTCGCGGACCACCACCGTGGCCTGGCCGACGGCCTGGTCGTGGAGGAGTACGGATTCGATCTCGCCCAGTTCGATGCGGAAGCCGCGTATCTTGACCTGGTCGTCGGCCCGGCCGACGAAGTCCAGGTTTCCGTCCGTGCGCCAGCGCACCAGGTCACCGGTCCGGTACATGCGCGAGCCGGCTGGGCCGAACGGGTTGGCCACGAACCGCTCCGCTGTCAGCCCCGGCCGTCCCAGATAGCCACGCGCCAGCCCCGCCCCCGCCACATACAACTCACCCACCACACCCGGCGGCACAAGCCCAAGCACGTCATCAAGCACGAAGACCTGCGTATTCCAGATCGGCCGCCCGACCAGGATTTTTCGATGTTCTTCGCCCTTGGGAGGATTTTCCAGAATCCATGAAGCCACGTCGACCGTGGCTTCGGTGGGCCCGTAGGCATTGATCATCCTCCGGCCGGGAGCCCACCGCGCCACGAGTTCCGGCGAGAGCGCCTCGCTGCCCACCACGAGTGTCGTGAGGTCGAGGAGAGACGTTTCAGGGACGCTGCTGAGAACGGCGGGGGGTATGTGGGCATGAGTGATTCGGTTCTCACGAATGAAGCTGCTGAGGCGATCGCCGTAGACCGGTTCATGCGGAATGACCAGACGAGCACCGGAGAGGAGGGCCAGGCAGTATTCCGAGATGGTCACGTCGAAGCTGGGGGAGGAGAATTGCAGGATGCGGCTGTCGGGTCCTACGTCGTAGCGTGTGGCGTGGTTGGCGACCAGGCTGGCGATGCCCTGGTGGGTGACGCTTACGCCTTTGGGGCGGCCGGTGGAGCCCGAGGTGTAGATGACGTAGGCGGGATGCGCCAGTGACAGGGGCGAGGTGCGCTCGCCGTCGGCGGCATCGGTGCCCGCGCATCC
>NZ_LAVK01000620.1 GCF_001083795.1 Streptomyces sp. SBT349
GGTCGGTTGCCCTATCGGGCATCGGAGGGTGGGGACTGTTTTGAAACGGCGCACGGTTTGTTTTCAACACTCTGTTTAAAACGAAGTGTTTCGCGTTTCAGAACAGTCCCCGCCTCCAGATGCCCAATAGGGCAGACGACCGCGCACCGCCACCACGGCCCGGTTGGGCAACGACCCCCACCGGCCCCGGGGATGACCAACAAGGGCACACAGAGGCGGCAGCAGCTGCGCGCCACCCCAGCCACAGCGAACAGACCGACCCAAGACCACCGTCATCCGCTGCGCCCGTTCGGACACCCACCTCATCCACCCGACAAACTGACCGGTCACCGGGACGGCGAACACCCACGAACCCTCCCCCCGTAGGTGCCTCTTTTCGTGCATCCGCACGAAACAGACACCCGGGCAAGCCCGCGCCACCTAGGCCAAGCGTAGAAGCCGCAACCCCAGCCACCACCCACATGCAGGCCGACCCGACGAAACGTCTAGTGGGCGTTCGCCGAGATCCAGGCGGGGGAGGGATCGCTCCAGAGCCCCTCGCAGCCGTCCCCCACCGCGCCCCACACCGGTTCCACGCCGCCGTCGGCGGGCGATGCCGCCGTGCCGGGTGGGAGGGCGGGCTCCGCCGGGTAGCGCACCTCCGCATGCCAGACCGGGTCCGGCGCGGTGGCCGAAAGCGGCACCGTCGCCGTCCAGGCACCCTCGGCGTCCGGGCCCGTGAGGTCCCCGCTCGTCCGCACCAGGGCGACGTGGCGGTCGGCGCCGCGGGCGGAGCCGCGGAGGCGGAACTCCGGCGCTCCGCCCGGCGCCGCGGCCAGCAGTTCGGGGCGCAGGCCCCGGGCCCGCACCCTCAGGGTCGGGCCGTGGGCGGGGTCGGTGAACGCGTCGAGCAGGGGCGGCGGCGGCCGGTCGGTGCCGGGCACGGCGAGGGGGACGAGGCCGCAGGTGTGGAAGGCCGGTTCGGCGCCGCCGGCGGCGACCGGCACCACACGGACGAACTGGACGCCGCGCGGACCACCGGGGACGCGGGCGGTGAAGTGGATGAAGCCGTCCCCCGCCGGGGCGCCCGCGGCCTCGCCGAGGAAGGTGAACGCCCCCGTGCCGGTGAGGCGGTCGGCGGCGACGTGGATCGGGTGCGCCCGCGCGGCGAGGACCGGGGTGTCGGCGAGGGAGAGGCCGAGTTCGTCCGCGAGCCGGCGGGCGTCGCCCAGGTGGACCCGGTAGCGGGCGGCGCCGGGGGAAGGGGGCCAGCGGAGCGCGAGTTCGGCCTGGCCGGTCGCGTCCCGGTGCCCGGTCCACAGGAGCATCGGCGAGGTGGGAACGGGCCGCGGCGCGGGGGTGTCGAGGCCGAGGATGCCCTGGCGCGCGGGGCGTTCGACGGCGCCCTCAATGCGGATCACCAGCGGGCCGTCGGCCGGTTCGAGGTCGAGCTGGAAGCCGGTGGGCGCGTCCGGGGGTCCTGTCAGCCGCAGGCGGAAGGGGATCGCCCGGCCGAGCGGGTCGATCGTGAGCCCGGCGAAGCCGCCGAACGCGTCGTGGGCGCAGGCGCGGACCTCGCCGGAGAGCGGCGCGGAGGCGGGCCCGGCGGGCAGCGGCAGATCCGTCGAGAGGTGGTCGAGGAGCTGCCGGATCTCGGCCGGAAGGGCGATGCGGTCGAAGGCATCGGGGAGGAGCGGCTTCAGGAAGCCGAGCAGGGAAACGGTCATGGGCGCGCCCTTCTGGGACCGTGCGGGCCCCGATGCGCGGGAGCGGGCCCTCCCCGCGCCGGTCCGGCGCGTGGGGAGAGTGCCGCGAGCCACGACCCTACGTGAGGGACGGGCCGTTGTCCCCGTGCTCACGCGAACTCGCCGACCACCACCGCCCCTGGGA
>NZ_LAVK01000621.1 GCF_001083795.1 Streptomyces sp. SBT349
CCCCGCCACCGCCCGTTGACCATCCACGCCCGAAGGAGGCACCCGGCCCGCATGGCCGCCACCCTCGCCCGTGACCCCGTGCTGCGCGACGCCGCCCGGCACAGCGCGGCGCGCATGGCCGTGCTGCTCGCGCTCACCCTCGCCGGGACCGCCACGACCCTGCTGCTGCCCGCGGCGCTCGGCCGCGCCCTCGACCAGCTGCTCACCGGCTCCCCGGGCGCGACCCGCGCGGCCCTGCTGTGTGCGGCGCTCACCGCCGCCCAGGTCGCCGTCTCCGCCGTCGCCTCCGCCCTGGCCGGCACCACCGACGCGCACGCCGCCGCCCTCGCGCGCCACCGGCTGCTCGGCCATGTGCTGGCCGTCGGCCCGGCCGCGGACCGCCGGTTCGGACCCGGCGACCTGACGACCAGGAGCACCGTCAACGCCGCGCACGCCGGCACGGCGCCCGCCGCCCTGGCCTCACTCGCCGCCACCCTGCTCACCCCCCTCGGCGGCATCCTCGCGCTGGCCCTCCTCGACTGGCGGCTGGCCGCGGCGTTCCTCGTCGGCCTCCCCGCCCTCGCCCTCCTGCTGAGGAGCTTCGCCCGCTCCTCCGCCGACGCCGTCGCCCGCTACCAGGACCTCCAGTCCGGCATCGCCGGGCGCCTCGTCGAGACCCTCGGCGGCGCGCGCACCGTCGCCGCCGCGGGGACCGAACGGCGCGAACGCGACCGGGTGCTCGCCTCCCTGCCCGACCTCGCCGCCCAAGGACACCGGATGTGGCGCGTCAACGCCCGCGCCACGGGACAGGCGGCGCTGCTCGGCCCGTTCCTCCAACTCGCCGTCCTCGCCGCGGGCGGTCTGCTGCTGAGCGGCGGTCACCTCTCGGTCGGCGGGCTGCTCGCCGCGGCCCGTTACGCCGTACTCGCCACGGGTGTCGGGGTGTTCGTCGGCCACCTCAACCGCCTGGTCCACGCCCGCGCCGCCGCCCGCCGCCTCGGTGACGTCCTGGCCCTGCCCCCCGTTCCGCACGGCCGCCTCTCCCTCCCCCCGGCGGGCGACGGCTCGGGGCGGCTGGAGTTCCACGGCGTGACGGCGGGGCGCGGCGGCCGTCCGCTGCTGCGCGGCCTCGACCTCACCGTGCCCGCCGGGGCGACGCTCGCCGTCGTCGGCCGCTCCGGCACCGGCAAGTCGCTGCTGGCCGAGCTCGCCGGGCGGCTCACCGACCCGGACGCCGGGTGCGTGCTCCTCGACGGAACCGACCTGCGCGACCTCGACCGCGCCACGCTGCGCCGCGAGGTCGGCTACGCCTTCGAACGGCCCGCCCTGCTGGGCGCCACCATCGGCGAGGCCATCGCCCTCGGACCCGTCCCGCCGTCCGCCGCCGCGGTCGCCGCCGCGGCGGCGTCGGCGCACGCCGACGGCTTCATCCACACCCTGCCCGACGGCTACGACACCCCCCGCGCCGGCGCGCCGCTCTCCGGCGGCGAGCTCCAACGCCTCGGCCTGGCCCGCGCGTTCGTCCACCACCGCAGGCTGCTGATCCTGGACGACGCCACGTCCAGCCTGGACACCGTCACCGAGATGCGCGTCGGTGCCGCCCTGATGGCCCGCGGCCACGCCCGCACCCGCCTGATCGTCGCCCACCGGCCCGCCTCCGCCGCCCGCGCCGACCTGGTGGCCTGGCTCGACGGCGGCCGGATACGCGCCCTGGGCCCGCACCGGGACCTGTGGGACCGAGACGGCGCCTACCGGGCCATGTGGCGGACGGGGGAGAACGGCGATGGCTGACCGCCCCCCGGCCAGGAACCCGCCGTCCAGCGCGCGGGCGACGGCGAAGCCGAGGAGGAACGTCCTGGCGGCGTCGAGCAGCGACCAGCAGGTC
>NZ_LAVK01000622.1 GCF_001083795.1 Streptomyces sp. SBT349
GGCGGCTGCTGGGCCGGCGGGTGGGGCAGCGGTGGGCGGATCTTGACGCTGCGCGCGGGGCGTGGCTAGCGTGCGCGGCGGCCTATGAAACCTTTCAGAAGGGCGGCGCGCCCATGCGACGGGTCTGTTTTCTGCTGAAGGTCCGCCAGGACCGGATCGAGGAGTACCGGGCCCGGCACGAGACGGTCTGGCCCGAGATGCGCGAGGCCCTGTCGGCCGCCGGCTGGCACAACTACTCGCTCTTCCTGCGCGAGGACGGACTGCTCGTCGGCTACCTGGAGACCGAGGACTTCGCCGCCGCCCGGCGGGCCATGGAGGAGACCGACGTCAACGCGCGCTGGCAGGCCGAGATGGCCGGGTTCTTCGAGTCCCTGGACGGCGCACGCCCGGACGAGGCCATGCGCCCCCTCTCGGAGGTCTTCCACCTGGCCTGAGCGCCCGGGCGGGCGACAACGGCCGGTGCGCCGGTGCATACCATGTCCCAGCGGCGACAGCGCGCTGACGAGACGAACGGGGCACGAGGATGGCGCACACGGTGGGGATCAAAGAGGTGGCCCGGCAGGCCGGTGTGTCGGTGGGCACCGTGTCCAACGTCATCAACCGCCCCCACATGGTCGCCGAGGAGACCCGCCAGCGCGTCCAGGCCGCCATCGCCGAGCTCGGCTACGTCCGCAGCGAGTCCGCCCGCCAGCTGCGGGCCGGGCAGAGCCGGATCATCGCGCTGCTCGTGCTCGACATGGCCAACCCGTTCTTCGTGGACGTCGCCTCGGGCGCGGAACGGGTCGCCCGCGCCTCCCAGCTCGGCGTGATGCTCTGCAACAGCGCCCAGAGCACCTCGGAGGAGGCCGACTACCTCTCCCTCTTCGCCGAGCAGCGCGTGCGCGGCGTGCTGGTCACCCCCGCCGACATGTCGGGGCGCAACCTCGCCGACTTCCGCCGCCACGGCATCCCGTTCGTCTTCGTGGACCGGGTGCTGCCCAGCGCCGAGGGCTGTTCGGTCTCCGTCGACGACGTGCTCGGCGGAGCCCTCGCCGTGCGGCACCTGCTGAGCCGGGGTCACACGAAGGTGGCCTATGTCAGCGGCCCGATGTCGCTGCCGCAGTGCCAGGACCGCAGGGAGGGCGCGGTGACCGCCCTCACCGAAGCCGGGCTGGGGGAGGCGGCGCTCGCCCACCTGGAGGTGGACCGCCTCGACGTCGCCTCGGGACGGGACGCGGGCGCCAGGCTGCTGGGCATGACGCCGCGCCCCTCGGCCGTCTTCTGCGCCAACGACCTGCTGGCCCTCGGCGTGCTCCAGGCGCTCTTCGCCGCCGGGGTCCGGGTGCCGGACGAGGTCGCGCTCGTCGGCTACGACGACATCGAGTTCGCCGCCGCGGCGGCGGTGCCGCTGACCTCGGTGCGCCAGCCCGCGGTCAGGATGGGGCGGCAGGCGGCCGAGCTGCTGATGGAGGAGACGGGCGAGGAGGCCGGACTCCACACCCACCAGCGCATCGTGCTGGACCCCGAGCTGATCGTCCGCCAGTCGAGCCTCGCCTCGCCGTAGCGTGGGGCCATGACCGACACCTTCCACAGCACCGTCCTGCGTGTGACGACCGGAGCCGACGAGTCCGTCACCGACCTGACCCGCGAGTGCGAATCCTTCCTCGCCGAGGCGGCGGGCGGCGCCGACGGCCTGCTCAACATCTTCGTCCCCCACGCCACGGCCGGGATCGCCATCCTGGAGACGGGCTCGGGAAGCGACGACGACCTGCTGGCGGTGCTGCGCGAGCTGCTCCCGCCCGGCGCGGACTGGCGCCACCGCCACGGCAGTCCCGGCCACGGCCGCGACCACGTCCTCCCCGCCCTCCTCCCCCCGCAC
>NZ_LAVK01000623.1 GCF_001083795.1 Streptomyces sp. SBT349
GGCGGTGGGGGAGGAGCGCGGATATCGGCGCGCGCCCGCGCGGCGCGGTGGCATACATTACGGACGGAAGTCCGGCCCGGCCGGGAGAGAACGAGCGCAGAGGTACCACCGTGGGCGACGTGCCGGAAGACCTGCCGGGAGACCCGCCCGGAGACCTTCCGGGCAGAAGGGGCGTCTCGGACGCGCGCAGGGTCGTCGTCAAAATCGGCTCATCCTCACTGACCACCGCGGCGGGCGGGCTCGACGCCGACCGCGTGGACGCGCTCGTCGACGTGCTGGTGAAACAGGACGGGAGGCAGATCGTACTGGTTTCCTCCGGCGCGATCGCCGCAGGTCTCGCCCCATTGGGCCTGCCGCGCCGCCCTTCGGACCTGGCGCGGCAGCAGGCCGCGGCCTCCGTCGGGCAGGGCCTGCTGCTCGCCCGCTACACCGCCTCGTTCGCCAGGTACGGCCGCCGCGTGGGCCAGGTGCTGCTGACCTCCGACGACACCAGCCGCAGGTCCCACTACCGCAACGCCTACCGCACGCTTGAGCAGTTGTTCACCATGGGCGTGGTCCCGGTGGTCAACGAGAACGACACGGTGGCCACCGACGAGATCCGCTTCGGCGACAACGACCGGCTGGCCGCGCTCGTCGCCCACCTCGTCCGCGCCGACCTGCTGGTCCTCCTCTCGGACGTGGACGCGCTCTACGACGGCGACCCCGCCAGGCCGGGCGCGCGCCCCATCGCCGAGGTCGCGGTCCCCGCCGACCTGGACGGCGTCGATCTCGGCCGGGCCGGGCGCGCCGGGGTGGGCACCGGCGGCATGGCCACCAAGGTCGAGGCCGCCGCGATCGCCACCGGCGCGGGCATCCCGGTGGTGCTCGCCGCTGCGAGCCAGGTGGCCGACGCCCTCTCGGGCGCCCCCACCGGCACCTACTTCGCCCCCACCGGGCGCCGCTCCGCCGGCCGCCTGCTCTGGCTCGCCCACGCCTCCGCGCCGCGCGGCTCCGTCACCCTGGACGCCGGCGCCGTCCGGGCCGTCACCGAGGGCGGTGGGTCGCTGCTGCCCGCCGGAATCACGGCCGTGGAGGGCGAGTTCACGGCGGGGGAGCCCATCGAGCTGCGCGACGAGACGGGCCGCGCGGTGGCCCGGGGGCTCGTCAACTTCGACGCGAGGGAAATCCCCCAGTTGATCGGGCGTTCCACGCGCGAACTGGCCCGTGAGCTCGGCCCGGCATACGAAAGAGAAGTCGTACATCGCGATGACCTGGTTCTGTTGCGGGCATAGTCCCTTCGGCGAGTCCGTGTACCCGTGAGAGGGGCGGGGGTGGTGCCGGAACCGTGAAAGACCAGTCTTTCCACGGAAGGTTCCGGGAAACGGCCCCTTCCCCGCACGCGAGCTGGTCAACTCATGCGTGGTACCGCGCCCGCATCACACGCACGACTTCAGCACCATGTCAGGAGGCTGCCGGTGAGACGACTGGCCAGCGTCGGGGAAGACCAGCGACGGGAGGGGGTCCCGCGCGAGGCGTCGCGGCTGTGGCACATCACCCTCAGCGTCGCCGGCGAGGCGGCACCGCTCAGGGACGTCCGGCGCGGCCTCGAACGGCTCGCCCACGACCACCCCTTCCTGCTGACCAGCCGGTACGCACGCGACCACGCGGAGATCCGTTACTGGGAGGAGGCCCGCGACCTCCATGACGCGGCGGCCGTCGCGCTGCGGCTGTGGGGCGAGCACCGGCGCACGGCGCAGCTGCCGCCGTGGGAGATCGTCGGCCTGGAGGTCATCGGCCGCGAGACGTACCACCAGCGGATCGCCGAGGGCTACGGTCCCGCGCCGGCCGTTCCCGTGGGCGTGCACCCCTTCTGACCCC
>NZ_LAVK01000624.1 GCF_001083795.1 Streptomyces sp. SBT349
GGCGGATCGACCTGGTCGTCGGCTCCCCCGGGCTCGCGCGCCGCGGCGGCTCGCCGCTCAGTCGCCGAACACCGCGGTGACGGGCGCGTGGTCGCTCCACCGCTCGCCATGGCTGGCCGCCCGCTCCACCCGCGCCCGCACCGCGCGCCGCGCGAGCCCGGGGGAGCCGACGACCAGGTCGATCCGCCAGCCCGCGTCGTTGTCGAACGCCCGCCCGCGGTAGGACCACCAGCTGTAGGGTCCCTCCCGGCCGGGGTGCAGGGCCCGCACCACGTCACTGAGTCCGCCGTCACCCGGCGCGAAGACCCGGCCGAGCCAGGCGCGTTCCTCGGGGAGGAAGCCCGCCTTGGCGCGGTTCGCGCGCCAGTTCTTCAGGTCCGCCTCGGTGTGCGCGATGTTCCAGTCGCCGCAGACCAGCACCTCGCGCCCGCCCGCGGCGGCCTTCTCCCGCAGCTCGGTGAGATAGGGGAGGAACGCCTCCATGAAGCGCTCCTTCTCGGCCTGCCGCGCCGTCCCGGCCTCGCCCGACGGCAGGTAGAGGCTCCCCACCGTCACCCCCGGCAGGTCCACCTCCACATAGCGGCCCGCGCGTTCGAACTCCGGCGCGCCGAATCCCACGCGCACCGCCTCGGGCGCGCGCCGGGTCAGCAGGGCGACGCCCGCGCGCCCCGGCGTGTCAGCCGGTGCCCACACGGTGTGCCAGCCCGCGGGGGAGCGGACGGACTCGGGTAGTTGGTGTTCCTGGGCCCGCACCTCCTGGAGGCAGACGACGTCGGCGTCCGTCGTCGCCAGCCACCCCAGATACCCCTTGCGGGCGGCGGCCCGGAGGCCGTTGACGTTCACGGTGGTCACGGTCAGCACCGCTCGACCGTACAGGGACGTCACAGGGGGATGAGGCCCGCGGGGGTCGGGCGGAAGCCGCAGGCGTCGAGGTAGAACCCGCTCAGGTGGTCCTCGAAGTCCACGTGCAGCCAGGCGCATCCGGCCTCCCGGGCGCCTTCGGTGGCCAGGGTGACGAGACCGGTGCCGATGCCCTCGCGGCCCGCGTCCGGGGCCACGACGGTGTCCAGGAGGAACGCGTGGCCGCCGCCGTCCCAGGCGACGTTGACGAAGCCGACCAGCGTCCCGCCGGGCCGCCTGGCGCACACCCACCCGAGGCTGTGCCGCCGCACCCTGGCCCACCAGTCGTCGTCCCCCGGCTCATGGCCGAAACCCGCCGCGTGGAGCGACTCGACCTCCGCGCTGTTGAATGGCCCACACCAAGCAAAAGTGATCATCCGACCGATCCTAGGATGACTCCATGAACATCGTGACCTCGCGTTTCGACCACCCGGACGCGCGCAAGCTCAACGATCTCGTGCAGGCCGAGTACGCGGAGCGGTACGGCGACGGGGACATCACGCCGCTCGACCCGACGATGTTCGACCCACCCTCGGGGCTCTACCTGCTGGCCTACGACGCCTCCTCGCGGCCGGTGGCCACGGGGGGCTGGCGGGCGCAGCGGGCCGGGGACGGGTACGAGGACGGCGACGCGGAGATCAAGCGGATGTTCGTGGTCACCGAGGCCCGCGGCCAGGGCCTGGCCCGGCGGATCCTGGCGCGCCTGGAGCAGACGGCGCGCGAGGCGGGCCGGGTGCGGATGGTGCTGGAGACGGGCACCATGCAGCCCGAGGCGATCGCGCTCTACGAGAGCAGCGGCTACGAACTGCTGCCGCGGGACCGGAAGTTCGGCCTCTATGCGGCCGAGCCGAACAGCCGGTGCTTCGCGAAGGCGCTCCAGGTGTACTGACCCGTGAGGTCGGGGCCGCGCCGGCGCCGGCGCGGTCAGGCGGGGACCGGGGCCGCGGTGCGGGGGG
>NZ_LAVK01000625.1 GCF_001083795.1 Streptomyces sp. SBT349
GACCGCGCACCGCCACCACGGCCCGGTTGGGCAACGACCCCCACCGGCCCGGCTGGTGACCAACAAGGGCACACAGAGGCGGCAGCAGCTGCGCGCCACCCCAGCCACAGCGAACAGACCGACCCAAGACCAGCGTCATCCGCTGCGCCCGTTCGGACACCCACCTCTTCCAAGAGACCACTGGCCGGTCACCGGGACGGCCCCGACCCACGAACCCTCCCCCCGTAGGTGCCTCTTTTCGTGCATCCGCACGAGACGGACACCCGGGCGACCGCGTGCCACCTAGGCCAAGCGTCGAAGCCGCCCCACCCACCACGGACGCACCCCACGAATCCCCGCCGACAAATCGACGGGGACTCGTGGACGAGCGTCGCTAGGCAGGCACGGCCGAAGTGTTGCGTGCCACCGAGATGATGAATTCCCGCAGCCGCTCCACATACAGGTGCATATTCTTGTACGCGGCGTCCGTGTCCGGGTAACGGCCGGCGAATTGCAGCCCCTCGTGGAGCCTGTTGATCCACGCGCACACCTGGTCGCCGTAGGAGACCCGAATCAGCCCGTACGCCTTGAGTTCATGCCACCGTTCCGATCCCAGAATGCCACGCGCGTCGACGAACGAGACGATCGAGTACAGATCCGGCGACGTGGGCCGGAAATCCGAGCCCAGCAAGCGGAGCACACGCGCGATGGGTATCCGTGACAGCGGCCGGTTCTTCCGCAGCGCGTCGCGGACCATTTCGAGCGCGCTCTCGAAATCCGTTGCCTGAGCCACCGGGATCTCGATCGGCGCGCCGCCCACATACCAGCCGACCGAGTCCGACCACTTGGATTTCGCCCGGGTGTGGAACGGCACGACCGTGCGGTACACATCCAGACCGTTCATCTCGCGGACGATGAGCCCGGTGGCCGCCAGCACGCCGATCAGGCTTCCCCCGTAGGGGCGGCAGTGGGCCTCGAACGCCGCCGCGTCCGCGTCGTTCACAATCATCTCGTTCATGAATTTCTGGGTGGGCAGCGGCCCTTCGGGGGTGAGACCCAGGTCGACGGGAAAGTTCGGCAGCTTCCCGTCGCATTGGGCGATGAACTTCCGCCAGTGCGCGACGATGTCGTGGCTGTCGTCGATCTGGTCGGCGTTCGCGCGCTCGGTCGCGCCGAAGTCGACGTAGCTGGCGACCGGCGCCGTTTCCAGTGGGCGGCCTTCGACGCCCGCCGCGTAGAGTTCGTGGATCTCGGCGGTGATGCGCTGGATGGAGTACGAGTCGACGTTGCTGTGGTCGAACGCCATGTAGACGCTCGTGCTGTCGGGCCTGACGACCGCGGTGAAGATGAAGTTCGGCCAGCTGAGCGCGTCCGCCGCGACGTCGAACCGGCCCTCCAGATGCTGGGTCAGCGCCTCCGCGTCGGGGAATTCGCCGATGTCCGCGCGGTGCAGCACGACGGCCTCCGTGTCCAACGTGAAACGCCGCACCTCCTCACCGACCCAGCGGAAACCGCTGCGCAGCGTCTCGTGGCGGGCCGTCCACGCCTGGAGCGCCTCCTGGAGGACGTCGAGGTCGACCTGTCCCGGAATGTCGAACGCCGTGCCCAGCCAGGTCGGTACGAACAGACCGTCTTCGCGTACGGAGCGCGCGGTTCGGACGTGGGACTCCTGCACGTAAGCGAGCGGGCGGGAATCATCCGGCAGACTCATCGCGGCCTCGACGGCCTCGGGATGCAGTGTCCATTCCACAAGACGTCCGGGGCGGATCTCGCACCGCTGGATGTCGGTCATGCGCACAGCGCTTCTCCGTTCACACGCCCTCGCGGCAGAGAGGGGAGGGCGTGGGAACGGAGAAG
>NZ_LAVK01000626.1 GCF_001083795.1 Streptomyces sp. SBT349
CTGGGCGGGGTGCTGATGGTGCTGGTGCAGCTGCCGTTCTTCCTGCGGCGGCTGAGGCGCCTGCCGGGGTCGGCGCGTCCGGGGCGTCCGGGGCGTCGGCGGGTCTCGCTCCGGCGCCGCGCCGGGGCGCGCCGGGGCGCGGGTGTGGTGTGCGCGCCCGTGGCGCTGGCCGGGGTGGCGGTCATCGCGCCGGTCGCGCTCTTCGCGATCGGCCGCCAGGCCCAGGTCTTCGTGGAGCGTTTCCTCGCCTCAGGGCTGCCGCCGGGCGCCATCTCGCACCTCAACTACGCGCAGAAGGTCGCCCAGATGCCCATGGTGCTGGCGATGATGATCTGCACCGTCACCCTGCCCCTGGTGGCGCGCGCCGTGGCGGACGGCGACCTGGCGCGCGCCCGGGCGCGCGTGGAACGGGACTTGGTGCTGGCGGCGGTCGTCGCGCTGGTGGGGGGCGCGTATGTGGTCGCGTACGCCCCCGAGATCATCGCGCTCCTCTTCCAGCGCGGGGCGTTCGACGGCGAGGCCACGGCGGCGACGGCCGGGGTGATGCGGGTCTACGCGCTCGGGCTGCTCGGGCACACGCTGGCCGGGGCGCTGGTGCGGCCGTTCTTCTCGGCGGGGCGGCCGACGTGGTTCCCGGTCGCGGCGATGCTGCCGGGCCTCGCCGTCACGGCGGCCGGGGGCCTGGTCGCCGTCGGCCCGTTCGGGGCGCCGGGAATCGCCGCCGCCAACGCCGTGGGCATCACCGTCACCGCGCTGCTCCTGCTGTGGGGGCTCGCCTCCCGCACCATCCCGGTCGACGCCCGGCTGCTGCTCGGCCGCTTCGCGCGGCTGGGGGCGGCGGCGCTGGCCGCCGCGGGGGGGGGGTGGGCGGCGGCGTCCGCGCTGCCGTCCGCCGGGCCTCCGGCCGACCTCGCGCTCGGCTGCCTGCTGGTCCCGGCCGTCTTCGCGGGGGCCGCGCTGGCGCTCCGGGTGCCCGAGGCCGCGCCCCTCGCCTTCGTTCTCACCCACCTCAGACATCCCAGGAATCTCACCCACCTCAGGCATCTCAAGCAAAGGGGCCCCCATGTCCGTGCCCGTGTCCGCTGACGCCGCCGCCCGCACCCCGTTGTGGCTGTTCATGTACCACTCGGTCGCCTACACCGACCCCGACCCGTACCGCATCACCGTCACCCCCGACCGCCTGCACCAGCAGCTCGGCTGGCTGCGCAGGCGCGGGCTGCGCGGCGTCTCCATCGGCGAGCTGCTGCGCGCCCGCGCCGCCGGGCGGGCCGGGCGGCTGGTCGGGCTGACCTTCGACGACGGCTACCGGGACTTCCTCGACACCGCCATCCCGCTGCTGCGCGGCCACGGCTGCACCGCGACCGTGTTCGTGCTGCCGGGGCGGCTGCACGGCAGCAACGCGTGGGACACCGACGGGCCGCGCAAGCGGCTGCTCAACGCGGACGGCATCAGGGCCGTGGCCGCCGCGGGCATGGAGGTCGGCTCGCACGGCATGCGGCACGAGAACCTGCGCCGCGCCACCCCGGAGCTGCTGGAACGCGAGGTGGCCGCCAGCCGCGAGGCGCTGGCCGACATCCTGGGCGCGCCGCCGCACGGCTTCTGCTACCCGTATGGCGCGGTCGACCGCGGAGCGGTCCAGGCGGTCGAGGCGGCCGGGTACGCCTACGCCTGCGCCGTCGATCCGGGGCGCCTGACCGGGCGGTTCGCGCTCCCCCGGATCCACGTGGGTGAGCGGGACACGGCGCGGCGGCTGCGGCTGAAGCAGTGGCTGCACCCGGTGCGCCGCCGCGGGCTCGCGCCGTTGCCCGCGCCGTCGGCCGCCCCCGCCCC
>NZ_LAVK01000627.1 GCF_001083795.1 Streptomyces sp. SBT349
GTGGTGCGGGCCTGCGGGGCGGGGGAGTTGGCCGTCCAAGACGCGGTGCGCGCCATGGCCGCCGACCTGCCCGAGGCGGATGTGCTGGAGCTGCTGGCGGTGGCGCCGGGGGAACCGGCCGAGCGGGCGGCGTATCTGGCGCTGATCGGTCAGGACGGCCAGCGGCTCGCGTTGGATCCGGAGGGTGCGCTGCTGGCGTTGGCCTACCGGGTGGCGGGGCCCGAGGTGCGCGAGCGGTTGCGGGGGGTGCTGGCCGCCGGGGGTGACACCGAGGTGATCCGGGTCGTGGTGACCGGCGAGCGGCGCGACCGCGTCGCCGAGCTGTCCCACGGTGAACTCGACTACCTCCGCCGCCACTTGGCCGAGGGCCGCCGCTGGGACGAGCTGCGGCGCCTGGCCAGCGACCTGCCCCTGGCCGAGGGCGCGGCGACGGCCCGGCTCCTCCCGGAGGCCGAACGCACCGGAATCGCCGCCGAGTTGGCGTCACGAGACCCCCGGCCCACGGTCGAACGCCTCCCGCGCACCTCGCCGCTGGGTCACCGGGTCGACTCCTCCATCAGATGCGACGCGTCGCTGTCCCCCGACGGGACGGAGCTGGCCTTCCTGCGCCTCGGAGGGCCGGACGGGCCGCACGACCGCCAACCGGCCGTCATGCGGCTGGGCACCGGGGCCGTGAGCCCCCGCGCCATGGCTCGGCCGGACGACGGCGACTACCGCTCGGTTCTGCACCTCGGGGACCGGATTCTGCTCAGGTCCGAGCCTTCCGTGTCCGGTACGACGATTCGCTCCCTCTCGGGTGACCTGGTGGACGGGCGCTTCCCCGTGTCGGGCATGCGCAGATCGAGCCGGGGAGCGGTGATGCTCGGCTTCGACGGGCTGGTCTTCGCCGACTCCGGTGCCGAACGGCTGCGCCACCAGCCGGTCCCCGCGCTCTTCGGGACCGACGGCCTCCTCGGGCGGCGCGGCATCGAGACCGTGAGCGTCCTGCACACCGTGGTGACGCTGCCCGCGGCCCGGCTGCTGGCCTTCGTCGACGCGGACCACCTCTATGTCCTCGACGAGGACGGGGAGTTGCTCCACGACATCGCGACGCCGAGTCTCCCGCCGTCCGAGCGGTGGAGGGGCGAGGCCGTCACGTTCCTCTCGCCGCGCTCGCTGGCGCTCTGCCAGTTCCACGGCCCCGGCGGGCAGCACGTCCAGATCTGGGACCTGCCACCGGACGGTCCCGCCCGCCTCGCCGAGGAGCACACCGGGGCGGTGCGCGAGCGCTGGCCGCTGGAGGCGTGGCGAGGGCTGCCGATCGACCCGGTCTTCGTCCAGCGGGTCCATCACTCCGACGGGTACGGGCTCGACGCGGGTCCCGTCGGCCTCACCGGGCGCCATCGCCTCATCACGACGGACGGGTGGGGCGACATCTTCGTCGCCGAGAGCCCGGAGTGGCGGCTTGAGGTCCACAGTCCCCATCTCCCGGCGGTGCGCGAACTGTTGGAGCGGCCGATGCTGCACCACTCCCCCGGCGACCTGGCGCGCGTCGTCGAGGCGCGGGCGCGGGTGGGGGCGCCGGATGTGCGGGAGGCGCTGGATCTGCTGGCGCTGTGCCTGGTGGACCGGTTCGGCGGGGACATCGCGCTCGGCGACGGCGCCGGGCCCGTTCCCCCGGCCGGACCGAACGACATCGGACTGAGCGTGGACGGAGGAGAGTCATGAGCGGCGAGGAGCGGGCGGCCCGCCTGGTGGCGCGGGCCGGGCGGCGGCGGGCCGACGGGGCACGGGGACTTCGCGCCCGGTGGGCGTGGCGCGGGGTGGTGCGG
>NZ_LAVK01000628.1 GCF_001083795.1 Streptomyces sp. SBT349
GTTTGAATGATACGTGTACAAGCGAAATCGACCTTATCCTCTTCGTCGGCAGCGTCAGATGCGTAGAAGAGACGGGACCGGCGCCGGTGGTCAACGCGATGTCGCCGCCGAGGCGGTGCTCCAGGCAGGCCGCCAGCAGGCCGAGCGCCCCGCGCACGTCCGCGTCGCCGATCTCCGGCCGCACCTCCCGCACGGCCGCGAGGTCCTGGGGCCGGACATGGAGCAACGGCCGCTCCAACAGGCCCCGGGCGGTGGGGAGATGGCGGCTGCGGACCGTGAGGCTCCGGCCCTGACCGGTGGCGATGGTGTCCCCTCCGGGAGCCATCGCGAGGAACTGCCCGCGGAAGCTGTCCCCCGGATCGGTGGGGAACTCGCCGTCGAACCACGGCAGTGGGTGGCCGCCCGCGGGATCCGTCTCCAGCTGGGTGGTGCTGAACACGGAGGCGGCGAACGCGGGGTCGAGGGGCGCCCGCCGCCACTCCTCCAGGGACCACCGCGTCCGGGCCGGGCCGGGGTGGCGGGCGGTCATCCGGGGCGTTCCGCCGGGGGGAAGCGACCAGGTCTCGGTGGTCAGCTCGGACGTCCCGTTCCTGCGGAGGAAGGAGGTCCACTGGAGCGCCAGCGTCTCGGGGCCGAGGAAGGAGAGAGCCGGGAGAGGCCGGTCGTAGGAGGCGGGCGAGGGCGAGTCGGGCACGGCGGTCGTGATGCGGTGCAGGACCGTTCCGCGCTCGTCCGTCACCACGCAGACGTCCGTGCCGAGGACCGCGACGAGGCCCGCCTCGGGGAGGGTCGCCAGGACGCACTGCCCTCGCGCCGTGCCGACGGGCGGGAATCCGTCCACGACCACCTGCCGCAGCTCGCCCGCGCCCCGGTCGGCGAACGCCAGGCCCCGGGGGGTGGGCAGCACCGCGCCCCCGCTCGTCCTGCGCAGGACGGGGATGGGGGCGTCGCCGGTCAGGGTGCGCGGCTCGGGCCCCAGGCGCACCACCCGGTTGCCGCCGGATCCGCGGTGGACGAGGAGGATCTCGTCGCCGAGGTGGAGGAGCACGTCGCGGCTGTCGAAGCTGCCGCGCGGCAGCCACTTCCGTCCGCCGGGCAGGATGTGCGTGCTCTCGCCGGTGCCGATCCTGAACGCCCACACGTCGAGCCGGTTGGCCTCGCCCTCGCCCCAGGGGGTGCACCGCACCGCGAGCTCGGCGCCGTCCGGGGAGAAGGACGCGCGCCACATGCCGCCGGACGCCGGGTACGCCGTCTCCCGCTCGCGCGGGAGGCGTTCGGCGGTGGCGCGCAGCCGCTCGGGGTCCTGCGCGGCCAGCAGGGACAGCAACTCACCGCCCTCGCCCACCCGTTCGGCCTCGGGCAGCAGACGGGTCGCCGCCGCGGCCCCGGCCAGGGGCAGGTCGGCGGCCAGGCGCCGCAGCTCGTCCCACCGCCCGCCCTCGGCCAACTGACGGCCCAGATAGTCCAGTTCCTCATGCGACAGCTCGGCGACGCGGTCGCGCCGCTCGCCGGTGACGACGACCCGCACCATCTCCGTGTCGCCCCCGGCGGCCAGCACCCCGCGCAGCCGCTCGCGCACCTCGGGCCCCGCCGCACGGTAGGCCAACGCCAGCAGCGCACCCTCCGGATCCAGCGCCATCCGCTGGGCGTCCTGACCGATCAGCGCCAGATACGCCGCCCGCTCGGCCGGTTCCCCCGGCGCCACCGCCAGCAGCTCCAGCACATCCGGCTCCGGCAGCCCGGCGGCGACGGCGCGCAGCGCGTCCTGAACGGCCAACTCCCCCGCCCCGCACCCCCGCACC
>NZ_LAVK01000062.1 GCF_001083795.1 Streptomyces sp. SBT349
CCCGTGGCCCCGCCCACGCCCATGGGCCCCGGGTGGGCGGGGCACTTCCCGCGCCCGGCGCCGATGGTTTCGTGGACGACGGCGCCGCCCTCCACCACGTGCTGTGCGTGGGGTACGCGCTCGACCTGCTGGGCTCCTCGTTCCCGCACCCCGCCCACACCGTCCGGCGGCTGGGCGCCGACCACATCGTCGCCCGCCTCGACCGCCTGCCCTGGCGGCGCGACGCCTGGGGCGCGGGCGCCCGGACCGACGCGTTCGCCACCGCCGCCCGCCGGTACCGCTCGCTCGCCCCCGATTCCGCCCGCCCGGGGGCCGCCGAGGCGCTGTTCGGCCTGCTGCTCACCCGCGCCGACCCGTGGACCGGCATGTGGGACGGATGCGGGTCGTCAACGGCTACCACCGGCTCACGCGCGGCTCGTTCGCCCGGTTCGGCCTGCCCGTGACCCATCCTGAACGCGTCATCGACGCCGTTCTCGACCACTCCAGCGACCCCAGGTGCTTCGGCGGGGACCGCGAGAGCGCCTGCGACGTCCTGGGCGGAAGGGCGGCTCACGCGCGCCCTCGCCACCTGGCGGGACGGCCGCGGCTTCGGTTTCGGCCCCGGGCCCGACGGCTCCTCGCCGACCTCCCCGGCCACGCCGACCTCCTCGGCTACCGCTCGCCGGGAGGGTCTGAGGGGAACCGGCCGGGGATCATCCCTCCGCGTCGCGGACGGCCTTGAGCGACGCCTCCACCAACTCCTCGGGCGGCGCCCCCACGTCGATCGCGACGCCGTGCTCGCCGGGTTCCAGCGGCTCCAGGTCGGCGAACTGCGACCTCAGCAGCGCGGCCTTCATGAAGTGGCCCTTGCGCTGCTCCATCCGCTCCCTGATCAGCTCGAAGCTGCCCGTGAGGTGGAGGAAGAAGACGCCGGGGGAGGCGTCCCGCAGCCGGTCCCGGTAGCGGTGCTTGAGCGCCGAACAGGTCATCACCCCGCCGCTGCCCGCCTCGTCGTGCTCGCGCAGCCACACGCCCAGCGCGTCCAGCCACGGCCCGCGGTCCGCGTCGGTCAGCGGGGTCCCGGCGGCCATCTTGTCGACATTGGCCGGCGGGTGGAAGTCGTCGGCCTCGGCGAAGGGGACGCCGAGGCGCTCGGCGAGCTGTTCCGCGACGGTCGTCTTGCCCACGCCTGAGACGCCCATCACGATGATCGTGGAAGAAGCCATGCGCTCACTATCCGGCGGACGGAACGGGTTCACCAAATGCCCGCGCCCGCCGCGAGGTCAGTCGCGGTCGCTCAGCAGGCCGAGGGTCCGCCGCAGGTCCGTCTCCGACTCCCTGCCGTTGCTGACGATCGCGCCGAGCGCCTGCCTGGCCTGGCCCGGCGCCGCGTCGAGCACGCGGTCGGCGGCCTCCGCCTGGACCACCATCCCCGCGACCCGCTGCCCGGTGATGTCGTACATCTCCCGGACGATCTCGATGCGCTGGCAGGCGAGCGCCGCCTCCCGCCGGGCCGAACGCATCAGCTCCACGCTGTCGTCCCCCTCCGCCAGCGTGCGGAAGCAGCGCCGGCACCTGGCCCTGAACCCCAGCGCCCAGCTCAGCGTCAGCGGCACCGACCAGCCGATGACGATGTCGGCCGCCGCCTCGGCGCCGCGCGGCTCGCGCACCGCGGCCAGCAGCACCGTGCCGAGCCCGCCCAGGAGCGCGAGCCGCGCCGCCCACCAGGCGCCCCGGTCCGTGACGGAGAAGACGATGACGTACACGGCGAGCGCGGAGGCCCACAGCGCCTGGTCCTGCCACACGATCTGCACCAGGCACGCCAGCAGCGCGACCAGCAGCATCGGCTCGGGCAGCCGGCGGCGGAGCGCGACGCCGGCGGCCAGGGAGAGCGCCAGGACGGCGGAGAGCGCGAGGTGCGTCCCACCCGGCGGGGCGGCGGTGGCCATGTCCACCCCGCACAGGACCAGCACCAGCCCGGCCCAGCAGAGATCCGCCTCCACCGCATGCCGACGCAGATAATCGCTTGTACGCTCCACGGCGGACAGGGTAAGGCCGCCGGGGGCGGAACGTGTCGCCCCTGCGGGCGATTCCGTCACCGCGGCGCCTCCACTCCCGGGTGGACCCGGCCCCGAGGAATTCCCCGTTCTCCTCTCCTCCTTGCGCAGGGTGACTGCTTGTCACCCCCGTCGATTACAGTGGCGACAGCCGCGTCCTGGGAGGTTCACGTGACCGAATCGCCGTCCCACGCCCACGCCCACGCTCCCGCCTCCGCGCCCGGGAAGCCGACCCGCCCCTCTCCGTTCGCCCGGCTGCGGCCCGCGGCGTTCGGCGCCAAGCCCACCGGCGAGCGCCTCGCGCGCATCCGCCGCTCCCCGCAGTACCGGGACGGCGCCTTCCGCAACGAGCGGCCGATCCGCATGGGCGGCGCGCGGGACATGCTGCCGATGGCGCGCGAGATGCTGCGCCGCGCCGACCGGGCGCGCAGGGCGCCCGCCGGGCCCCTGCCCCTGGTGAGACCGGCGGCCGCGGACCCGGCGGACGTGCCCGCCTCGGGGCTGCGGCTGACCTGGCTCGGACACGCCTCCGTGCTGGCCGAGATCGACGGCCACCGCGTCCTGTTCGACCCGGTCTGGGGCGAGCGCTGCTCCCCGTTCACCTTCGCGGGACCCAAGCGGCTCCACCCCGCTCCCGTGTCGCTGGCCGAGCTGGGACGGCTGGACGCGGTCGTCATCTCGCACGACCACTACGACCACCTGGACATGCCCACCATCAAGGCGCTGATCGCCGGCGAGGCGGTCTTCGCCGTGCCGCTCGGCGTGGGGGCGCACCTGGAGCGCTGGGGCGTCCCGGCTACGCGCGTCATCGAGCTGGACTGGCGGGAGTCGGCCACCGTCGGCTCCCTGACCCTCACGGCCACCCCGGGACAGCACTTCTGCGGCCGCGGCCTGCGCGACCGCTGGCAGACCCTGTGGGCCTCCTGGGTGGTCGCCGGGCCCGAGCACCGCGTCTACCACACGGGCGACACCGGGTACTTCCCCGGCTTCGCCGAGATAGGCGCCGAGCACGGGCCGTTCGACGCGACCATGGTGCAGATCGGCGCCTACTCCAGCGCGTACTGGCCGGACATCCACATGACCCCCGAGGAGGGGATCCGCGCCCACCTCGACCTCTCGGGCGGGGGCTCGCACGGCGTGCTGCTCCCCATCCACTGGGGCACGTTCAACCTGGCGCTCCACCCGTGGGACGAGCCGGTCGAGCGGACGGTCGGCGAGGCCAGGGCCGCCGACGTGACGGTCGCGGTGCCGCGCCCGGGGGAGTCGTTCGAGCCCGCGGCCCCACCGCCGCTCGACTCCTGGTGGGAGGCGCTGGCCGTGCGCCCCGCGACCGGGGCCGGGACCGCCGGTCTCTCCCGGAGCGCCCGGCCCGCCGACGGCTGACGGGCGGGGCCGGGGCCACCCGCTCACGTCCCACCGGCCTCGCCTGTTTACTTGTGGTGGAACAAGTGCGGCTTTAGGGTTCCCGCAGAAAGCCGCACCGCCTGGAAGGTCCGTTGATGCCGTCACGTACCGCTCGGATCACCGCCATCGAGACCTACGACATCCGGTTCCCCACGTCGAGAGAGCTGGACGGCTCCGACGCCATGAATCCGGACCCCGACTACTCCGCGGCCTATGTCGCCCTGCGCACCTCCTCGGAGGAGAGGCTGGAGGGGCATGGGTTCACCTTCACCATCGGCCGGGGCAACGACGTGCAGGTCGCCGCGATCCAGGCGCTCGCCCCGTATCTGGTGGGCCGCGACGCGGCCGAGCTGGCGGCCGACCCGGGCACCCTCTACCGCGACCTGATCGGGGACAGCCAGCTGCGCTGGCTCGGCCCCGAGAAGGGCGTGATGCACATGGCCATCGGCGCCGTGGTGAACGCGGCCTGGGACCTGGCGGCCCGCAGCGCGGGCAAGCCGCTGTGGCAGCTGCTCGCCGACGCCGAGCCCGAATGGCTCCTCTCCCAGATCGACTTCCGCTACCTCAGCGACGACCTCACCCCCGACGAGGCGCTCGCCCTCCTGCGGCGCGGCAAGGAGGGCTCGGCCGAGCGCGCCGCCGAGCTCCGCGAGCACGGGTAC
This sequence comes from Streptomyces sp. SBT349, assembly GCF_001083795.1. Taxonomy (GTDB): domain Bacteria; phylum Actinomycetota; class Actinomycetes; order Streptomycetales; family Streptomycetaceae; genus Streptomyces. The sequence goes on from NZ_LAVK01000062.1 coordinate 4,103, forward strand.
CCGGCCTACACCACCTCGGCCGGCTGGCTGGGGTACTCGGACGCCAAGCTCACGCGGCTGGCCGAGCAGGCCGTCGCCGACGGCTTCACCCAGATCAAGCTGAAGGTCGGCGCCGACCTCGACGACGACATCAGGCGGCTGCGCGCCGCCCGCGCCGCCGTCGGCCCCGGGATCCGCGTCGCCGTCGACGCCAACCAGCGCTGGGACGTCGGCGACGCCATCTCCTGGGTCAGGGCGCTGGGCGAGTTCGAGCCGTACTGGATCGAGGAGCCGACCAGCCCCGACGACATCCTCGGCCACGCGGCGATCCGCCGCGCCGTCGCCCCGGTGAAGGTGGCCACCGGCGAGCACGCGCAGAACCGGGTGATCGTCAAGCAGCTCCTCCAGGCCGAGGCCATCGACATCGTCCAGCTCGACGCCGCCCGCGTCGCCGGTGTCAACGAGAACCTGGCCATCCTCCTGCTCGCCGCCAAGCACGGCGTCCCCGTCTGCCCGCACGCCGGCGGGGTCGGCCTGTGCGAGCTGGTCCAGCACCTCGCCATGTTCGACTATGTCGCCCTCAGCGGCACCACGGAGGACCGCGTCATCGAGTACGTGGACCACCTCCACGAGCACTTCGTCGACCCGGCCAGAATCCTCCGCGGCCGGTACCAGGCGCCCGCCGCGCCCGGCTTCTCCGCGGCCATGCGCCCGGCGACCCTCGCCGAATACGCCTACCCCCAGGGCGAGTTCTGGGCCGCCGACCTGGCGTCGAGGGAGGTGCCACCGCGTGGCTGAGCTGGCAGGTCTCAGGGCCGTCGTGACCGGCGGCGGCTCCGGCATCGGCCTGGCCACCGCCCGGCTGCTCGCCGACCGCGGCGCCGCCGTCGCCGTCCTCGACATCGAGCCGGGCGGCGTCGACAAGCCGCTGCGCGGCTACCCGGCGGACGTCTCCGACGATGCCTCGGTGCGCGCGGCCGTCGCCGAGGCGGGCGCCGACCTCGGCGGCATCGACATCCTGGTCAACAACGCGGGCATCGGCGCCGCCGGCACCGTCGAGGACAACCAGGACCAGGAGTGGCACCGCGTCCTCGACGTCAACGTGCTGGGCATCGTGCGCACCACCCGCGCCGCCCTGCCGCTGCTGCGCGCCTCCCCCCACGCCTCCGTCGTCAACACCTGCTCCGTCGCCGCCACCGCGGGCCTGCCCCGGCGCGCGCTCTACTCGGCGAGCAAGGGCGCGGTCCTCTCGCTCACCCAGGCCATGGCGGCGGATCACATCCGCGAGGGCATCCGCGTCAACTGCGTCAACCCGGGCACCGCCGACACCCCCTGGGTCGGCCGGCTGCTCGCGGCGGCGGAGGACCCGGAGGCCGAGCGGGCCGCGCTCCACGCCCGCCAGCCGATGGGCCGCCTGGTGACCGCGGAGGAGGTCGCCGCCGCCATCGCCTACCTGGCCGGGCCCTCCGCCGCGTCCGTCACCGGCACCGCGCTCGCGGTGGACGGCGGCATGGCCGGGCTGCGGCTCAGGGCCCCCACGACCTGACGGCGGACGCGGCACCCGGCGGGCGACGACCCGACAGCACAGGCAGCAGACCCGAGAGAGACTCCGGAAGGGCGGACAGCATCGCGATGGAGCGGGCACGCAGAGAGCTCGGCAGCAGCGGTGTCACCACCACCGTCCTCTCCCTCGGCGGCGCGCCGCTGGCCGGTCTCGGCGCCGAGGTGACCGAGGACCAGGCCCACGCCACCGTCGAGGCGGCCTGGGCGGAGGGCATCCGCGGCTTCGACACCGCGCCGCACTACGGCATCGGCCACTCCGAGCGGCGCCTGGGCCGGGTCCTGGCCACCAAGCCACGCGGGGAGTTCACGCTCTCCACCAAGGTGGGGCGGCTCCTGGTGCCCAACGACGACGTGGCCGCGGCCGGCACCGACGCCGCCGAGGGATTCCCCGCGGTGCCCGCCACCCACCGCAGGCAGTGGGACTTCAGCGCCGACGGGGTCCGCCGCAGCCTGGAGGACAGCCTCACCGCGCTCGGCCTCGACCGGGTCGACATCGCCCTGATCCACGACCCCGACCACCACGAGCGTCAGGCGTTCACCGAGGCGTATCCCGCGCTGGAGCGCCTGCGCGCCGAGGGCACCGTCTCCGCCATCGGCGCCGGGATGAACCAGTCCGCGATGCTGGCCCGCTTCGTCAGGGACACCGACGTGGACGTGGTCCTCCTCGCGGGCCGCTACACGCTGCTCGAACAGGGCGGCCTCGCCGACCTGCTGCCCGCCGCCGCCGAGCGCGGCACCGGCGTGATCATCGGCGGCGTCTTCAACTCCGGGCTCCTCGCCGACCCCCGCCCCAACGCCTCCTACAACTACGCCCCGGTGCGCGAGGACGTCCTCGCCAGGGCGCTGCGCCTCAAGGAGGTCTCCGAGCGGCACGGCGTCCCGCTGCGGGCCGCCGCGTTGCGCTTCCCCCTCGGCCATCCCGCCGTGGCCGGTGTCCTCGTCGGCGCCAGGTCCGCCGCCGAGGTCCACGACGCCGCCGCCATGGCACGCCACCCGGTCCCGGCCGCCCTGTGGGAGGAGCTGCGGGCCGAGGGCCTGCTCCCGGCCGACGTTCCCGTTCCGGAGGAGATATGACCGCCGCCGTCATCGACGCCCACCACCACCTGTGGGACCTGTCCGTCCGTGACCAGGACTGGATCACCGGGCCAAAGATGGCCCCGATCCGCCGCGACTTCGGCGCCGCCGACCTCGCGCCCCTGGCCCGCGCCGCGGGGGTCACCGGCACCGTCGTCGTCCAGACGGTCACCGTGGCCGAGGAGACGCCCGAACTGCTGGCCCTCGCCGCCGGGTCCGAGCTGATCGCCGGGGTCGTCGGCTGGACCGACCTCACGGCCCCCGGCGTCGCCGACGCGCTGGCCGCGCTCCGTGAGGGGCCGGGCGGCCACCTCCTGACCGGCATCCGCCACCAGGTGCAGGGCGAGCCCGACCCCCGCTGGCTGCTGCGCGAGGACGCGCTGCGCGGCCTGGCCGCCGTCGCCGCGGCCGGACTCGTCTACGACCTGCTGGTCCTCCCGCACCAGCTCCCCGCGGCCGTGGAGGCCGCGGCCCTGCTGCCCGAGCTGACGTTCGTCCTGGACCACCTCGGCAAGCCGCCCATCGCCTCCGGCGACCTCGACCCCTGGGCCGCCGACATCGCCCGGCTGGCCGCCCTGCCGAACACGGTGTGCAAGCTCTCGGGCATGGTCACCGAGGCCGACTGGCACGCCTGGACGCCGGAGGGCCTACGCCCCTACGCGGACACGGTCCTCACGGAGTTCGGGCCCGACCGGCTGATGTTCGGCTCCGACTGGCCGGTCTGCACGCTCGCCGCCGACTACGGCCGGGTCATGACGCTGGCCCGCGCCCTGACCGCCGGCCTGGGCGCGGGGGAGCGGGACGCGGTGTTCGGCGGGACCGCCGCCCGCGTCTACCGTCTCGCGGAAGCGGCGGGGGAACGGGGCCCGGCCGCCTGAACAGCCCGGCCGCCCGCGGGTCGGGCGCGCCCGCGGGTCAGGTCTGGGCGCGCAACGGGTCGTGGCCCAGGCACATCAGCCGGTAGCGCCACGTGGGATCCGGCACCTCGACCCGGGGGCCCGCCTCGCGTTCGGCGCGCACCGTGTCCACCACGTCGGACATCAGCTCCAGGTCGTCGTCGGTGAGGTCCATCCGCCGCTTCCGCAGAATGGCCAGCACCCCGCGGCCCTGCTCGCTGCCCGCCGAGTCCGGCGGCTGCTCGGACTCCTCGCCGGCGGAGATCGTCCGCAGCCAGGCGCCGAGTTCGTGTGACGTCATGTTGACGACACTGTGGAAATCCACCCACAGCTCGTCCAGCTCGAAGGCGTCGGAGTCGGTCATGCGTGCGCCTCCCGGATGGGTCGTTCGGACACCCCCGCGAGTTTCCCCGCCCGGCCCGGGGAAACCCGGGGCCGGGCGCTCAGCCGCGCGCCCGCTCCCTGACGTCCTCGGCGAGGTCCTTGTTCAGGGCCACCCGCACCAGGCCCGCGGTGAGCCGGGGCACCTCGGCGTCCTTCACCAGGCCGCCCAGGGCCGCGGGCGAACGCGGCAGGCCCACCCGCTCGGCTCCGTCCTGCGCCTTGCGGTCGATGTAGGGGATCAGCTCCGTCCACACGCCCTGCGCCTCGCGCAGGAAGATGTCCACCCCCATCGCCCCGATCCCCGGATACTCCTTCAGCCGCGCGCCGACCCGGTCGCCGCGCATCCCCCGCACGTCGCCGCGGTACCGGTCGAGCACGAGCGCCGCGCCCTCGCCGAGCTGGCGGGACGTCCGCTCGTCGTAACGTCGGTACCCGCCCACGCCCAGCGCGTCCACCCGCTCCTGCCAGGTGGCGTCCGCCATCCGCCGCGGATCGGTCATGCCCGCGTCGAACAGCGCCCGCGCCGCGGCCACCGCGACCTCGGCACGGATGCGCGCGGAGAGGAGATGGGCCAGGACCAGCGTCTGGTACAGCGGGGCCGGTGTGTTCTTCAGCCGGATGCCCGCCTGTTCCGTGTAGGTCTGCCCGCACGTGTCGAGCAGGGCCTTCGCCGTCTTGCCGGCCTTCGCGCTCATGGCCTCAGTCCGTCTCCGGCCGCAGGTCCTGGAACGTCTCGCGCTCCGACAGCGGCCCGCGTCCGCGCTCGGTACGGGGCCCTCGCGACTGCCACGTCGGGTCCCGCTGAAGGGACTCGTTGGCCTCGGCGTTGGCGTGCTGGTCCGGCACGCCCCGGCTCTCGGCCTCCTTGCGCCGATGGGCGCGGTGAATGTCGTACTTCTTGCTGCCCGGTTCAGGCATGCTCACCACCTCGCCGCGCCGAGTGCCCGGCGTCGGTCCGGTGAAACGCGGGTAGCGTGCCCCGATGGACACCACACGGACGAGGGGCGAGACGGACTATCCGGCCGAGTGCTGGCTGACGCCGCGGGCGGAGGTGCGCGGCTCGCCGATCCAGGGGCGCGGCCTGTTCGCCGTCGAGCCCATCCCGGAGGGCGAGACCGTGGCACGGCTGGGCGGGCCGCTCATCGACGACGCCGAACTGGAGGCCACCTCGCCGCCCAGCAGCTTCACCGTCAGCCCCGGGCTGCACATGGTCACCGACCCCGGGCACCCCGCGAGCCTGGGCAACCACTCCTGCGACCCCACCCTGTGGCACCGCGACGCCGTGACCCTGGTGGCCCGCCGCGACATCGCCGCGGGCGCGGAGCTGACCTCCGACTACGCCACCATGACCGGCGTGGAGACCTGGTCGATGGAGTGCCGCTGCGGCACGGCGCTGTGCCGCGGAACGGTCACCGGGGCCGACTGGCGCCTCCCCGTGCTCAGGACCGCCTACGGCCGCCGCTGGACCCCCGCGCTGCTGGCGAAGATCGACCACGACGGCCGACCGCGACGCTGACCGGGCGGGCCCGGGCCGCGCCGACGCGGCTCCGGGCGGCCCGCTCAGCCCAGCGGGACCGACACGGACGTGGTGCCCGCGGGCGCGGTCACCGGCGCGCCGTAGCCGTCGGGGCCCGCGACCACGACGTGCCAGGGTCCGGGCGCGCCGGTGGCGCGCACGACCACGGCGTTCCCCTCCCGCCGGGTGCGGAAGACCGCCGCCTCGCCGCCGTCGGGGGAGGGGACGGTGGTGACGGTCTCCGCGCCCTCCTCGGGCGCGTGCACCCGCAGGGTCACACCCCGTGCCCACGCGTACTCGGGGGCGTCGTCGGCGTCCCCGAACGGGATCACCGAGCCGGGGCGGGCCAGCAGCGGCAGGCTGTCGAACCCGAACCGCTCGCGCCGCCACCCGCCGCCCCGCACGGGCTCGCCGGTGAGCAGGTGCGTCCACGTTCCCCCGGGCACGTAGTAGTCGACGGTGCCGTCCTCGCTGAAGACCGGCGCCACCAGCAGGTCGGGGCCCAGCATGTACTGGCGGTCCAGCGTGTGGCAGGCCGGGTCGTCCGGGAATTCGAGCAGCGTGGCCCGCATTACCGGCGTTCCCCGCTCCGCCGCCTCCCGCGCGACCTCCGCCAGGTAGGGCATCAGCCGGTGCTTGAGGCGGGTGAAGTCCCGCGTGACGGCCACCGCCTCCTCGTCGTAGTCCCACGGGACGCGGTAGGAGTTGCTGCCGTGCAGCCGGCTGTGCGAGGACAGCAGGCCGAACTGCACCCACCGCTTGAACAGCGCGGGCGTCGGGGTGCCCTCGAAGCCGCCGATGTCGTGGCTCCAGAAGCCGAACCCGGACAGCCCGAGCGACAGGCCGCCGCGCAGCGACTCGGCCATCGCCGAGAAGGTGGACTCGCAGTCACCGCCCCAGTGAACGGGGAACTGCTGCCCGCCCGCGGTCGCCGAGCGGGCGAAGAGCACCGCCTGCCCGTTCCCGCGCTCCTCGGCGAGCACGCCGAAGACCGTCTCGTTGTAGAGCTGCGTGTAGTAGTTGTGCATGCGCTCCGGTTCCGAGCCGTCGTACCAGACCACGTCGATCGGCACCCGCTCGCCGAAGTCGGTCTTGAAGCAGTCCACGCCCTGCGCGGCCAGGGCCCGCAGCTTCTCCGCGTACCACCGCCTGGCCGCCGGGTTGGTGAAGTCCACCAGCGCCATCCCGGCCTGCCACATGTCCCACTGCCATACGTCGCCGTCGGCCTTGCGCAGCAGGAAGCCCTGCCGCATGGCCTCGGCGAACAGCGGCGACTTCTGCGCGATGTAGGGGTTGATCCAGACCGAGACGCGCAGCCCCCGCTCCTTCAGGCGGGAGAGCATCCCCTCCGGGTCGGGGAAGACCGCCGGGTCCCAGGTGAAGTCGCACCACTGGTACTCGCGCATCCAGAAACAGTCGAAGTGGAAGACGCTCAGCGGTATGCGGCGCTCCGCCATGCCCTGCACGAACCGGCTGACCGTCGCCTCGTCGTAGTCCGTGGTGAACGAGGTGGAGAGCCACAGCCCGAACGACCAGGCGGGCGGCAGCGCGGGGCGGCCGGTGAGCGCCGTGTAGCGGTCCAGGATCTCCTTGGGCGTCGGCCCGTGGATGACCAGGTACTCGATCGACTGGCCCTCCACGCTGAACTGCACCTGGCCGACCGCCTCCGAGCCGACCTCGTAGGAGACCTGGCCCGGGTGGTTGACGAAGACGCCGTAGCCGCGGTTGGTCAGGTAGAACGGCACGTTCTTGTAGGCCTGTTCGCTGGCCGTGCCGCCGTCCGCCTGCCAGACGTCGACGGACTGGCCGTTGCGGGTGAACGGGGTGAACCGTTCGCCGAGTCCGTAGACCAGCTCGCCCACGCCGAGCGAGAGCTGGCCCAGCGCGTGGTGGCGGCCGTCGCCCGTGGTGACGAAGCCCGTGCCGCGCCGCTCCGCCGAGGTCAGGACGCGGCCGTCGGCGACGAAGTCGAGCCGCCAGGGCGCGGCGGTGTCCACGCGGACGGCGAGCGAGCCGCTGGACAGTTCGAGGACCGTGCCGTCGCCGGCGGTCTTCGCCCGGTGCCCCGGGTCGGCGGCGAGCGGGAAGCGGGGCCCCCGCTCGGTCGCGCCCGCGTGGTGGGTGGACCTGACCGCGATGACGCCCTCGGCGGGCGAGGAACACTCGACGGTCAGCAGCGGGCTGTTGAGCGTGTGGCCGCGCCGCTCCACGGGCCGCACGGCCGCGTGGAGGGTGAGGCGGTCCTCCAGGACCGCCGCGTCGGCGACCTGCCTGGCGAACGCGGCGGAGACGCCGTCGCGCATCAGCCAGTAGCCGTCGGTGAACTTCACTGCGTCTCCTGCTTGTGGTGGCGTATCAGGTCCCGGTACCAGCGGTAGCTGTCCTTCGGGAGGCGTTCGAGGGTGTCGTAGTCGACGCGGACGATGCCGAACCGCTTCGCGTAGCCGAAGGCCCACTCGAAGTTGTCCATCAGCGACCAGACGTAGTACCCGCGCACGTCCACGCCCGCCTCGACGGCCGCAGCCAGGGCGAACAGGTGGTCGCGGAGGTAGGCGACGCGGTCGGCGTCGTGGACCTGGCCGTCCTCGGCGACGGAGTCGTCCTCGGCCGAGCCGTTCTCGGTGATGACCACCGGGGGCAGCTCGGGGTAGCGGCGGTCGAGGTCGACCAGCAGGTCGGTGAACGTGTGCGGGACGACCGGCCAGCCCATGGTGGTGCGGCGGACGTCCTGCCGCCAGGACTCCTCGACGCCGATGTCCACGGCCGTGCGGGCCGCGGGGTCGGCGTCGCGGTGCGGCGCGTCGGCGATGGTGATCGGCCGGTAGTAGTTGATGCCGACGAAGTCGAGCGGGGCGGCGATGGTGATCAGGTCGCCCTCCCTGCGGTAGGAACCGTCGGCCGACTCCCCCCACGTCTCCCGCTCGTGCGCCGGGTACCGCCCGGCGAACAGCGGGTCGAGCCACACCTCGTTGTGCAGCGTCTCGGCCCGGCGCACCGCGGCCAGGTCGGCGGCCGAGTCGGTGGCCGGGAGCAGCCGGTCCGGGTTGAGCGTGATGCCCACCTCCCGCACCCCGGCCTCGCGCAGCGCCCGCACCGCCAGGCCGTGGCCGACCAGCAGGTGGTGCGCGGCGGCCAGCGCGCCGCGGCCCTCGCGCGCCCCCGGCGCGTGCCGGCCGATGGCGTAGCCGACGAAGGCGGAGCAGAACGGCTCGTTCAGCGTGATCCAGCGCGGCACCCGGTCGCCGAGCCGGTCGACGACCAGCCGCGTGTAGTCGGCGAACCGCTCCGCCGTCTCCCGCACCCGCCAGCCGCCCCGGTCCTCCAGGGCCTGCGGCAGGTCCCAGTGGTACAGGGTGGCGGCGGGGGAGATCCCGGCGGCCAGCAGCTCGTCCACGAGGCGGTCGTAGAAGTCGAGCCCCTCCGCGTTGGCCTTGCCGCCGCCGGTCGGCTGGACGCGGGGCCAGGCGATGGAGAACCGGTAGCTGTCCACGCCCAGGTCGCGCAGGAGCGCGACATCCTCGCGGTAGCGGTGGTAGTGGTCGCAGGCGACGTCGCCGGTGGCCCCGTCGGCCACCCGGCCCGGCTCGCGGCAGTAGGTGTCCCAGATGGAGGGGCCGCGCCCGCCCTCGTCGTGAGCGCCCTCGATCTGGTAGCTGGCGGTGGCGGCGCCGAAGAAGAAGCCGCGGGGGAACCGGGGGAGTGCGGAGGATCCGGTGGCATCGGCGGGAGCGGATGCGTCGGTGACATGAATCGCGTCGGTCATGACGGTGGCCGGCCTTACTTGACGGAGCCGCCGGCGATCCCGGCGGCTATGTACTTCTGGGCAACGACCAGCAGTATCGCCGCCGGGATCGCCGACAGCACGGCGGTGGCCATCACCGCGCCCCAATCGCTCACATGCGCGCCGATGAACTGGTAGATGCCCAGCGTCACCGGCCGGACATCGTCCGTGGTGTTGAGCGTCAGCGCGAAGATGAAGTCGGCCCAGGCGAAGAGGAACGCGAACAGCCCGGAGGTGATCAGCGCGTTCCTGCTCATCGGCAGGACGATCCTGACGAACGCGGTGAAACGGTTGGCGCCGTCCACCATCGCCGCCTCCACCACCTCGGTGGGGATGGAGACCATGAACGCCCGCAGCAGCACGATCGCGAACGGCAGCCCCAGCGAGGCGTCGGCCAGGATCAGGCCCAGGTAGGAGTTGACCAGGTTCAGTTCCGCGTAGGCGCTGTACAGGGCGTTCGCCACGACGATGCCGGGCACCATCTGCGTGATCAGCGTCGAGAAGACGATGGCCCTGCTGCCCCGCAGCCCGAAGTGCGCCAGGCCGTAGGCGGCGGGCGCCGCGAGCGCGAGGCAGACCGCGACCGCGCCGAGCGCCACCACGAGGCTGGTGACCAGCGAACCGCCCTGGCTGTCCAGCGCCTCGGTGAAGTTGTCGAAGCTCGGCGAGGTGGGGACCAGGTCGGCGGACGCGATGCTGGTGTGCGGCTGGAGTGCCGTGCTGAGCATCCAGTACACGGGGAAGAGCATCACCGCGAGGATCGCCAGCGCCGCCACGCTGTTCCAGGCGCGGCGCAGCCGGGCGCGGTCGTGGGCGCGCGCGTGGGCGCGCTTCTCGGTGGTCACGGTCCCTGACATCCCGGTCACTTCCCTGGCCTGAGGTCGGCGCGGTTGACGCGCAGGTAGAGCACCGCGAAGACGGCGCTGATGAGGATGAGGACATTGCCGACCACGGCGCCCTGCCCGAAGTCGAGCTGGAGGAACGACAGCTGGTAGGTGAGCGTGCCGAGCGTCTGGGTCGAGTCGGCGGGCCCGCCGCCGGTCAGCGCGAGGATCAGGTCCAGGATCTTGACGGTGGACATGAATCCGAGGACCAGGACCACGGTCACCACCGGGCGCAGCAGCGGCAGCGTCACGCTGCGGAACGTCCGCCACGGGCTCGCCCCGTCCAGCGCCGCCGCCTCGTACAGCTCCCGGGGGATCTCCTGGAGCCCGCCGTAGAGGATCACCATGTTGAACGGGATGCCGATCCAGATGTTGACCAGGATCGCGGACAGCAGCGCCACGCTGGGGCTGCTCAGCCACGGCACCCCGTCCGCCGACAGGCCGACGGTGCTCAGGAAGCTGTTGAGGACCCCGTGGTCCTCGTCCATGATCCGGCGCCAGACGACGGCGGAGACCACCATGGGCACCAGCCACGGCAGCAGCAGGATCGCGCGGACGAACGCGGAGAGGTGGAAGCGCCGCGAGAAGAAGACCGCCAGCCCGAGGCCGATGGTGAACTGCCCGACCAGCGATCCCACGGTGAACAGCAGCGTCTGCCACAGGGCGTCGCCGAACAGCTCGTTCTCGAAGACCCGGCGCCAGTTGTCGAGCCCGTTGAACGGGGCCTCGCCGGTGAAGTACGTCCGCGGGGTGAACTCCTGGAAGCTCATCAGCACGTTGCGGACCAGCGGATAGCCGAAGAAGGCCAGCAGATAGGCGAGCGCCGGGGCCACGAAGAGCCACTGATGGAGCCGTCGGGTGCGCATGAGGGTCCTCACTCTCCGGCCGTGGCCTGCCGCTGAGCGGTGCTCAGCGCCTCGTCGGGCGACTGCCTGCCGGTCAGCACGGACTGGAACGCCCCGGCGAGCGCGGTCTCGACGACCGGCCAGCGGGTGCCGACCACGCCCGTGCGGGACCGGGCGGTGAGCACCAGGTCGGCGAACGGCGCCAGCTCCGGGTTCTGGTCGCGGTAGGACTGCGCGGCCCCGGCGCGGGTGGGCACGTTGTTCACGCGCTCGCCCCAGGCCAGCTGGTTCTCCTCGGAGTTGAGGCAGTCCAGGATCCGCCCGGCGTTCTCCTCGCGCTCGCGCGCGCCGTCGTTCTTCGGCACGGCCATCACGGTCCCGCCGATCGGCGGCACCGGATCCCCTCCGGCCTCGGGCACCGGGATGCTGGCCACCGCCCAGTCCACGTCGTCCTGCGCGCTGAGCACCGGCACCTGCCAGGGACCGTTGATCATCATCGCGGCCCGGCCGGATATGAACTGGTCGTTGACATCCTGCTGGTTCCAGTTGACGACCGACCTGGACGCGGAGCCGTCCTCCACCAGGTCCTTCCACAGCTGGAGCGCCGACGCCCCGGCGCCCTCGTCGATCCGCGCCTCGTCGCCGCCCGCGGACCAGAAGAACGGCAGGAACTGGTACACGCCGTCGGCGTTCGGGCTGGCGCTGAAGGCCATGCCGTACGTGTCGCCCCCGGTGAGCGCGGCGGCCGTGGACTCCAGCTCGTCCCAGGTGGTGGGCGGTTCGAGGCCCGCGTCGGCGAGCAGCTCGGTGTTGTAGATGAGCGCCAGCGAGTTCACGGAGCGGGCCACGCCGTACTGGACCCCGTCGTGGGAGCCCAGCGCGTTGGCGCTCTCGGAGAACACGGAGGTGTCGACGCCCACCTCGTCGATCGGCCGGAGCCCGTCCGTCTCGGCGAACTGCGGCAGCTCGGAGCCGTCCAGCTCCAGGATGTCGGTCAGCGAGTCGGACGAGGCCATGCGCAGCGCCTTCGAGGCGATCTGGTCGGCCGGGACGCTGACCTGCTCGACGTCCAGGCCCAGCGGTTCGGCGCAGCGGTCGAAGAAGTCCTGGTTGGCCTCGTGCTCGGCGGTGTCGGTGGCCGAGTTGAGCACGGTGACGGTGTCCGGGTCGGGCTCGGCGGCGCAGCCGGTGAGCCCGGCGGTGGCCACGGTCACGGCCCCGGCCAGGGCCAGCGCCGCGGCGGGCGCGGCGGTGCGCCCGGGTCTCGATCGCATGGGTTCGACGGCTCCTTCGGTCAGGGGTGCGGCGGGGAGATGGCGGGACCCGCGGCGAGGCGGGGCGGGATCAGCTCGTGGCGTGGCGGGCCCGTGCCGATCGCCTCCACGGCGAGCCGGGCGACGGCGGCCGACATCTGCCCCACCGGCAGGTCGATCCGCGGCAGCCTGCCGGGGTGGCCCGGCTCGTCCGGGAGGCTGCCGACCAGCACGACGGACAGGTCCTGCGGGCAGCGCAGGCCGAGCGCGGCGACCTCGTCCAGCAGCCCGTCCAGCGGGATGAGGTGCTGCACGATCAGCGCGGTGGGCGCCGGGGCCGCAGTGAGCGCCCGGCGCAGCCGGGACCGCAGCTCGCCGGGGTCGGCGCTTGAGGGGTGGACCAGGACCTCGGCCCCGGTCTCCCGGGCCGCGGCCCGCGCGCCGGCGAGGCCGTGCATCGCGTAGCCGCGGCGGGCGGCGATCTCGTGGTCGGCCGAGGCCCAGAACACGATCCGCCGGTGGCCCGCGGCCACCGTCTCCCGCACGGCCAAGGCGACGGCCGCGGCCCAGTCCAGGTCCACCCAGGACAGCTCGGCCTCGTCGCGCTCGTCGCCGTGTCCGAGCAGCGCGGTCGGGAAGCCCAGCTCGCCCAGGGCCGCGATGCGGGGGTCGGCCTCCGCCACCGCCATCAGGATCGCGGCGTCCGCGAGGCCGCTGCGGGCGACGCGGCGCAGGCCGCCCACGCCGTCGGGATCCGTCATCATCAGCAGGTCGTAGCCGTGCCCGCGCGCCGCGTCGCTGATCTCGACGGCGAACCGCCCGTCCATCGCCCGGTACTTCCCCGGCTCCCTCGGCACCGCGAGGACCAGCACCTCGCTCCTCGCGCTGCGCAGCGTGCGGGCGCTGGCGCGCGGGTGGTAGCCCAGCTCGGCTATCGCGGCGCGCACGGCCGCCGCGGTCTCGCCGGAGATCTTGCGGGAGCCGCTGAGGACGTACGACACCGTGCTCGGCGCGACGCCCGCGCGCTCGGCGACGTCCTTGATCGTGGCCATCCGGTCAGGTCCCTTGGTGAAGCCCTCGTGGCGAAGCGTGTCGAATCGATTCGATCGACGGCACGGGATGCTACGCACATGTGTGCGGGTGCGGCAAGTGGCTCCTCGCGGACCGAGGCACGTCACCGGCGACTCGTGGTGGCCGCGGCTATGCCGCGGGCCGGGTGCCGTGGAGGGTAGGGGTGAGCCAACGGGGTGCGCGGGTGCGGAAGTCGGCGGGGGTGAGCCCGCCCGCGCCGGCGGGCAGGGTGCCGAGCAGGGGGGCGCCCGCCACGGCGGGCAGGTCCGCGACGTTGCAGCGGGCGGCGAGATCCGGTTCGGCGGGCCAGCTGCCGATGACCACCCCGGCGCAGCCGACGCCGCGGGCGCGGAGCGCCTCGGCGGTGAGGGCCGTCGTGTTGAGCGTGCCGAGGCCCGCCTCGGCCACGATCAGGGCGGGCGCGCCCAGGAGCCGGGCGGCGTCCGCGAGCGTTCCGCCGGTGTCGTCGTACCGCACCAGCAGCCCTCCCGCGCCCTCGACCAGCACCACGTCGTGCGCCTCGGCCAGCTCCCAGGCGGCCTTGGCGGCCTCGGCCGGGACCACGGGCGGCAGCCCCGCCCGCCGCGCGGCCGTCGCGGGCGCCAGGGGGTCGGGGTAACGGGCCAGCTCCCGGGTGGTCAACGGGCCCGCGAGCCGGGCGACCTCCACCAGGTCCCCGTCCTCGCCGTCGCCGACCCCGGTCTGGGCGGGCTTGAGCACGGCCACGGAGAGCCCCGCCGCCTTCGCGGCCACGGCGAGGGCCGCCGTCACCACGGTCTTCCCCACCCCGGTCCCCGTCCCGGTCACCACCAGCACGCGACTCGCGGCGCCCGCGCCCGTTCCGCCCATCCCTTCGCCCCGCGCCCCGGCGGCCCGGCCGGCGAGGTGATCGCTCATGCCGAGGCCGCCGGAGCCGCCGAGGCCGCCGCGCACGCGGCCTCGCAGATCAGGGCCAGGTCGGCGTCGTCCGTGACATACGGCGGCATCGTGTAGACCAGGTTCCTGAAGGGCCGCAGCCACACGCCCTTGCGCACCGCCGCGCGGGTCGCTCCGGCGACGTCCACCGGGTGGTCGAGCTCGATCACGCCGATCGCGCCGAGCACCCGCACCTCGCGCACGCCCGGCAGCTCCGCCGCCGCCGCCAGGCCCTCCCGCAGACGGGCCGACACGCGCGCGACCTCGGCCGCCCAGTCCCCGGCCAGCAGCAGGCCGACCGAGGCGTCGGCGACGGCCGCCGCCAGCGGGTTGCCCATGAACGTGGGGCCGTGCGCGAGCACCGGCACCTCGCCCCGCGAGATCCCCTCCGCCACCCGCGAGGTGCACAGCGTCGCCGCCATCGACAGATAGCCGCCGGTCAACGCCTTGCCCACGCACATCACATCCGGCGCGACCCCCGCGTGGTCCGCGCCGAACAGGGCGCCCGTGCGGCCGAATCCCGTCGCGATCTCGTCGAACACCAGCAGCACCCCGTGCGTGTCGCACGCCTCCCGCAGCACCCGCAGGTACCCGGGGGAGTGGAACCGCATCCCGCCCGCGTTCTGCACCACCGGCTCCACGACCACCGCCGCCAGCGCGTCGGCGTGGAGCGCGATCAGCTCGCGCAGCGCCCGCGCGTACGCCGTGTCGGGCTCCGCGTCGTAGCCGGACGGCGGGGCGTCCGCGAACACCTGGCGGGGCAACGCCCCCGACCAGATGTGGTGCATGCCGCCGTCCGGGTCGCACACCGACATGGGGTGCCAGGTGTCGCCGTGGTACCCGCCGCGCCAGGTCAGCAGCCGCCTCTTGTCCCCGCGGCCGAGCGAACGCCAGTACTGGAGGCACATCTTGATGGCCACCTCCACGGACACCGAGCCCGAGTCGGAGAGGAACACGTGCCGCAGCGGCTCGGGCGTGATGTCCACCAGCCGCTTGGCCAGCCGCACGCCCGGCTCGTGCGTCAGCCCGCCGAACATCACATGGCTCATCCGCGCCAGCTGCCCGGTGGCGGCCTCGTTCAGCACCGGGTGGTTGTAGCCGTGCAGCGCCGACCACCACGAGGCCATGCCGTCGACCAACTCGCGCTGTCCCCACGCCGGTTCGGCCAGCCGCAGCCGCACGCCCGACGCCGACTCGACCACCAGCGGGTCCTGCCGCCCCGGCATCGGGCCATAGGGGTGCCAGACGTGCTCGCGGTCGAGGTCGAGCAGCGCGGCGGCGGAGAGCTCAGGCATTGGGCGGCAGTTCCGTGCCCGCGCCCCGCCGGCGGACCGTCACCAGGTCGGTGCGCTCCACCCGTTCGCCTCCCCCGGCCCGGTGCTCGGGCAGCGTGGTGGTGCCCGCGCCCTCCACCTCGAACCCCGCGTCCGCGATCATGTCGAGGTCGGCCTGCCCCGCCTGGCCCTCGCTGGTCAGATAGTCGCCAAGGAAGACCGAGTTCACCACATGGAGCGCCAGCGGCTGGAGCGACCGCAGGTGGATCTCCCGGCCTCCCGAGAGCCGCACCTCCGCGTCGGGGCAGACGAAGCGGACCATGGCGAGGATGCGCAGCGCCCGGCGCGGCGTGAGGTTCCACTCGCCGGCCAGCGGCGTTCCCTCGAAGGGGATCAGGAAGTTGACCGGCACCGAGTCGGGGTCGAGGGCGCGCAGCGCGAACACGACGTCCACCAGGTCCTCGTCGCTCTCGCCCATCCCGGCGATCAGGCCCGAGCAGGCCGAAAGCCCGGCGGCCTGCGCCTCCTTGACGGTGGAGACCCGGTCGGCGAACTCGTGCGTCGTGCAAATGTCGGCGTAGGTGGCCTCCGAGGTGTTGAGGTTGTGGTTGTAGGCGTCGGCGCCCGCCGCCTTCAGCCGCTCGGCCTGGCCGTCGCCCAGCAGCCCGAGGCAGGCGCAGACCTCGACGTCCGCGTGGCGCTCGCGGATGGCCGCGATGGTCTCCGCGACCCGGTCCACGTCGCGGTCGGTCGGCCCCCGCCCGCTGGCGACCAGGCAGACGCGCTTGGCGCCGCCCGCGACCCCCGCCCCGGCGGCGTCGGCCGCCTCGCCCGGCTTCAGCCAGGTGTACTTGAGGATCCCGGCCTTCGAGCCGAGCCGCTGCGAGCAGTAGGAGCAGTCCTCGGGGCACAGGCCGGACTTCAGGTTCACCAGGTAGTTCAGCTTCACCCGCCGCCCGAACCACTGGCGGCGCACCTTTCCCGCCGCGGCGACGACGTCGAGCAGCTGGTCGTCCGAGGTCGCCAGCACCGCCAGCGCCTCCTCGCGGGTCGGGAGCTCGCGGCGAAGTCCCTTGTCCACCAGGGTGTTCAGCAGGTCCATGGGCCCGATCCTCGCCTACCCGCCCCGGCCCGGCCAAGGCAGAAAGCTACAACAGCGATCGCGGCCGAGTGTGCCAATCACCACTGACAACGGGCACCGGGGGCGACTACGTTTATGCGCAACCCACAAGACGCGGAGGACGGCGGCCGGTGCACGACGACGCGAGCGGCCGGGTCTTCGACTGGCTGGACACCGCTGCCGAGCGGCGGCGCCTGACGGGTCTGGCGCGACGGCTGCGGCCCCGCGCCGCCACCTCCCCGGCGCTGGACCTGGCGGGCAACGACTACCTCGGCCTCTGCCGCCACCCCGAGGTGATCGCGGCGGCGGCCGCCGCCGCACGGACCTGGGGCGCGGGCGCGACGGGCTCGCGCCTGGTCACCGGAAGCACCGCGCTCCACGCCGAGCTCGAAGCCGAACTCGCCGCGTTCTGCGGGTTCGAGGCGGCCCTCGTCCTGGCCTCGGGCTACGCCGCCAACCTCGCGGCCCTCACCGCGCTCGCGGGCCGGGGCACGCTGATCGTCTCCGACGCGGGCAACCACGCCTCCCTCATCGACGGCTGCCGGCTCTCCCGCGCCGAGGTCGCGGTCGTTCCGCACGCCCAGCCCGAGGCGTTCGCCAAGGCGCTCGACGGACACGTCCACGGACATCCCGGCGGGGACGCGCGGCGCGCCCTCGCCGTCACCGACTCGGTGTTCTCGGACGACGGCGACGCCGCCCCGCTGTCCCGGCTGGCCGCGGTCTGCCGGTCCGCCGGCGCCGCGCTGGTCGTGGACGACGCCCACGGCCTCGGCGTGCTGGGCGAGGGCGGGCGCGGGGCGGTGGCGGCGGCGGGACTCGCGGGCGCGCCCGACGTGGTGGCGACGGCCACGCTATCCAAGGCGCTCGGCAGCCAGGGCGGGGTGGTGTGCGGCCCGCGCCGGGTGATCGACCACCTGGTCAACGCCGCCCGCACCCTGATCTTCGACACCGGGCTCGCCCCGCCCGCCGCCGGGGCCGCGCTGGGCGCGCTGCGCCTGCTGCGCCGGGAGCCGGAGCGGGCGCAGCGCGTCAGGTCCGTCGCGGCCACGCTGCACCGGCGGCTGGCGGCGGCGGGACTGCGCGCCGCCCGCCCCGACGCGGCGGTGGTGTCGGTGCGCGCGCCCTCGCCCGAGGCGGCGGTGGCCTGGGCGGCGGCCTGCGGGGAGGCGGGCGTCGCGGTGGGCTGCTTCCGCCCGCCGTCCGTTCCCGACGGGATCTCGCGGCTGCGCCTGACGGCCCGCGCCGACCTCACCCCCGCCGACCTGGACCGCGCGGTGGCGACGGTGATCGCCACGGCCCCGCCCGCAGCGTCGGGCCCTACGGGCGTCCCCGCCGATCCGGCGTAGCCGCCCGCTGCCGGGCCTCCGCTCCCGGTTCTCCGCTCCCGGGTCCTCCTCCCGGTCATGTCCCGCGAGGCCCGCCGGGTCCCGCGTCGTCCCCGGGCCCGTCGCGCCCCGCCGCCTTCAGCGCGCGCAGGCGGGCGAGTTCGCCGTCGGTCGGCGGCGCGGTGACGGAGACGGTGGGCGCGGCGCGCAGCCGCCAGCCGGTCGCCGCGCGGACCCGGTCGGCGGTGACACCCGGGTGCAGCGCGGTCAGGACCAGTTCGGCGGTCTCCGGGTCGGGGCGGAGCACGCCCAGATCCGTGATGACGGCGACGGGGCCGCGCCCGCGCATGCCGAGCCGCGCCCGGTCGGCCGGGCCGCCGCCGTGGCCCAGGGTGGTGACGAAGTCGAGGCGGCGCACGAGGTTGCGGGGGGAGTGGCGCAGCACCACGAGCACCCGGCCGCAGTTGGCCGCGATCTCCGGCGCGCCGCCCGCGCCCGGGAGCCGTCCCCGCGGCCGGCCGGGGCCGTTGTCGACCTCGGTGGTGTTGATGTTGGCGAACCGGTCCACCTGGGCCGCCCCGAGGAACCCGACGTCCACGCGTCCGCCCTGGAGCCAGTAGTTGAAGATCTCCGGCACGGACACCACCGCGTCGGCGGTATCCGCGAGTTCGCCGTCGCCGATGGACAGCGGGAGCCGGGTGGGCTTGGCGCCGAGCGCGCCGGACTCGTAGATGAGCACCAGGTCCGGGTTGACCGTGCGGCGGGCGAGGTTGGCGGCGGTGGAGGGCAGCCCGATGCCGACGAAGCAGGTGCGCGCCCCGGCCAGCGCGCGGGCCGCGTTGACCTCCATCAGCTCGTCCGGCGTGACCGGGGACCGGTCCGCCTGCCCCGCGGAGGGCACGCTCATCGGGTCACCGCCCCTCCCGGCCGCCGACCAGCGCGTTCAGCCACGCCGTGAACGTCGCGCGGTCGCGGGCGACGGCGTCCCAGGCACGGTAGGAGTCGTTGTCGCGGACCGAGTAGCCCGCGGCGTAGGAGGGGTGGGCGCCGCCGGGGACGACCGCGACCGCGTCCACGGCCCAGGAGGGCAGGACCACCGCGCCCGGTCGCGGCGTCAGCTCCTCCACGACCTCCTCGACCGTGACCAGGACGCGGCCGGCGGCGAGCGCCGCCTCCTTCTGCACCCCCGTCAGGCCCCACATCTGAACGGTGCCCCGCCGGTCGGCCCGCTGGGCGTGGATCACGGTCACATCGGGGGTGAGCGCCGCCACGGCCGCCAACTCCTCGCCGGTGAACGGGCAGACCACCGTCGCCACCGTGTCCGTGCGGTCGGGCAGGTCGCTGCCCCGGTAGCCGCGCAGCACGGCGAACGGCAGCCCGGAGGCGCCCGCCACATAGCGGTTGGCCATGCCGGCGTGGCTGTGCTCGTCGAGCGCGAGCGGGCGGGGCCAGCCGTTCTCGACGGCGTCGCGGAAGCGGTGCAGCGAGCCGACGCCCGGGTTGCCGCCCCAGGAGAAGACCAGCTTGGCGACCAGGCCCGCGCCGATCAGCTGGTCGTAGATGATGTCCGGGGTCATGCGCGCCAGCGTGAGGTCGGTGATGCCCTGGCGGATGACCTCGTGCGCCGCCGCGAACGGGATGAGGTGGGTGAAGCCCTCCATCGCCACGGTGTCCCCGTCGTGGATCAGGTCCGCGACGGCGTCCCGCAGGGAGCGGATGCCGGCCATGTCGTTGACGGCCTCCCGGCGTTGTTCGTAGAGTGAACTTTTGTCCGCGACATTCCGCGGCCGAGTCTGATCCCCGGGTCCACGCGCTGTCAATGGGACATACCCGTACGGTGGGGTGCCCACGTCCCAGGCGGGAGCCTCCATGACCGAGCCGGCCACGTCCGCGGCCACCGTGCGGGCGACGGAACGCGCGCCCGAGGCGGCGCCGCCCGCCGAGGTGGTGGGGCCGCTGATCAGGGGCCTCGCCGTGCTCCGCCAACTCGCCGCGGCGGGTGGGTCGTCGAGCGTGGGCGACCTGGTCCGCGCCACCGGGCTGGCGCGTTCCACCGTCGACCGGACCCTGAGCACCCTCGCCGACCTCGGCCATGTGCGGCTCGAAGGCCGCCGGGCCGCCGCCCTCGCCCCCCGGCTGATGGAGCTGGGCAACGCCTGCCTGACCGCCGTCCGCGTCCCCGCGCTGCTCGGACCCTTGGCCGACGAACTCGCGGACGAACTGGACGAGTCCGTCTCCCTCGCCGTGCCCGACCTCGACGGCGTCCGGTTCGTCCACCAGGCCGGCCGGCGGCGCACCATGTCCGTGGACTTCCGCATCGGCGACCTGCTGCCCGCGGAGGCGGGCGCGCCCGGCGCCCTGTTCGCCGCCGCCTGGACCCCGGAGGACTTCGCGCGCTGGCGCCGCCGCCGCGCCGCCGACCCGCTCGGCGCGGGCTTCCCCGCCGTGCCGCCCGAGGCGTCCCGGGCGGCGGCCTCGTTCGCGCCGCGCGTCGCCGAGGCCAGGCGGCTCGGCTGGTCGGCCGACGACCAGCTCATCGAGCGGGGACTCGTCGCCCTCGCCATGCCCGTGCGCGACGGCCGGGGGCGGGTGGTCTGCGCGGCCGGCGTGGTCAGCCACACCAGCCGCCACGACGTCGACTCGCTGCGCGACGTCGTGCTGCCCCGGCTCCGCCCGGCCGTCGCCGCCATGGAACGCGCCCTCGCCCGGCCCGTGGAGCGCCGGCCGCGCGAGGGCACGCCCGGCCGGGGAGCCGCCACCCGCGCCGCCAAACGCAGGCTCGGCCCGGACTTCGTGGAGTCCCTCGCCCGCGGGCTCGGCGTGCTGACCGCGTTCGACACCGTCACCGCCACGGACGCCGACGGCCTCTCGCTGACCGCGCTCGCCGAGGCCACCGGGCTGCCCAGGGCCACCGTCCGGCGGGCCCTGATCACCCTCGAACACCTCGGCTACGTCGGATCCGAGGGCGGCCTCTTCCGGCCGCTGCCCCGCGTGCTGGAGCTCGGCTACGCCCACCTGTCGGGGCTGCCGCTCTCCGCCATCGCCCAGCCGCACCTGGTGAGCCTGGTCGAGCGCGTCCAGGACTCCGCGTCCCTCTCGATCCTGGCCGGCGACGACATCCAGTACGCCGCGCGCGTGCCGACCGTGCGCATCATGAGCGTCGACATCACCGTGGGCACCCGCTTCCCCGCCCACGCCACCTCCATGGGCCGCGTCCTCCTCGCCGGGCTGGCCCCCGAGGAGCGCACGGCCCACCTGGCGCGGATGCGGCCCGTCGCGCTCACCCGCCACACCGTCACCTCCCGCCGCCGTCTCGGCGTCCTCATCGAGCGCGCGGCCCGGGACGGATACGCCCTGGTGGACGAGGAGTTGGAGGAGGGCCTGCGCTCGCTGGCCGTCCCGGTCCGCCACCGCGGCGGCCGGGTCGTCGCCGCGGTGAACGTCTCGATGCACGCCAGCCGCCGCACGGCCGACGAGGCCCTGACCGACCTCCTCCCGCCCCTGCGCGAGGCGGCGGCCCGCGTCGAGGCAGACCTGCGCGTCGCCGGCCGCTACGCCCGGATCCGCGTCGCCTGAGCCGCCTCGCCCGCCCTCCGCCGCGCGTTTCGCGCCGGCCGCCTGGCGTGTCAAGGGCCCGCGGCGCGCGAGCGGGCGGCGGCGGGGCTACGTTGAGGAGCGGCAGGCCGGACGCATGGCAGGAGGCCCCCGTGACAGACGACGCGCCCACCCCCCGCTCCGACCTGGTCTCGAAGATCGACACCTCCGTGCCGCACTCCGCCAGGATCTGGAACTACTGGCTGGGCGGCAAGGACAACTACGAGGTGGACCGGGCCGCGGGCGACGCCTACTGCCGGGTCTTCCCCGGCATCGTCGACATCGCCAGGGCCTCCCGCCGCTTCCTCACCCGCTCCGTGCGCTTCCTGACCGAGGAGGCCGGGCTGCGGCAGTTCCTCGATGTGGGAACGGGCCTGCCCACCGCCGACAACACGCACCAGATCGCCCAGCGCATCGCCCCCGACGCCCGCATCGTCTACGTCGACAACGACCCGCTGGTCCTGATGCACGCGCACGCGCTGCTCACCTCGACGCCCCAGGGGGCGACCGAGTACATCGAGGCCGACCTGCGGGAGCCCGAGGCGATCCTAGGCCGCGCCGCCGGCACGCTCGACCTGAAGGAGCCCGTCGGCCTGATCCTCAGCGGCATCCTCGGCCATGTCCCCACCGGCGAGGAGGCGCGCACCATCGTGCGGCGCCTGATGGAGGGCCTCCTCCCGGGCAGTTACCTCTCCCTCAACGAGGGCATCGACACCGACGGGGAGTACGTCCGCGCCCAGCGGGCGTACAACGAGTCGGGCGCCATCCCCTACCACCTGCGGACCCTGACGGAGGTCACCGGCTACTTCGAAGGGCTCGAACTCGTCGACCCCGGCGTGGTCCCGGTCACCCGGTGGCGGCCGGAGATCGCCGCCGTCGGCGAGTCCCAGAGCCTGGGCCAGGCCGGCGGGGTCGCCCGCAAGCCCTGAACCCCGGGCCCTCCCCGGCCCGCTACCGGCGCCCCCGGCGCCGGGTGTAGGCTGGGAGCAGCACGTCAGTACGCCCCACCGCGGCGTCCGTGCCCTTTCCCCACCGGCCCCTTCCGGTCCTCGTCCTCCGTGACGGTGTGGACCGAGGTGGCCGTTCTCCGAAGCCGTGACCCCTCGCGGGGTTCCGTCGGCTCTCTCTCCGCCGTGTTCACGGCGCGCACTCCCTCCGTTCCCCACCGCTTCCGCACACCTCAAGGACCGACGCATGACAGCGAGCACAGCAAGCACAGCAAGCCCTCGGAACCGCGCCGCCGAGCCGCACCCGGCGGAGGAGCTCTTCGAGGGACTCGTCGACACGGTGGACGGCAAGACGTTCATCCGCGTCGACGGCTACCTCCCGGGTCCCCGGGACATCCCCGTCGCCGCCGACCAGGCGCGCCGCCACGGCATGCGCCCCGGCGACCGCGTCTCCGGTGCCCTCGGCCGCCCCTCGGCGGGCGCCCGCCGAGGCGCCGCGCGGCCGCTCGCCCGGCTCGACGAGATCAACGGCCTCCCGCCCCAACAGCTCGACGGACGCCCCGACTTCGCCGACCTCACCCCCCTGCAACCCCCCTCCCG
>NZ_LAVK01000629.1 GCF_001083795.1 Streptomyces sp. SBT349
TGTGTTGACCAGGGGGGCGCGGGCGGGCCGCGCGGAGAGGGGAACGGTTCTGCCATGGCGGGACAACGGCGGCCCACCATCAAGACGGTCGCGGCGCGGGCCGGGGTGGGGCGCACCACCGTCTCGCGCGTGCTCAACGGGTCGCCGCTGGTCAGCGAGGAGGCCAGGGCCGCGGTGCTCGCCGCGATCGACGAGCTCAACTTCGTGCCCAACTCCGTGGCCCGCTCGCGCCCCCCTGGTCAACACACCTCCCCCACAAAGGGTTTCGGGCTTGTGTGCTTGACACCCCCAACGTTTGGGCGACAGTCTTCCACAACCTGGTGGAACCGCTCCCATGTTCAGTGGGAACGATTCCACCGGGGCATTCCGCCCTGCCCGACGCAGGGGCCGGTCCACACGCCGCACGGAGGACGCCATGGGCCCAGCACGAAGGTTCGTCAGTTCGGGAGCACCGCCGCGCCGGTCGCGCGGCCCGCTGATCGCGTCGGTCGCCACCGCGCTGGCGCTCCTCGCCGGCTGCGGGGGCGGCGGCGACTCGGGCGGCGGGCGGAACGAGGACGGCAGCGTCACCATCACCATGGGCCTCTACGGGGTGATGGGCTACGCGGAGACCGACCTCCTGGAGCGGTACGAGGCCGAGAACCCCGGCGTCACCATCGAGGCCGAGGTGGCGGGTGACGAGCAGACCTACTACACCGCGCTCCAGACCCGCCTGGCGGGCGGCAGCGGGCTGAAGGACATCCAGGGCATCGAGATCGGGCGGGCGAGGGAGCTGGTGGAGACCCAGGCGGCCCGTTTCGCCGACTTCGCCGGAATGGCGGGAACCGATCACTTCCTGCCGTGGAAACTTCCGCAGGTGACCACTCCCGACGGTCAGGTGATCGGTCTCGGCACCGACACCGGGCCGATGGCGATCTGCTACCGCAAGGACATGTTCGAGGCGGCCGGGCTGCCCACCGATCGGGAGGAGGTGGGCGCGCTCTGGTCCGACGGCTGGGAAGGGTATGTGGACGTCGGCGAGCAGTTCATGACCTCCTCGCCCGACGGCGAACTCGCCTACATGGACACCTCCTCGGGCCTCTTCAACGCCATGATCTACGGCCACCCCGAGCAGTTCTACAACGCCGAGGGCGACCTGATCTACGAGGACAACCCGGTGGTGGACGAGGCGTGGGGGCTGGCCTCGCGGGCCGCCGAGTCCGGAATGACCGCCGCGCTGCGGCAGTTCCAGCCCGGCTGGGACCCGGGCCTGGCCAACAGCACCTTCGCCACCACCGTCTGCCCCGCCTGGATGCTCGCGCACATCCAGGAGAAGGCCGGACCCGACAACGCGGGACTGTGGGACGTCGCGCCCGCGCCGCAGGGCGCCAACTGGGGCGGCTCGTTCCTCGGCGTCATGGAGGACAGCCCGGTGAAGGAGGAGGCCATGGACCTGGTGGCCTGGCTGACCGCGCCGGAGCAGCAGGCTTACCTCTTCGAGGAGTTGAGCATCTTCCCGTCCTCCCAGGAGGCGCTGGACTCCGAGGCCGTGCGGGGCGGCACCTCCGAGTACTTCAGCGGCGCGCCGATCGGCGAGATCTTCGCGGCGGCGGCCGAGGAGATCCCCGACGAGGTGGTGCTCGGGCGCAAGGACGGCACCATCAAGGACGCCTTCTCGCAGGGGCTCCAGCAGATCGAGGCGCAGGGCGAGAGCCCGGACGGCGCGTGGGACGCGGTCGTGGAGAACGTCGAACGCGCCGTCGGCTGAGGCCGCCCCTCCCCGCCCCTTCCCGCCGGCTCCGCCGAGGCGCTCCCCGAGAC
>NZ_LAVK01000630.1 GCF_001083795.1 Streptomyces sp. SBT349
CGCGCGAGCCCCAGGTGCTGGGCCGGGGGCACCTCCTCGGCCGCCTCGCGCTGGCGGGCCGCGCTCCGCGAGAGCCTGCCGAGCGCCTCGGACGCCTGCCGGTAGGTCAGCGGCGTGGGCGCGCCGCCCGCCGTGCGGTGGTCGGTGGCCCGCGCGGGCAGCGCCTTCGCCGGTTCGGCCGCTTCGAGCGCGAGACGTCGGCTGCCCTCCAGGGCCTTGGCGCGTTCGCTCTCGGCGGTGGCGTACCGGCGCAGCAGGTCGGCGTGCTCGGACCTGAGCCTGCCGAGGTCCACGCGCTTGTCGCGGATCTTGTCCTCCAGCGCGCCGACGAGCTCCTGGGCCTCTTCGAGCTCGGCCTGCCGCTCGTCGATCTGCCAGCTCATCCCCGCCTTGGCGGCGCGCTCGCGCGCCACCTGCCGCCCCGCCTCCAGGTCCCAGCGGCGCAGCAGCAGGGCGATGGCGACCGCGCAGGCGGCGGCCGCGGCGACGAGGACGCGCAGCGCTATCGCGTCGTCTCCGTCGCCCAGCAGCCAGGAGCCGCCGGCGCAGCCGAGCGCCAGCCCGCCCAGCACACCCGGAATCAGCACGCGATGCAGTGCTGAGGATCGGTGACGTCCACGTGCCATGGGCGAAACTTACCGTGACGCCGACAGCGCGCGGGAGTGCTCCTCGGCGGTTGTTCCCTTGCAGTTATGTACGGGACGCCGGATGGGTCCCGCGCGGGGTCAGCCTTCGAGGAGGCCCTGCTCGGTGAGGTAGTCCCGGGCGACCTCGTCGGCCTTGCGGCGTTCGGAGTCGACCTGGCGGTTCAACTCGATCAGGTGATCGGTGGTGAGGGTGGCGGTGAGGCGGTCCAGGGCCTCGGCGATCTCGGGGTCGCTCGCCGACTCGGCGTTGAGGACCGGGAGCAGGTTGTCCGCGAGCTGGAGCTTCTGGTCGTCCTCCAGCAGCACCAGGTCGAAGTCCTCCAGGGTCGCGTCGGTCGTGGTGACCAGGGCCAGATCGTCCTCGCCGTCGGCCACGGCCTGCTTGGCCTGGACGGTGCCGACGCCCAGCGGGTCGATCCCGGTGATGTCGATGCCGTAGGTGTCTTCGAGGCCCGGCTCGCAGAAGGGCCGCTCCGGGCAGTCCTCACCGGCGGCCAGCCGGATCGGGAGCCCGGACTCGCCCAGGTCGGAGAGGGTCTCCAGGTCGTGCTCCGCGGCGAAGTCGGCGCGGACGGCGAACGCGTTCTGGTCGACGGCCTCGCCGGGGTCCAGGACCGTGAGGCCGCGGGGCTCGGCCAGCTCGCGCAGCGCGGCCACCGTGGCGTCGACGTCCGAGGAGGCGAGCGGCTCGGCCTCGGGACCGTTGGCCTGGGCGTTCAGGTACTCGGTCAGGGTGGCCGCGTACTCGGGGACGACGTCGATGGCGCCGCTCTCCAGCTCGGGCGCGTAGAGCTCGCGGCCGTCGGTGCTGGTGATGCTGGTGGAGTACCCGGCCTCCTCCAGTACCTGCGCGTAGAGCTCGGTCATGATCGTCGCCTCGGTGAAGTTGGCGCCGCCGACCGTCAGCGAGCCGCCGCCGCTCTCCTCGCCGGTGCCGCCGCTGTCGCCGCCCTCCTCCTCCAGGCTGTCGCCGCCGCAGGCGGTCAGGGACAGCGCCAGGGCGGTGGCGGCGCCGACGGCCAGCAAGGCCGTCCTTCTGCGCGGGGATGTCGCGGTCACGTGGGTCTCCGTCCAGGGGTCGGGCTCTGAGGGGCGAACAGGGGAGAAGTCGAGGGCGGTCGGGGCATGATCAGGCGGATGGGGAGGG
>NZ_LAVK01000631.1 GCF_001083795.1 Streptomyces sp. SBT349
GCGCCCCACCCACCCCGCCCCCCGCGCCCCCCCCGCGCCCCCCCCTGCCCCCCGCCCCGCCCGCCCGGCGGGGCCGCGCCCTACGGCCGCCCGGCCTACGGCCGCGTCCGCCGCTGGATCGAGATCAACGGCACCCGCCACCAGATGTCCCGCCCCAGCCTGGTCATCGGCCGCTCCACCGAGGCCGACGTGCGCATCGACGACCCGGGGGTCTCCCGCAGGCACTGCGAGATCCAGGGCACCGACCCGGCCACCGTGCGCGACCTCGGCTCCACGAACGGCATCGTGGTGGACGGGCAGCACACCAAACGCGCTACGCTCCGCGACGGCTCGCGGATCGTCGTGGGCAGTACCACCGTCATCTACCGGCAAGCCGAAGGGTAAGCGGGGGCAATGTCAGAGCTGACCCTGACGGTCATGAGGCTGGGCTTCCTGGCCGTCCTGTGGCTGTTCGTCATCGTCGCCGTGCAGGTGATCCGCAGCGACCTGTTCGGCACCCGCGTCACCCAGCGCGCGGTCGCCCGCCGCCCCGAGCAGGCGGCCCCCCAGCCGCGCCGCCCGCAGCAGCCCGCGCCCCGCGGCCGCCAGCGCCGCGGCGCCCCCACCAAACTCGTGATCACCGAAGGTTCCCTCGCCGGAACCACTGTCGCCCTCCAGGGCCAGACCATTACGCTCGGCCGGGCACACGACTCGACCATCGTGCTGGACGACGACTACGCCTCGGGGCGCCACGCGAGGATCTACCCCGACCGTGACGGCCAGTGGATCGTCGAGGACCTCGGTTCGACCAACGGCACCTACGTGGACCGGGGGCGGTTGACCACCCCGATCCCCATCGCGCCCGGAACGCCGATCCGCATCGGCAAGACGGTCATCGAGCTGCGGAAGTAGGGCCGACCACTATGACGACCGGAGGGTGGGCGAGGCGCGCATGAGCCTGACACTGAGATTCGCCGCCGGATCCCACACCGGCATGATCCGCGATCACAACGAGGACTCCGGCTACGCCGGGCCCCGCCTGCTCGCCATCGCGGACGGCATGGGCGGCCAGGCCGCCGGGGAGGTGGCCAGCTCCGAGGTCATCTCCACCCTCGTCCAGCTCGACGACGACATCCCCGGCTCCGACGTCCTCACCTCGCTCGACCACTCCGTCCAGCGCGCCAACGACCAACTGCGCTCGATGGTCGCCGAGGACCCCCGCCTCGACGGGATGGGCACCACCCTCACCGCCCTCCTCTGGACCGGCCAGCGCCTCGGCCTCGTCCACGTCGGCGACTCCCGCGCGTACCTGCTGCGCGGCGGCGAGCTCACCCAGATCACGCAGGACCACACCTGGGTCCAGCGGCTGGTCGACGAGGGCAGGATCACCGAGGAGGAGGCGACCACCCACCCGCAGCGCTCGCTGCTGATGCGCGCCCTCGGCAGCGCCGACCACATCGACGCGGACCTGTCGATCCGCGAGGTCCGCGCCGGCGACCGTTACCTGCTCTGCTCCGACGGCCTCTCCGGCGTCGTCAGCCAGGACACCCTGCGCGACACCCTCGGCGCCTTCGCGGCGCCCGAGGACACCGTGCGCGAGCTCATCGAGCTGGCCCTGCGCGGCGGCGGCCCGGACAACATCACCTGCATCGTCGCCGATGTCCTCGACGTGGACACGCAGGAGAGCGACACCCTCGCCCGCCAGCTCTACGACGCCCCGCAGATCGTCGGCGCCGTGGCCGAGTCCCAGAACCAGCGGTTCGGCGACACCCCGCAGACCCCCGCCTCGCGCGCCGCCGAGCTGGGCCGC
>NZ_LAVK01000632.1 GCF_001083795.1 Streptomyces sp. SBT349
GGACACCGGGGACCTCAGCGCCGACCTGCGCACCGTCTTCTCCGCCTCCCACCGCGCCCTCGACGCCGAGACCGCCCGCGCGTTCGGCCTGCTGGCCCTCGCCCCCGGGGCGGACCTCGGGCTCCCCGCCGCCGCCGCGCTCCTCGGCCTGCCGCTGTCCAGGGCGCGGGCGCTGCTGCGCCGCCTCCAGGGCGCCCACCTGGTCACCGAGCCCGACCCCGGCCGCTACCGCATGCACGACCTGATCCGCCTGTACGCGGCCGAGCGCGGAGCCGAACTGCCGGCCGGTGAACGGGAGTCCGCGCTGCGGCGGTTGGTCGACTTCTGCCTGCACACCGCCTTCCGGGCCGACCAGTTGCTGGAGCCGTACCCGCTGCCGTTCGAGGCCGGGGAGCCGGCCGAGGGCTGCGCCCCCCTGGAACTCACGGACGCCGAGGAGGCGTTGGCGTGGTTCGACGCCGAGTACGAGGGGCTGCTCGCGACGCAGCGCGCCGCCCAGCGGCTCGGCTGGCACGCCACCACCTGGCGGCTGGCCTGGGCCGTCGACACCTACCAGTGGCGCCGCGGCCACGTGCACGACCATCTCACCATCTGGCGCACCGCGCTGCTCAGCACCGAGCGGCTCGGCGACCGCACCGCGCGGGCCCTGGCCCACCGGCGTCTGGGCAACGCCCTGCTGGGCTCGGGCGACGTCGACGCGGCGGTGCGGCACCTGGAGCGTTCCCTGGAGCTCATCGACAAGCCCGGCGACCCGCGCAACGAGGGCCACTCCCACCAATCCCTCGCCCGCGCCCAGGAGTTGCGCGGGGACCTGGTGCGGGCGCTGGACCACGCCACGCGAGCGCTCGACCTCTTCCACGGCTGCGGCGACCCCGTCCGTGAGGGCGACGCGCTCAACACCGTCGGCTGGTACAAGGCGAGGCTCGGCCGCTACGACGAGGCGCGCAGGGACTGCGAGCGCGCCCTGGCGCTCTTCCAGGGCGCGGAGCACGGCTACGGCCGGGCCACCACCCTGGACAGCCTCGGCTATATCGCCCAGTCCACCGGCGACCTCACCGGCGCGGCCGACTACTACCGGCGCTCCCTCGCGCTCAACCTCGACGTCCTGGGCGACGCCTACGACGCCGCCGACACCCTGGTCCGGCTCGCCGAAACGCACCAGGCGCGCGGCCTCGGGGCGGAGGCGGACGACGTGTTGCGGCACGCGCTGGAGCTGTATCTGGCGCAACGCCGCGCGCCCGAGGCGGACGACGTGCGCGCCAGGCTGGCCCCATGACGCCCCCCTCCGGTCATGCGTCCGGGACCGCTCCCGCGCCCCGGTGGCAGACTGCTGTGGTCAACGGTCGTGCCGCAGACGGAGGTTGAGGGGGGCCCATGGCCGGAGTCGAGGTGGTTCCGTGGCTTGGCGAGCCGCCGGACCGCGATCTCTACCGCCGCAACCCCTTCCGGGTCAGCGGCCTGCCCGTCACCGCGACCCCGCGCGCGATGCGCCGCCGCACCACCGAACTGCGGGCCGCCGAGACGCTGGGTGCCGACGTGCCGCGCGGCGAGGAGTGGCTGCCGCCGTCCCCGGCGCCCGACCACGCCGACGTGCGGGAGGCGCTGCGCCGGATCGAGGACCCGCTGCGCCGCGTGGGGGACGAGGTCTTCTGGTTCTGGCCCCTGCCCCAGACCGAGGGCGCGGCTCTCGACGAGGCGCGGGCCGTCTGGCAGCGACTGGCCGACGCCGGGACGGGCACCGGGGACAGCGACGGGGACGGGGACGGGCACGC
>NZ_LAVK01000633.1 GCF_001083795.1 Streptomyces sp. SBT349
CGTGGTGGAGGGCGCCCACCCGTCCCCGCTCTCGGCAGGGAAGTTCCTCGGCTCGCGCCCCTTCAGCCGGATCGACGAGGCCGTCGCCGCGCAGGGCCACACGGCCGTGGACTGGCGCCTCCCCGGCCCGGGGCGGTGAGGCCGCCCCCGCGCCGTCACCCCAGGGTGTGGTCGAAGGTGTAGGCGACGGCCGCCTCGCCGGGCACCGCGGTGTAGCCGCCGGTGCCGGCGAGCCCGGCCAGCTCCCCGGTCGCCGAGCCGGGCAGCACCTCGAACGAGCAGTGCACGGTCGACTTCTCGTCGAACGTTCCCCACTCGTGCAGGACGAACGCTCCGGCGCGTCCGCCCACCGTGCCCTCGCACCGCTGGTAGCCGGAGAAGGAACCGGTCCCCGAGCCGTCCGGCGCGTAGCAGATGGCGTACACGCAGCGGGTGTCCTTCGCCTCGATGGCGCCGGTGAACGCGTTGGTGACGACGGCGTGGGCGATCTTCGGCCCGCCGTCGTCCCCGGCGACCGCCGACTCCTTCCAGTCGGCGAAGGTGAAGGTGCCGGTGGTCCGGGTGGTCGTCATGTCGATCCCTCTCGATCCTGGTGAGGGTCCTGGCACGGGCCTCTCCCGCGCCGGACGGGACCACCCTCTCCCCGGTACCTGACATCTTCTGTCAGGTACCGGGGGCACAATGGAGCGGTGCGCGCCGACCGTCTCCTGACCACGCTGCTGCTGCTCCAGAGCCGCGGCCGGCTGACCGCGCCCGAGCTCGCCGCCGAGCTGGAGGTGTCGGTCCGCACCGTCTACCGGGACATCGAGGCGCTGGCCGCCTCGGGCGTCCCCGTCTACGCCGACCGGGGCCCGGCCGGCGGCTACCGGCTCCTGGACGGCTACCGCACCCGCCTCACCGGCCTGACCGGCGAGGAGGCGGACTCGCTCGCGCTCGCGGGCATGCCGGGGGCCGCCGCCGAGCTCGGCCTCGGCGCCGAGCTGGCCACCGCCCAGCTCAAGCTGAGGGCGGCCCTTCCCGCGGCCCTGGGCGAGCGGGCCCGGCAGGTGGCCGAGCGGTTCCACCTGGACGCCCCGGGCTGGTTCCGCGACGCCGACCCGGTCCCGTTCCTCGCCCCCGTCGCGCAGGCCGTCTGGGAGGGCCGGTGGCTGCGGGTGCACTACCGCCGCTGGGCCGGCGAGATCCGGCGCGAGCTGCACCCGCTGGGCCTCGTTCTCAAGGGCGGCATCTGGTACCTGGTGGCGGACGCCGGGGAGCACATCCGCACCTACCGCGTCTCCCGCCTGCTGGAGGCGGAGGTGCTCGGCCCGGCGCCCGAGCGCCCGGAGGGCTTCGACCTGGCCGACCACTGGACGCGCGCCGCCCGCGGCCTCGAATCCTCCCGCTACCGCGGCGAGGCCAGGCTCCGCGTCTCGGCCAGGGGCCGCACGCTGCTGCCCATGCAGTTCGGCGCGGTGGGCGCCCGCGCGGTCCGCGGGGCCGGCCCGCCCGACGCCGACGGCTGGGCCGAGCTGACCCTGCCCGTGGAGTCCACCCCCGTCGCCGTGACCGACCTGCTGAGGCTCGGCACCGAGGCGGAGGTCCTCGACCCGCCCGAGCTGCGCGCCGCCGTCGCGGCCGCCGTCGCCGAACTGGCCCGCCGCTACGGCTGACCGGGCGGCCCGAGCGCGCTCCGCGCCCCCGCGTATGCTGCCGGTCCACGCATCCGCGATCACGAAGGAGCAGCCACGTGAAGGTCGGCGTGATCGGGCTCGGGGACA
>NZ_LAVK01000634.1 GCF_001083795.1 Streptomyces sp. SBT349
GGGGACGCGCCGGGTGGAACGCGGGGCCGCGTCGACGGAACGCGGGCGGGGACGCGAAAGACGCCGGGTCCCGGCCGCTCGCCACGTCTGTCGCGTGGAGCGGCCGGCCCGGCGCCGACGGGGTCGCTACTTGCGGGCGGCGGACCCGGCGTTCTTGCCGAAGCGCGCCTCGAACCGGGCCACACGGCCACCGGTGTCGAGGATCTTCTGCTTGCCGGTGTAGAACGGGTGGCACTCGGAGCAGATGTCCGCACGGATGCTGCCGGTGCTCACGGTGCTACGGGTGGTGAACGACGCCCCACAGGTACAGCTGACCTGGGTCTCGACGTACTCCGGGTGGATGTCGCGCTTCACGGTCTCTCCTCGTTTCGGGAGGGCGCCGGGTCGGCACGCGGGATGCGCGCCGTGAACCGGGGCCGACGGTCCAGTCTGCCAGCACTGGGCGTGCCCACCAAAACGAGGGCGGGCACCCCGGTATTCCGGGAGGTGCCGCGCTCGGCGCGGGGGATGAGGCGCCCGCCGGCTCAGTCGGGCGCGACGAGGGGTTCCCCCCCGCCGCCCTCCCCCGCGGAGTCCTCGGTGGCCGACCTCGGCACCGGCCGGTCCTGCCGCAGGGCCTCCCAGACCTGCTGGGACTGCCTCTTCAGCGGCGTGACGCGGTTGCGGTCCGCAGGGTCGTAGGTGACCGGCAGGGTGACCATCTGGAGGTGGTCCGGGCCGATGCCCTGGAGGGTCCGGCCGAGCCCGGCCAGCTCGCGGACGGATCCCAGCGAGGAGTCGGTGGTCACCGCGGAGGTGGCGACGTCGGCCAGGTCGTAGAGGCGCTTGGGGTTGGTCATCAGGTCCACGCCGCTGACCTGGTCGGCGAGTTCCCGCACGAACTGCTGCTGGAGCTCTATCCGGCTGAGGTCGCTGCCGTCGCCGACCGCCTTCCTGGTGCGCACCAGCGCGAGCGACTGCTGCCCGTCCAGGGTGTGGGTGCCGGCGGGCAGCGTCAGGTGGCTGTCCTCGTCGTCGATGGACTGGGTGGTGGTGATCTCCACGCCGCCCAGGGTGTCGATCAGCTCGGCGAAGCCCTTGAAGTCGATCTCGACGAAGTGGTCCATGCGCAGCCCCGTCAGGTTCTCCACGGTCTTGACCGAGCAGACCGGGCCGCCGACCGTATAGGCCTCGTTGAACATGGAACGTTCGCGGGCGGGGGCCTCGGAGCCGTCCTCGCGCTCGCAGGCGGGCCGTTCCACCAGGGTGTCGCGGGGGATGGAGACGATGGTGGCGGCGTCCTGGCCCTCGTTGATGTGCACGATCATCGCCGTGTCGGCGCGGGCCCCCGGCTCGTTCGCGCCGCCGTACGCCCTGTTCGCGCCGGCGCGTGAGTCGGAGCCCAGGACCAGGATGTCCAGCGAGTCGTGCGGGGCGTCCTCCGGCCGTCCCGTGCCCAGCGCGCCGTCGATGTCGATCTGCGAGATGTTCTGGTCGAGCTTGAAGTAGAGGGCGGTGAGCCCGGCACCGGCCAGCAGGACCAGCAGGCAGAGCCCGAGGACGGTGAAGCGCAGGAGCCGATGGCCGCGCGCGCCGCCCGGCCGGCGGGGGCGTCCCGCCCGCTGCTCTCCGTCCGTTTGGGGGCCCATTCACCTATGGTGCCCCCTTTCGCCGGTTCCCGCTTCCCGGGCGGACACCCTCCCGTCACCCGGGCATGACGGCGGGCGGCCCCGGCCTCCGTGGAGGGCGGCCGGGGCCGCCGGGGC
>NZ_LAVK01000635.1 GCF_001083795.1 Streptomyces sp. SBT349
GGGGAGGGCTCGACGGGGCAGGCGGGGTCGGCGCCGCACTCCGGCCGGGCCGCGGTGCCGGGGTCCGCGGCTGCGGCTGCGGCTGCGGTCCCGGCCTCCGGGCCGGTCCGCACGGCGCGGACGCGGCCGTCGCGGCCGACCCGCGCCTCCAACTGGGGAACTTCCCCACTTGCCCGCCGCCGGATGGAGCCGACCGTCTTGTGCGCGAGCCCCGCGATGGCGGCGACGGCGCGGTCGGACCAGTCCGGGTGCGCCCTGACGATGCGCAGGGCCGCGGCCTTCCGGTCGGCGAGCGAGAGCGGAAGGCCGTGCTTGACATTGGATTCGACGGCGAGGACGAACGCCTCGTCCTCGTCACCGTCGAAGAATCGCGCCCTGATCGTTTCCGCCCGGCATATCTTCGCGGCTTCCAGCCGGTGCATTCCGTCGATCACCCGCATCGTGGACCGGTGCAGGAGAATGGGAGGCAGATCGTCGTCCGTCTCCGCCAGCACCCGCGCGTGCGCGCTGCTGCTCCCCGCGCCGCGCGGCGTATCGGCCACCACTATGGTGCTGATCGGCACCTCGACGGTCCGGTCGTCGAGTCCGGCCCGCGTTCCCGCGGATAACGGCCGCCCGCCCGGCCGCGGGGCCGGTCTTCCCTTCTGTCGAAAGAACTCGCTATCTTCCACAGGAGCACTCCCCGTCTCGTGGGATCGGCTCGTCGGAGCCTGGCGTCGCGGCCGTCGCCCTCAGGTCAGCAGGAGATGGCCCGCGAGAAGGACAATCACCCCGTTTCCGACGAGAGCCGTGCCCAGGCGACCCTTCTCGCTGGTGAGCACGCGCCCCATCAGCGCACCTCCGAGGGCAAGCAGCGCCTGCCAGCTCGCGGACGCGGCGAAGGCCGCGCCCACGAAGATCGCGCTGTCGGTGAGCGTCCACGTGTCGTCGCGGAGCCCGAGCACCAGCGCCGAGAAGTACACGATCGTCAGCGGGTTGAGGATGGTGAGCCCGAGCAGCTCCAGATAGGCGCGGAGCGGGCGCTTCACCCGGAGCTCCTCCTCGCCCGCGGCCCGCCGCCTGCGCCGCAGCGCGTCAAGGACCCCCTTGGCGGCGAGGAGCACCAGCACGGCCGCGGCGGCCCAGCGCATGGGCTCGGCGAAGGGCCGGAGCAGACCCGCGAGCGCCGCGCCGGTCGATGCGGCGACGAGGGCGTAGAGACCGTCCGCGGTGGCGGTTCCTATCGCGCCGGCCAGACCGATGAGAAACGATGTCTGAGCCGACAACGTGATGATCAGGACGGTAACCGCTCCCACCGGCATGGCGATCCCATAGCCCGCGAGCACACCGGAAATCAGAATGTCGTTCAATTCTTCCCCTGCGGCAGCCCTACCGAGGGCTGTCACGATAACGCACGCCCCGACGGTCGCCACCGCGTATTCCCCGCCCTCCCCGCGAGGCTCCCGGGCGTCGGCCGGAGGCGGGCGGGCCAGGGGAAGTTCTCCCATTGCGTCCTCCTGGTTTGATTTCCAGGCCGTTGACCGCCGCTCTTCGACTGATTGATAGAGAACTGAGCGACGCATCGCCCGTCAAGTCGCGTCCCGAGGGGTGCGGCGAGTTCAGGTCGAATCGCAGGTTGGCCGGAATACGTGGGTGAGGCGGCACGGGTGACGGCCGGTCGGCGCGGGCGGCCGGGCCGGGGCACGCCGAGGGGCCGGGGCAGCCGTCGGCTGTCCCGGCCCCTCGG
>NZ_LAVK01000636.1 GCF_001083795.1 Streptomyces sp. SBT349
CGGGTGGGCCTCGTTGAAGGCGAAGTCCACGATGTGGCGGCCGGTCTGGAGGATCATGGCGCCCAGGGCCAGGGCCCAGACGTCGTCGCCGCCGCGGGCGGCGCCGAGCGCGAGTCCGGCGTAGTAGGCGTACTCCTTGGCGCGGTCGAAGGTGGCGTCGAGCCAGGCGCCGAGGGTGGAGAACCGCAGGGAGTAGCGGGCGAGTTGGCCGTCGGCGCAGTCGAGCACGAAGGAGGCGAGCAGCAGCGCGCCCGCCGCGACGAAGCCGGGCCTGGTGCCGGTGGCGGCGCAGCCGGCGGCGATCAGCGCGGTGATCAGCGAGGCGGTGGTGACCTGGTTGGGCGTGAGGCCGCGCCTGGCGCACCAGCGGGCCACATGGCGGGAGTAGGGGCTGATGAAGTGGGTGGTGAAGAAGCCGTCGCGGGACTTCACGGACGAACGCAGGCGCACCGCCTCGTCGTCGACCGCCGCGACCGCGGCCTCGGCCTCGGCGCGGGCCGCCTCGGTGGTGGGGACGGCGGCGGCCAGGGTGCCGAGCTCGGGGCGGTGGATGGCCGTTCCCCCCGCTTCGAGCCGGGCCGCGAGGCGGTCGGGGAGGCAGTCGGCGGCGGGGGGCGCCGCGAGGGAACGGCCGCCGGGGCGGGCGCCGACCGGGGAACCCGGCCGGTCACCGGCCGTCGGCGCCGCCGGGTCCGCGGCGGAGTCCGCCACGACGGCGGCCGTCAACGCGCCGCGTGCCGCGGGGAGTACGGTCAGCGCGCCCGGAATGGCCGCGGCCGGGAACCGGGGGTCGGTGAGGCCGAGTCTGAGGCTGTGGGTGTGGCCGACGAAGCGGGGGTCGACCACGGCGACGCGCTCGGCCGCCGGCACCGCGGCGACGGCCGCCGCCACTCCCCCGGCCCCGTCCGTCACGCGCACGGTGAAGCCCAGCGCGCGAAGGTCGCGTTCGAGTGTGGCCCCGGGTACGGGCGGGCCGGTGAGGATGGCGGTCGACAGCTGACTCACTCCTTGGGGCA
The DNA here is from genome assembly GCF_001083795.1 of Streptomyces sp. SBT349. GTDB lineage: Bacteria > Actinomycetota > Actinomycetes > Streptomycetales > Streptomycetaceae > Streptomyces. The sequence goes on from NZ_LAVK01000636.1 coordinate 1,017, forward strand.
GAACCGTCTGCGCGGCTGCACGTCGGCAGAGATTATCTGATGAGCACCACACGGCAAGAATGGCGTTGACACCTGGAAACCCGGAGTTCATATCGAGTCGCCCGCACCGCGGCCCGTACGACCCTACGCGATCGTTCGACTACGCCGGGCAATCGACGTTCGCCGTGCAGCGGTTAGGCTGCGGCCATGACCTGGTTGATCACCGGTGGTGCCGGATACATAGGGGCGCACGTCGTCGAGGCCATGAGGGCGGCGGGCGAGCCCGTGGTGGTGCTGGACGACCTGTCCACCGGAGCGCCCGACCGGCTGCCGGCGGACGTTCCGCTGGTGCGCGGCTCGGTCCTGGACCGCGCGCTGCTGGACGGCGCGCTCGCGCGCCACGGCGTGACCGGGGTGGTGCACCTGGCGGCGAAGAAGCGGGTGGGGGAGTCGGTGGCCGAGCCGCTGTCCTACTACCGGGAGAACGTCCACGGGCTGACCGTGCTGCTGGAGGCCGTCGCGGCGGCCGGGCTGCGCCGCTTCGTCTTCTCCTCGTCCGCCGCCGTCTACGGCACGCCCGACCTCACGGACGCGGACGGCGGGGACGGCTCGGACGGACGGCTCGGACGGCGCCCTGCTGATCGTCTCGGAGCTGGTGACCAACGCCGTCCGGCACGCGGCCCTCCTCACCCCCGAGGTGGGAGTCGAGGTGGCCCTGGACGCGGACGGC
>NZ_LAVK01000637.1 GCF_001083795.1 Streptomyces sp. SBT349
GCCATGACGACCGAGGGAGTGGGCGAGCACAGCCCCGCCCACTCCCTCGGTCGTCATGGCCTGCTGAACTCCCTCGCCTCGGGGGCGGCCTCGGGGCCCGGGTCCTCGGGGGCCGTCAGCTCCTCGTACAGCCGCCCGCAGGCATCGGCCGCGCGGCGGACGTCGTGGACCGCGCGCACATGGTCGGCGGCCTGCTCTCCCAGCAGCACGCGGCGCCGGGCGTCGCCCAGCAGCGCGGCCAGCGCCTCGCCGAGGGCCGCCGGATCCTCGGGCGGCACCAGGCAGTGGGCGGCGTGGCCGGGCGGCAGTGACTCGTCGGCGCCGCCGACGTCGGTGAGCACCACGGGGCGGCCCACCGCCATCGCCTCCAGCGGCGCCAGCGCCATCCCCTCCCACCGCGAGGGCAGCACCACCAGGTCGGCCGCCGCGTACCAGGGGAGGGTGTCGTCTGTGTGCCCGGCGAAGAGCGTCCCGACCGCGGCCGCGGCGCGCAGCGCCCGCCCCTCGGGTCCCTCGCCGACCAGCACGAGCCGTGCCTCCGGCAGCTGGGCCGTGACCCGCGGCCAGGCCCGCAGCAGCAGGTCCTGCCCCTTCTGCCGGCACAGCCGGCCCACGCAGACGACGAGCGGGGCCCGTTGCGGCAGAGCGTGCACCGCGGCCAGGGCGGCGCGTGCCTGACGGCGGGCCACGCCCCCGGTCTCGGGGAAACGGGTCAGATCGACGCCGTTCGGGATCACCGACCAGCGGGCGGCGATCCCGGCGCGCAACCCGCGCTCCCGCTCCGCCTCGCTGACGCACAGCACCCGGTGCGCCCACCGCGCGCCGAAGCGCTCCCAACCCGCCGCGAGCACCGAGGCGGGCGCCCCCAGCGCCTCGAAGGACCAGGCGTGCGGCTGGAAGACCGTGGGGAGACGCCCCCGCAGGGCAAGCCGCCCGGCCAGCCCCGCCTTCGCGCTGTGGAGATGGACCACATCCGGGCGCGCGCGCCGGATGACGCGGGCCGCGCAGGCCGTCTCCCAGGGCAGGTTCGGCCCGGGACCGCGCTCGGCGACCCAGAGCCTCACCTCGGCCCCGGCCGCGGCGGCCGCTCTCCCGAGCCACCCTCCGGAGGGACAGGCGACCAAAGTGCGCATTCCCGTTTCGGTCTGTGCGCGCACCAGATCGGTGACGACCTGGGCGACACCCCCCTCGACCGGCTGGACCAGGTGCAGGACGGAATTCGGCACACGTCGCCGCAGGTCAGACCGCATGACTCACCCTTCGGGCCATTTATCGGCAGGCGGTGAAAACCATGACAGAAAACAAATCAGAAATCACGTAAACCCGCACGCAGCGCACGGAAAGCGCCATTCTGTGATTTACGGATGAATACACGGCCGAACGGGCGACCCCCGCGGCACCGGCGCACCCCCCGGCCGGCGCCGGGGACGACCGCCCCCAACGGCACCGCACACGACAAAGCGGGCCTCACCCGCGGCCGTTGCCACCGGGGAGAACCCGCTGCGTCGATGTCTCGTGGTGCGCGAGGGGGGAGTTGAACCCCCACGCCCTTTCGGGCACTGGAACCTGAATCCAGCGCGTCTGCCTATTCCGCCACCCGCGCCTGTGCACCGCCGAGAGCCTCACCGCTCCCCCGCCCGGGGGCCGGGCGCTGCCGACATCCAGAAGGCTAACACGCGCGAAGCGGTGCCCTCACCCGCCTTTCCCCGCCC
>NZ_LAVK01000638.1 GCF_001083795.1 Streptomyces sp. SBT349
GGGCAGGGGGCGGGCACTCGCCTCAGAGCGGGAGGTCGTCGGGCAGCACCCGGAACGCCTTGTGGCGGCCCAGGGGCCGTACGGCCCGGAGATCCCGGCGGTCGAGGGTGAGGATCGCGTCCGTGTCGTAGTCGGAGGCCAGCGCCACGTTCACCGCGTCGGCGAGGTCGAGGTCGAGGGCGCTGTAGCGGGCGCGAACGGATTGGGCCGCGCCCAGGTGGTCCTCCGTGATCTCCGGTGCCACGACGCGACCACGGCGCATCCAGCGCCGGATGTCGTCGACCGCGCCGAGGGCGGCCACCCGGCCCAGCTCGCGGGTGGCGACGTGGTCGAGCTCCGCGAGCAGGAGCGGGGACAGGACCAGAAGCCCCGCGGCGAGGATCGCCTCGTTCGCGGCCTCGTGCTCGGGGTGTGCCGCGTCCAGGGCGGCCAGCAGGCCGGAGGTGTCGGCGATGACGACGATCACGCGGCGGGTCCGGAACCCGCCTCGCCGCGGACCGCTTCGGCGACCGTGTCGCGCACCTCGGCCCGGGACGGAGTCCGGCCCGGACCCTCGAAGGTGCGCGAGAACAGCGGCTCGTCCCACACCCGGTTCGCCATGGCGGCGAGGTGGATCCCCTGGCGGATGATCTCGGCCTCACTGATCCCTCTGCGCTTGGCCGCCTCCTTGATGATCGACAGGTCCTCGGGGTCGGCGTAGACGTTGATCCGCTTCATGGGCATGTACCAACTCTGGCCGATGTACCGGAGTGGTGCACGTGGTGGCGGAGCGGGGCGGGAACGCCGTCGCGCGGGCCGGCGTTGGGCGCGTGGGCGGGCGCTGTCCGGTCCCGCCCGAAGAGGATCCGATGCGAATTCGATGCGAAGGGGAATCCCATGGCTGGTGCCGTCACGCTGATCCGTTCCGGTTCGCTCTCCGATGCCGCGGAGTACGCGTACGCCGCCACCGCACCCGCCGGGGCGCGGCTGATCTTTCTCGCGGGGGCCTGTCCGCTGGGTGCGGACGGGTCCACGGCCGCGGTCGGGGACCACGCCGGGCAGGCGGCGGTGTGCGTGGAGAACCTGCGGACCGCGCTCGCGGACGCCGGTGCCGCGCTGGAGGACGTCATCAGCACGCGGGTGCTGGTGGCCTCCGGGCGGCGGGAGGATCTGGTGGCGGCCTGGCAGGTGGTGCGGGACGCGTTCGGCGCCCACGACGTGCCGAGCACGCTGCTGGGCGTCACCGTGCTCGGCTACGAGGACCAGCTGGTGGAGATCGAGGCCGTCGCCGCCGTGCTCGACGCGTAGGGCGGGCGGAGCGCGCGTGGGCGTCTCCGTCACCCGGCCCACCCGTCGGCGAGGCTGACGACCGGACACCCGGTCAGCTCGGCCAGCGCCGCGCGCCGGCGCGGGGTCAGCTCGTTGAGGAAGACCACCGCGTCGGCGCCGGTGCGGGCGCGGAGCAGGGCGATCTCGCGGGCCTTGCCGGAGCCCACCAGGGTCAGGGGCGACAGCGGCAGCGCCATCTTCCGCACGCCGCCCGCCGAGACGCCGCGGCGCTGGACCACGTGGCCGACGACCCGGGCCGAGCGGCCGGTCAGGGTCGCCGCGGCCCGGTGCATGCGCGCCGCCCAGTCCTTCTCCTTGGCGGAGAAGTACCCGACGAGGATGACCGAGGCGCCTTCGAGGGCGATCACCGGGACGGGTGGGGCGGGGGTGGCCCGTTC
>NZ_LAVK01000063.1 GCF_001083795.1 Streptomyces sp. SBT349
GTGCAGCGCCGCGTCGAGCAGCGCGGGGTGGAGGCCGAATCCGCCGGGGTCGGTGCCGTCGGGGAGGGCCACCTCGGCGAAGACCTCGTCACCGCGCCGCCACAGGGCGCGCAGGCCGAGGAAGGACGGGCCGTAGGCGAGGCCGATCTCGGCGAGTTCGGCGTAGCAGTGGGTGAGGTCGACGGGGTCGGCGCCGGGCGGGGGCCACTGCGTCAGGTCGGCGCCCGGCCGGGTGCCGGTGGACGGGGCGAGGACGCCGGAGACGTTCTCCACCCAGGGCGCGTCGTCCTGGCCGTCGGGGCGGGAGTGCACCCCGATGGGCCGGCGGCCGGTCTCGTCCGGCTCTCCGACGATGACCTGAAGCTGCCTGCCGCCGCGTTCCGGCAGGATCAGCGGGGTCCGGAAGGTGAGTTCCTCGACCGTGTCGCAGCCGACCTCGTCGGCGGCGCGGATGGCCAGGTCGGCGAACGCGGTCCCCGGCAGCACGACGGCCTCGCCCACGAGGTGGTCGGCCACCCATGGCTGGGTCGACGCCGCGAGGCGGCCGGTGAGCACCACGCCCCTGCCGTCGGCCAGGGTGACCGTGGCGCCGAGCAGCGGGTGGCCGGGTCCGGCCGCGCCGAGCGCGGCGGCGTCGGTGCCCGCGGCCCGGGGGCGCACCCAGTAACGCCGGTGCTGGAACGCGTAGGTGGGGAGGTCGACCCGGGATCCGCCGGCACAGACGGCGCGCCAGTCGACGTCGGCTCCGGCCACCCAGATCCGGGCCACGCCCTCGACGGCGGTCTCCGGCTCGGGGCGGTCCTTGCTCCGCAGGACGCCGACCACCATGTCCTCGGGGGCGTCGAGGGATTCGGCGGCGAGGCCGGCGAGCGTGCCGTCGGGGCCGATCTCCAGCGCGTGGCGTACGCCCTCGGCCTCGAAGACCCGGACCGCGTCGGCGAACCGCACCCCCTCGCGCACATGCCGGACCCAGTAGTCCGCCGACGCCAGGTCCGTGGCGGTGGCCCGCCGGCCGGTGAGCGTGGAGACGACGGACAGGGCGGGCTTGTGGAACGTCAGCCCCTCCACCACGGAGCGGAACTCCGCGAGCATCGGGTCCATCAACGGCGAGTGGAACGCGTGGCTCACCCGCAGCCGCCGCGTCCGGATCCCCTGGGCGGAGAAGTGAGCGGCGATCTCCGCCACCGCCTCCTCCGCGCCCGACACCACCGTCGACTCCGGCCCGTTCACCGCCGCGATCCCGACCAGATCGGAACGGCCCGCGCACAGCGTGGCGACGTCCGCCTCCGGGGCGGCGACGGCCACCATCGCGCCGCCCTCCGGCAGCCCTTGCATCAACCGGCCCCGCGCCACCACCAGCAGGCACGCGTCACGCAGCGAGAGGATCCCCGCCACGTGCGCGAGGGCGATCTCCCCGACCGAGTGGCCCGCGACCATGTCGGGGCGCACGCCCCAGGAGGTGACCAGCCGGTACAGGGCGACCTCGAAGGCGAACAGGGCGGGCTGCGCCCACTCCGTCCGGTGCAGCCTCTCCTCGTCCTCGCCGAGGACCACCTCGCTGAGCGGGCCGGGCAACAACGGATCCAGAACCGCGGTCACCTCGTCCCACGCCTGCGCGAACACCGGGAAGGCGGCGCGGAGTGCACGTCCCATGCCGAGGCGCTGAGCGCCCTGGCCCGCGAAGAGCAGGCCCACCCTGCCGCCCTCGCGGGCCGCGCCGCTGATCACGCCGGGGGCCTCGGCTCCGGCGCCGAGGGAGTCCAGCCCGGCCAGCAGGCTCTTCCTGGAGCCGCCGACCACGACCGCGCGGTGGGCGAGAGGTGCCCTGGTCGCGGCCAGCGACCAGCCGATGTCCAGGGGTCCGGCCGCGTCGCCCGGCCCCTCCGCGAACGCGCGCAGGCGTTCGGCCTGGTCGCGGAGCGCCTCGGACCGGCCGCCGGACAGCACCCAGGGAACGGCGGGCGTCCCGGGGGCCGCGGTCTCCGCCTCCCCCTCCGCCGGGGCGTCCTCGGGCAGCGGCGGCTCCTCCAGGATCAGGTGGGCGTTGGTGCCGCTGATGCCGAACGAGGAGACTCCGGCGCGCCGGGCCGCGTCGCCGCGCGGCCAGGGCCGGGCCTCGGTGAGCAGGGTGACGTCGCTCGTGGACCAGTCGACGTGCGGGCTGGGCCGGTCGACGTGCAGGGTCCTCGGCAGGATGCCGTGGCGCAGCGCCATCACCATCTTGATGACCCCGGCCACACCGGCGGCGGCCTGGGCGTGGCCGATGTTCGACTTCACCGTCCCGAGCCACAGCGGGCGCCCGGCCGGGCGGTCCCGGCCGTAGGTGGCGATCAGCGCCTGGGCCTCGATCGGGTCGCCCAGCCGGGTGCCGGTGCCGTGCGCCTCGACGACGTCCACGTCCTGGCCGGTCAGCCGGGCGTCGGCGAGGGCGCGGCGGATGACCTGCTCCTGGGCCTCGTCGTTCGGGGCGGTGAGGCCGTTGCTCGCGCCGTCCTGGTTGATCGCCGAGCCGCGAATGACGGCCAGGACCTCGTGGCCGTTGCGGCGGGCGTCGGAGAGGCGCTCCAGCAGGATCATGCCGACGCCCTCGGCGGGGCCGAAGCCGTCCGCGCCTTCGGCGAACGCCTTGCACCGGCCGTCGGCGGCGAGGCCCTGCTGGCGGCTCAGGTCCACGATCCAGTTGGGCGCGGACATGATGGTGACGCCGCCGGCCAGGGCGAGGGAGCACTCGCGGTCGCGGAGGGCGCGGGCGGCGAGGTGCAGCGCGACGAGGGAGGAGGAGCAGGCGGTGTCCACGGTCACGGCGGGGCCGCGCAGGCCGAAGGTGTAGGCGATGCGGCCGGACATCACGCTGGTGGTGTTGCCGACGGCGAGGTAGCCCTCCAGGTCCTCGGCCGTCGAGTCCCCGAACCTGGGCGCGTACTCCTGGGGCGCCGCGCCGACGAAGACGCCAATGTCGTCGCCGCGCAGTGAGGTGGGGGGCAGCCCGGCGCGTTCCAGGACTTCCCAGGAGGTCTCCAGCAGCACCCGCTGCTGCGGGTCCATCGCCAGCGCCTCGCGCGGCGCGATCCCGAACAGCTCGGCGTCGAACTCGGCCGCCCCGGCGAGGAACCCGCCGGCCCGCACGTAGCTCGTCCCGGGGGTCAGGGGGTCGGGGTCGTAGAGCGCCTCCAGATCCCAGCCGCGGTCCCCGGGGATCTCCGCGATGCCTTCCTCGCCGTCGGCGACCAGCCGCCACAGTTCCTCGGGCGAGGACACCCCGCCCGGGTAGCGGCAGGCCATGGCCACCACCGCGACCGGCTCCTGTGCCCTGGCCTCCGCCTCGTTCAGGCGCTGGCGGGTCTGGCGCAGGTCGGCCGTGACGCGCTTGAGGTAGTCACGAAGCTTCTCTTCGTTGGCAGACATCGGAAATCCACTTTTCACAAGGAAGTTGAATGGGGGTCACGGCGACGTGCCCAGCGGTCAGCGCCCGGGTGGATGTCTGCGGTCTCCTCGCGCTCCCCCGCGCTTCCTGCACTCCGATTCTGCGACCAGGGGGCCGCCCGTGCTCTGGGGACTGACCCCAGGCGGGACCCTAGGTCTGCCCCGGTCCCGGACTTTTCGCCGGTCAGGCGTGGTTGACAGCCGCCCGCGGACCCCCGGCGCCCCGGGCGCCCCGGGGTCGGTCCCGGGGCCCCCGGGGAGCGGCCCCGGGGCCCCGGGTGGTCAGCGAACGGCGTACTCACCGGCCAGGGCTCCCGCCAGCTCCCCGCGCGAGGTGATGCCGAGCTTCCGGTAGGCCCGGTTCAGATGCCACTCGACCGTCTTGATGGTCACGAACAGCGAGCGCGCTATGTCCCGGTTGCTCTGGCCCTTGGCCGCCAGCACGGCGACGCGGCGCTCCTGGGCGGTGAGGCCGTCCACGCCCGTGGCCTTGGTGATCCTCACCCGCACGCCCATGGCCGCGAGCTCGGCCCTGGCCGACTTCGCCAGCGCCCAGGCCCCGCAGTTCTCGGCCCGTTCCATGCCCCTGGTCAGCTCGGCCCTCGCCTGCTCCAGGCGCCCCTCCAGGCGCAGGGCGGCGCCCAGGTCGACGGAGGCCGCGGCGCGGTCCAGCCGGGCCTCGGTGCCGACGAGAACGTCCACCGACTCGCGGAGGAGGGCGACGGCCCGCGACCCCGAGGAGACCAGGCCGCAGACCCGGAGGGCGCCGGCGATCATCCGGGGGGCGCCGAAGGCGCGCGCCTTCTGAAGGCGCGCGTCGGCCAGTGCGCGGACCTCGTCGGTGTGCCCGGCCCTGGCCCGGATGAGCGCGGACTCGATGGCGAGGGCCAGCGTCGGATGGCGCAGCAGGCGGCCCTCCAGGAGCCGCCGCCCGCTCTCCAGCACGGCGACGGCGTCGTCGGTCCTGCTCTGCGCGGCGTACAGCCGCCCCTGGGCGAGGGTGAGGGGGACGTGGGGCAGCGTGGCCAGGGTGCCGTCGGTCCCCTCCTGGTCGTACTGGTCGAGCAGGAGGCGCGCCTCGGCGAGCTCCTGGCGGGCCGTCAGCACCTCCGCGAGGGCGGCGACGGCGTAGGCGGTCTCGCCGGTCGCGCGCCCCGGGGTCGCCCGGTCCAGGACGAGCCGCGCGTCGGCCTCCGCCTCGGTCAGCCGGCCGGACGCGACCCGGACCCAGGCGCGCAGGCCGTGCCCCGCGTCGGCGGCCAGCGCGGCGCCCCGCTCCGCCGCCCCCTCCACCAGGAGCGTGAGGAGCCGGTCCGCCTCGCTCATGCGGTCGCACTGCGTCAGAACGAAGGTGGCCAGGCGCCACGGGTAGACGGTGGCGTCGTGGATGGGCAGGGTGACGCCCTCGGCGAAGGTCTCCTTCAGCATGTCGTCGGCCAGCGCCATCACGGTTCGGGCCGACTCGCCACGGCGCAGGGCCTCGGCGGCGCGTTCGACGGCGAGGAGGTGGCCGAGGCCGCGGTGGACCGGCTCGGCCGCCTCGATGCGGCGCAGCTGGGCGCGGGCGGCGGCGCCCAGGCCCGGGGTCTGGCGCGCGGTGGACAGCAACGCGGCGTCCAGGAGCGCGGCGTGGTCCGCGTCCCCCGCGTGAGCGGTCTCCGCCCGCAGCGTCTCCAGCAGGGCGGCGGCCTCCTCGTTGCGGGCCGCGGCGGTGAGCGCCGCGACGAGGTCGAGGCCGACCCGGCCGCGCACCACGGGGTCCTCGACGAGGTCGACGGCCTGGGCCAGGTGGTCGAGCCCCTCCGGGAGCCGGCACCGCAGCTCGGCCGTGCCGAGGTCGACCAGCAGGCCCGGCAGGACCTCACGCGTCGGGGGTTCCCGCAGGGCGCGCGTGAGGTAGGTGACCGCGAGCGCGTCCCGCCGCTCGGCGACGGCCTTGCCGGCCGCCTCGCGCAGCACGGCGACGGTCCCGGGGTCGCCGGCGGCGGAGGCGCGCAGGAGGTGCCCCGCGATGTCCTCCACGGGCGCGTCGGCTTCCGCCAGCACTTGGGCGGCGCGGGCGTGCGCGAGGTTCCGGGCGCTGACGCCGAGGTTGTGGTAGATGGCGGCCCGGACGATCGAGTGGACGAAACGGGGCGGAACGTCGGGACGCAGCAGCCCGGCGTCGGCCAGCGCGCCCTGGGCGCCGGGAACGGCGCGCTGGTCGAGCCCGGCGGTCTCGGCGGCGTGCTTGAGGTCGGCCTCGGGCCCGAGCACCGCCATGGCCTCGACGAGCGCCACGGCGGTCGCGGGAAGCCGTTCGAGCCGGCGCAGCACCAGGTGCACGACCTTGGGCGGGGTCAGCTCCGCCACCTGGGCCGGGGTGAGGTGCCGCTGTTCGAGCTCGGCCGCCGCCACCTCACCGACCAGCTCGCTCAGCAGGAAGGGGACGCCCCCGGTCGCCGCGTGGCAGACGGCCGCGTAGCGGGTGGCCGCCGCGGGGTCGAGCACCGCGGCCAGGTGGTCGTGCACGCCCCCGGCGCTGAGAGGGCGCGGCTGGAGCACCTGCGCCACGGGGTTGGCTGTGATGGCGCGGATGATCTCGCCGCGGTGATCGCTCTCGACCGGATCCGTGCCGATCGCCAGCAGGATCGGGCGGTCCTCCAGGCGGGCGGCGAGGTAGTGCAGGAAGCGGAGCGAGGGGCCGTCGACGAATTCCACGTCGTCGATCAGCAGGGCCAGCGGCGCCATCCCGGCCAGGTGGACGCACATCCAGTAGAGGCCGTAGAGGCAGGAGTACTGCCCGGCGCCCTCGCCGCCACGCAGCGCGCCCCGGGCGCCGTAGTCGAAGAGGGGGGCGGCGAGCTCGGCGGGCCCGCTCAGGACCCGGTCGCGTGCCTGGGGTGAGAGAGAGGCGAGCCGGTTCTCGAAGAGCTGGCGCACGACGCCGTAGGGGAAGTCGCTTTCGAGCTCGACGCCGCGGGCCTGGAGAACGGTGAACCCCTTGCCCGACGCCCGGTGGCGCAGGGCGGCGAGCAGCGAGCTCTTGCCCAGGCCGGGAGCGCCCTCGATGACCAGAAGGTGGCCCTGTTCGCTCTGGCAGTCCTCGATCGCGACGTCGATCGCCGCCAGTTCCCGATCGCGTTCGAACAGAAAAATGTCATGAGTACGCAAAACGACTCCCCCGGTTCCGTGCGTTCGATGGCTGCCGCGGCGGGTGACCGCCCCTCGTCGGGGGTGCCGCTCGCCGTGCCCGTCGGGCAGACGTCGTCACCTCCGGGTCGGCTCGCCGCCCCCGGGGCCTCACCGCGCCGAGTCGACGCGCGGATCGCCCGGGGGGTGTCCCGGGGTGCCCGGTGCCTCGTTGTCGATTCTGGGCACGGGCGGACGCGCGACACCCCGGAGGCACCCCTGGCACGCACCCCAGACATGCGGACGTCGGCACGGAAAAGCGCAGGCGGGGCGGGGTGTGCGGAGGCGAAACGCCGTCGTAACCCCGGGGTTACGCCCCCGGGGGTTCCGCGGGGGCGTCGGGCGGTGCGGGGGTGCTCACTCGATTCCCAGCTCCTTGTCGATGAGCGCGAACATCTCGTCGTCCGTCGCGGTGGCGAGCTCCTCGCCCGGGTCGGCGGCGCCGGCCTCCGCGGCGGGGCCTTCGAGGTCACCGAGCAGGGCCCGGAGCCGTTCGGCGACGGGGCCGCGGTCCGCCGCGTCCCCACCCCAGCCGGCCAGCGTGGCGCGCAGCCGGTCGAGGTCGTTCAGCACGGCCGTGGCCGAGGCCGCCGCCCGGTCGGGGAAGAGGTCGGAGTCCAGCCGCTCGACGAGCTGGGCCGGGGTGGGGTGGCGGAAGACGACCGTGCTGGGGAGCCGCAGACCGGTCGACACGTTGACGCGGTTGCGCAGTTCCACGGCGGTGAGCGAGTCGAATCCGGCCTCGCGGAAGGGCTGACCGGGATCGATGTCCTCCGCGGTGCCGTGCCGCAGCACGGCCGCCGCGTGGGAGCGCACCAGATCGAGCAGAGCCCGCCGCCGCTCCTCGGGGTCGGCGCCGGCGAGCCGCGTGGCCAGGGTGTCCTCGCCCCGGCCGCCGCCGTGGCCCGCCCCGGGTTCCACGCGCCGCCGGACGGGGCCGACCAGTCCGCGCAGCACGGCGGGAAGCTGACCTGCCGCCGCCTGGTCACGCAGCCCTTCCACGTCGAGCCGGGCCGTCACCAGGTGCGGGCCGCCCTCCGCGATCGCCTCGTCGAACAGCGCCAGCCCCTCCGCCGCCTCCAGCGGCGCGATGCCGGTGCTGGACAGGCGCCCCACGTCCTGGGTGTCCAGGTGTCCCGTCATGCCGCTGGCGTTCTTCCACAGGCCCCAGGCCAGTGAGATGGCCGGCAGCCCGCGGGCCCGGCGCCCGCGGGCGAGGGCGTCGAGAGCCGCGTTGGCCGCGGCGTAGTTGGCCTGTCCCGTGGTGCCGAGGACGCCGGCCACGGAGGAGTAGAGGACGAACGCGTCGAGATCCAGGTCGGCGGTCAGCTCGTCCAGCAGGGCGGCGGCCTGCGTCTTGGCCCGCAGCACGCGTTCGACCTGCTCCGGGCGCATGGCCTCGACGGTGGCGTCGTCCAGCAGCCCGGCCGCGTGGATCACGGCGCCGAGCGGCCGGTCCTGCTGGACGCCCTTGAGCAGCGAGACCAGGGACTCGCGGTCGGCGGCGTCGCAGGCGACGACGTCGGCCCGGGCCCCGAGCTCGGCCAGCTCGGCCGCGAGTCCGGCGGCGCCCTCGGCGTCGGGCCCCCGACGGCTGGTCAGCAGCAGGTGGCGAACGCCGTGTTCGACGACCAGGTGGCGGGCCAGGAGACCGCCCAGGGTGCCCGTTCCGCCGGTGATGAGCACGGTGCGGTCCGGGTGCCAGGGGCGGCGGGTGGTCAGGACCAGCTTCCCGAGGTGGCGGGCGCCCTGGAGGGCGGCGAACGCCTCGGGAGCCGACTCGATGGGCCAGCTGCTGATCAGCGGGGGCCGGAAGCTGCCGTCGGCGAAGTGGCCGTCGAGCCGGCGCAACGCCGTGCGCACGCGGTCGGGAGCCTCGGACATCAGGTCGAAGTACTGGTAGCGCACGCCCGGGTGCCCGGTGGCGACGGTGTCCGCGTCCCTGACGTCGGTCTTGCCCATCTCGACGAACCGGCCGCCGCGGGGCAGCAGGTCGAGGGAGGCGTCGGTGAACTCGCCGCCGAGGGTGTTCATCACCAGGTCCACGCCCGCGCCGCCGGTCGTGGCCAGGAACCGCTCGCGGAAGCCGAGGTCGCGGCTGGAGGCGATGTGGTCCTCGTCCAGCCCGAGCGCCCGCAGCAGGTGCTGCTTGGCCGGGCTGGCGGTGGCGAAGATCTCGGCGCCGACGTGCTTGGCCACCTGGAGCGCGGCGAGGCCCAGTCCACCGGTCGCGGCGTGGATCAGGACCCGGTCGCCCCGGGAGAGCCTGGCGGTGTCCACCAGTCCCATCCACGCGGTGAGGAACGCGACCGGGACGGACGCCCCCTGCTCGAAGGTCCAGCCGTCCGGCAGGAGCGTCAGGGTGCGGGCGTCGGCGACGGCGACCGGCCCCATGGCCTCCGGCAGCAGGCCCATCACGCGATCGCCTGCACGCAGGCCCGTGACGCCCCGCCCCACCTCGGTGACGGTGCCCGAGCCTTCGAGGCCCACGCCTTCGAGCCCCGGCACCATCTCCAGGGCGACCACCACGTCGCGGAAGTTCAGCCCGGCGGCTCCGACGGCGACGCGCACATGTCCGTCCGGCAGCGGGGCTCCGGCCCGCGCGGAGGGCAGCGCGGCGATGCCGTCCACCCCGGTGCCGGGACCGGTGACGCCGAGGTGCCAGGGGCCCTCGGGCGGGGTGAGGACCCGTCGGGTGGCGCGGGCCAGCCGCGGGACGGTCATCCGCTCGCCGTGCACCCGGATCTCGGGCTCGTCGGTCGCCGCGGCGGCGGCACTGGACGCGAACGTCGGGTCGTCCACCGCGTGGACCAGCGTGAACCGGCCCGGGTGCTCGTTCTGCGCGGTGCGCACCAGGCCGGCGACGGCCGCCTGGGCGGGGTCGTCCCCGGTGAGGGCGAAGACCAGCCGGGAGGCGGAGAAACGCTCGTCGGCGAGCCACTCGCGCACCAGCGCGAGGGCGTCGTTGACGGCCAGGGACACGCCGCGACCGCCGAAGACGGGCGCCACGACGGTGGCCGGCGGCGGCGAGGGCACCCCGGCCAGGTCGATCGCCTCGGTGCCCAGGACCCGCCAGGTGCCGACGGCGGACTCGGGCGCCGGGGCCGCGGCCGTGCCCCAGTCGACCCGGTAGAGCCCGTCCACGTGGCTGCGGGCCACCCCCTGCGAGGGGGCCTCCCGCAGGGTGAGCGACTCGATCGCGGCCGTCGTCCGGCCGGAGGTGTCGGTCAGCCGGACGGCGAAGGAGTCCGGCCCGCTGGGCGCGATGTGCACCCGGCCGGCGGCGGCCCCCTCGGCGTGGACCTCGACGCCGGAGAAGGTGAACGGCAGCGCCAGCCCGGCGGAGTCGCCGTCCGGGGAGCCGAGCAGCGTGCCGTGCAGGCAGGCGTCGAGGAGCGCCGGGTGCAGCCCGTAGTCCCCGGCCCCGGCCTCGTGCTCCATGGGGAGCGCGACCTCGGCGAAGACCTCGTCGCCGAGCCGCCACGCGGCGTTCAGCCCCCGGAAGGCCGGCCCGTACTCGTACCCGCGGGCCGCGAGCCGGGGATACAGCTCGGCGGTGTCGATCGGCTGGGCTCCGGCCGGCGGCCAACTGCCCTGCGTGACGGCGGACTCGGGCGCCTGGGCGGACGTCAGCACGCCGGTGGCGTGACACGTCCACGGCTCGTCCTCGGCGGCCGAGGGCCGGGAGTGCGCGGTGAAGGTGTGACGCCCGTCGGGCGCGTCCGGGTCCTGGGGGCCGCCCACCGCGATCTGGAGCCGCACGGAACCCCGTTCCGGTATGCGCAGCGGGGCCTGGAGGGTCATCTCCTCCAGCCGCCCGCGGCCCACGGCCGCCCCGGCGCGGAGGGCGAGTTCGACGAACGCGGCGCCGGGGAGCAGCGCGGTGCCGGTGACGGCGTGGTCGGCGAGCCAGGGGGCGGCGGCCTTCGACAGGGTGGCGACCAGCATCGCGCCCTCGCCGTCGGCCAGCGGGACCACCGTCTCGGCGAGCGGGTGGTCGCGCGTCTCCTTCCCTGCGGCCGGGGCGGTCATCCAGTAGCGCCGGCGCTGGAAGGCGTAGGTCGGCAGGTCCACCTGGCGTGCGCCGGGGTGGACGGCGGACCAGTCGATGGTCCCGCCGTGGGTGTACACGGTGGCGAGGGAGGTGAGGAACCGGTCGGCCCCGCCGTCGTCACGGCGCAGGGTGCCGACCGCGGCCAGCTCGGCGCCGGCGTTCTCCTGGAGGGCCATGGCGAGTACGGGGTGGGGGCTGGTCTCGATGAACAGGCCATGACCCTGGTCGATCAGGGAACGAGCCGCGCCCGCGAACTCCACCGTCGACCGCAGATTCGTATACCAATACCCCCCATCCAACTCAGGACCCGCCACCGGCTCCCCCGTCACCGTCGACAACAACGGCACCCGGCACACACCCGGCCGCACCCCCGACAACGCCTCCAGCAACTCCTCACGCACCCCCTCCACCTGAGCCGAATGCGACGCATAATCCACCGCCACACGCCGCACCCGCACCCCCTCCACCTCCAACACACCCACCAGCTCACCCACCACACCCGCATCCCCCGACACCACCGTCGACTCCGGCCCATTCACCGCCGCCACCGACACCCCAACCCACTCACCCAACCGCCCCGACACCACATCCACCGGCAACCCCTTCGTCGCCATCACCGCAATCGATCTCGGTAAAGCCCCCCTCGGGAACGGTCACACGACAACCGCCCGTCTCATACACCCGCTCCCCCCTGCCCGAGTCTCCGGCACCCGCGGCCAACCTGGACACCGCCGAACGCCCCCGAGGCACCGCCTCCGAGGCCAATCCGCCCGGAGTACGCTCACCGACCCCCTGGCCCTTTGCCCCAGGCCGCCCCCGCGTCGAAGCAACGACCTCGCACCTGCCTTCCGAACAGCGGACTCCGGGCCCCCATTCGTCAGCCACCGCCTGGTCTGTCAGCCCCGTCCCACCCCAAACGAGAGCGGCTACCACGGCGACGGAGACCCGTCCGTCTCGCGGTCTCAGCACGTCGCTCTCTCATGCAAGACGAGATCAGCCACCAGCCACCCGTCCGAGCGGAGCTGCACCATGGCATCGACCCAACGGTGCGAGCCGGGCACATCATCAACGAGTTGACCGGAGCTGTCGTACATCAACCAGTCGCTGCTATCCATACAGTCGCGGAGCTCACGATGCTCGGCAGACGACTCAACGATCTCAACATCGTGCTTCGGAGCACCCTTGGCGACATGACCGTCCGCCGCGTGTCCCTCAGTCACAAATTTCAGCAACGCAAGGGCGTCGTCAGTGGCGTGATCATCGAGACGCGGATGGTCCACGTCCGAAGTCCACGAAGCGGCCGCAGCGTCCTCCCACATGGCCAAGTACGCAGCTACCGCGCCATCCTCGCCAGACGGAGGCGGACTCGCGGACTCAGGCATGCCGATGTCGTCCGCCGAACTCTCGCTGATGTCAGAACCGTCACTGCACCCCATGACCAGGGCCAGGGCCAAAGCGGCCACCACCGAATGAAACCTCCCACGCACGACGCAGCCCCCCACTATCACCCTCGCCATCGCTTACGGTGTCCAATCATGCACCAGAAGCGACCACTCGTGAGTGCCGATTACCCCGGACAGAGTAGACATCCAACAGATGCGCGACTCCGCTCCGCAGGACCCATTGCACACGGGAGAGATGCCGCACGGCCGCGAGGGGAATCCGGAGGTGGGCGATCCTGGCGGCGTCATTGTCGAAGGCCAAGGACCGTTGAGGCGAACCCTACCTGCACCGCTTCGTTGGGGGGACGCCATCACCGCCTAGGGCTGTCGAGGATATCTTCATACCCTCATCAGAGCAGCGAGACAGCAAACCACACCGTCTTCTCCGTTTCCTCGACTCGAACTCCCCAGGCACCTTGCGACACTGTGTGCACGATGTTCAGGCCACGACCGCGCTCTGACAATTCGGGACCGAGCCTCGCCGGGTCGAACTCACGGGCGCGCGCGACCTTTTCCTCGAATTGGGTCAGATTCGGCATCTTCGAGTCGTGGTCGACGATTTCGAAGACCAGCTTTCCAGTCCCGCGTCGTACGCGAAGCTCGTAGGGGCCACATGCGTGCTCAGCAGCATTAGCCATGAGCTCTGACGCGGCCATGACTACGTCCATCGCCACATCGGGCGACAGGTCGTTCTCGCTGACGACTCGAGCAAGGGAGACGCGAGCGTGGAACAGAGCGTCGGGCGTGAATTCATGCCAACAGCAGAGTAGCTGGCACTGACTACCGGGTGGCCGGGTCACCGGACATCTCCGCGCACGGCGTGACACGCCTGCGGCTCAACTTCTCGACCACACCAAGGGGCGGGGCGACAGAACAATCCCCGTCTATGGAAGAGCGGAAGAGCGGAAGCTTCCTGAATGGCGGCAATCGGATCAGCGAACGAGGGGAGTCGTACCATGATTCCTCCGTCATCGAGTGATGCAGAACCAGGACATCACCACCTCGCCGAAGAGCGGAACCCGATATCCCGAAGCACCTACAACCAACCGGAAATGGAAATTCGGACCAGAATGGAGCCAATGAATACTGGTTAATTTCCGAAAATGGCTTGAAAGATGCCGTGCCGCTCAGATTTCCGAACTTAGGCGCCACCTGGACGCCAACTCACGGGGGATATTGCGCAAGTCCGAATAGCGACCTGTTACCAGGATCTTTCGAGGCGCTCGCCCTTCCATGGCTCACGGGACCCATCAGCAATGGGGCGACTCTCGTGCTCGCCCTCCGGCTTCTCCTCCTGAGGGCGAACGCTCCCACGCCCACCCATAGGCCGTGGCGCGATTCACCCCGACTGCCGAGCTGCACCCGAGAAGCTGCCGTTCTCCCGGTCCCGCGCCTCGAAGAACCTCGCCTTCAACTCCTCAAAGACCACGGGCCCCGCAACTCCCTGAACTCCAGGGTGTTGCGGGGCCCGTTAGAATCCGCCCTGTCGAGAGTGAAGGCGGGACCGTTCACCTGTCTCCTGCCCTGCGGCGGGAGTACCGTTCCGAGTGTCTAGGTCGGAACAAGAACGGAGTTCAGCATGCCACACCCCGCCGACGAGCACACTGGTGCCCGAATTGCCGACTACCGCAAAATCCGCCACCTGACGCAGGACGGCCTGGCTCAAAGGGCCTTCCTCTCGCGAGGTACGATCGCAAAGGTTGAGGCAGGGATCAACCCGGCCAGCCCAGCTGTCGTGGCTGCCACCGCACGAGCACTCCACCTCGATGTCGCTGTCCTGTACGGCCAGCCCTACATCTCCGAGATGCGGCAGGATGAGATCGATACCCTGATCATGCCGCTCACCGAGGCCCTGGACCTGTACGACATCGACCCGGACCCGGACATCCACCCGCGCCCGCTCGGCGTCCTCGAAGGCGCCTCCGCCGAACTCGTGACCCTCTTCCGTGCGACTGACTACAGCGCTGTCGGGACCCGCTTGCCTGGCCTTCTCGGCGAGTTGGCAACGGCGCTCAATGTTTCCCAGTCGAGCGACGACCACCGCCGTACGGCCGCAGCCCTGGCCAATACCTACTGGATCGCGAACCAGTTCGCGGCCAAGCTCGGCTTCCCAGAACTGGCGTCCATCGCACTCGACCGTATGGGCTGGGTTGCAGCCCAGGCGGAAGACCCCCTCCTCCAAGCTGTGCGCCTCTACTCACGGAGTCTGGCCTACGTCCGGCGCGGCAGGCCGGAGATCGGACTGAAGCTGGTAGCCCGCGGTCTGGCGCTCGTCCAGCAGGCCGACAGGCCCAGCAGCGTGCCCGCTCTGGCGGTCGCCGGGAAGCTCCATCTGCGAGGCGCCTTCATCGCCGCGCGCGCCAAGGACCAGACCCGCTCGGCGGAATTCCTGGCGCTCGGCACCGAGGCCGCCGAACGGATCGGACACGATGTCCCAGACATCTACTGGCTCTCGTTCGGCAAGACCGACGTAGCCCAGTACACCGTTGAGACCCAAGTGGACCTGGGGCAGATGCCTGAAGCAGTTCAAAGCGCGCGGAACATCCACTTCCCAGCCGGGCACTCCCCCACCCGAATCAGCCGCCACTTCATCGATCTCGGGCGAGCCTTTGCGGAGATGGGTCGAAATGAGCAAGCGCTGAAGGCGCTTGGACGCGCCCGTGCGGCGTCCGCTCAGCAGGTGCGGTATCACCCGACGGCGCGAGACGTAGTCGGCACCCTGGTGCGGAGGCAGCGTCGGCTGTCCGAGGAGCTGACGTCCCTGGCGGTCTGGGTGGGCATGGCCTGACCACCCCTGAACGTTCCTCATCGAGGAACGTCCGGGGAGTGATTCGTCGGCACACTCTGTGACTGTCAGCACTGAGACGGTCACATGGAGCCGATCATGACAGCCAGCGCATCGATCGCCGAGTGGATTCCCGGCGAGGGCGAAGGTGTTCGCGGTGTGGAGTGCGGCCGGTGGTTCGACGCCGTGCACCTGCCCACGTTCGCCGGGGTCCGGCTGCACCGCAGGCTCGGCGATCGGTCCGGGCCGGTGATCCGCGACAGCGACACCGACAGCGTGCACTGGCTCATCCCCCCGGGCAGCGGATCCGGCTGGAACACCGCCGCCCAGGTCCTCCGGCGCGGCTTCACCGTGTCGGTCCCCCCGGCGTCCTGGACCGCCCTATGGGCGGGTCCGCCGACCGCGGGGTGGGTGGTCCCGCCGTCCGGGAACTGCCTCACCGCCCCGGAGGTACTGCACGACGCGCTGCGCCTGGAGTTCGCGGGTGCGCCGGGGGTGCGCCGTGTCTGAGCCGATCAACTGGCCGGACGGTACCCCCGACCACGTCAAACTGCCGGTGCCACCGGTGCTGGACCCGCCCGAGGGTATGACCCGGTGCACCTGCGGCGTGGTCGTCATCGACGGCGCCCAGCACACCTGCGCGGGATGACCGGTGGATACCTGTCTGGCATGCGGGGAGACGGAGGAGCCGCTGACCACGGTCGCGGTCGGCGCCGGGGCCCTCGGCCCCGGGACCGCCCACCACGCGTGCCGCCCGTGTCTCATCAGCCAGAGGTTCCCCCTCACTCGGCTTTCGCTTATCAGCTACGGCGATCCGCTGCGGTACCCGGGCTCCGTCGTGGCCCAGCTCGCCACCGCGGGCCCTCAGAGCCGAACTCGCCTCCCTCACCGGCGGTTGCTCAACGCGGCAGGGCCCGCCATGTCCCGGGACTGCACGGCGGACGAGCGCGCACCGCCGGCGAGGAGGCGCGCGCCGTCGTCGCCGAGTTGCGCGTGGCTGTTGGCCGCCAGCCGCCCAACCAACGCAAGCACAGAGCCCCCTTCCAACGGAGCCATCGCCCAGCCTCGCCACTTCCGGCCACATGGCGGAGGGCTCACCCTCCGGGAGAGCACGTCGCCGAACACCCCGGGGACGAGTGCCAACTCCTCCAGTCAGCCAGGCCCGTCCCGTACCCTCAGGAGACAACGCTAGTGAGCACCCGATGGACCCGTCAGGCCGAGCAAATCGAGGCTTGCGCAGTGGCATTGCGCCGAGGCGACCGGCTCGCGATCGGTCGGCAGCCCCACACCGTTCGTCGCGTGAAGCGGTGCGGCGATGAAGTGAAGGTCGCGTTCGCCTCCGGCGAACACCTCAACGTCCGCAGCACCACCGAGCTGTC
Source organism: Streptomyces sp. SBT349 (assembly GCF_001083795.1). Taxonomy (GTDB): domain Bacteria; phylum Actinomycetota; class Actinomycetes; order Streptomycetales; family Streptomycetaceae; genus Streptomyces. The sequence goes on from NZ_LAVK01000063.1 coordinate 16,255, forward strand.
TGTGACCCGCAGAGGCCGCGCTGCTCGGCCTCCGGCGCGGAGCACGGTCGGCATCGACTGGCATCGGGCCGTGCCCAGCCGGTGGGAGATCATCGCTCAGCTCGTGATCGGCTGCGGCCTCGTCTTCGTGCTCGCCATGGCGGCGGTGAGCAGGTGACCAATGGTGTCCTGGTCTCGGTCGAGATTGACACGCGCACGGTCCGGGTCGGGGATCAGCTCATGATCGGAGGCCAGGTTTTCATCGTCCGCGACACTAGGGCCGTCGCAGCCGGTCGCAAGATGCTCGTCTTCAACTCGGGCGAATCCTTCACGATGATGCCGAACACCGTGCTGTGGGCTGCCCGGCGCGTCGACCCACGTCTCCGCCACCTCCACTCACCCTGCGGATCATGAAAGAAGCCACATGCACCGCAAGACCCCAACCCGATCGGCGAGCTCGATCAGGACGACGAGGGCCCACCAGGGCGACGCTCCAATCCCAAAGGGGGATCGGATCCCATGAGGGGCATCGGTATCCGCATCAGGGTCTGGAAGTACATCGCGCGGGGCGCAAGTACCCCACCGCATGTACGCACCACGGCGAAGGATCTACTGGTTATCAATGCCGCTGGTCTTATGGATTTCGTGCGCTGGAGACTGGCCGGGCCTCACTACTCAACCGACGACGACTCGCCCTCCACGATGCGCGCCGCGATGGCAACCGTCATCCGGACGGCTGACGGCCAGGGGCACAACTACGGGAGGGCACTGGCGTGACGGGGACGGTGATCTCGATGGCAGACAAACCACCTGCCGTGGGACACGTGGTGGCTGGCCTGTATTTGCGTTCACTCAGGCAGGGCCTCGGTATTTCGGGCACCATGGCTGCCCGGCTTATCCGCGCCTCAGCGGCCAAGATCAGCCGCATGGAAACCGGGCGGTCACCCCTCCGCCAGCAAGACGTACGGAAACTGCTACTCCACTACAACGTCGGTCACCGCGCGACCCTCGACGCCATGCACAAACTGATCGAAACGCCGGAATCGCAACGGCATCACACCAGTGACCTCGGGCCCGGATGGGCTGAACGTCTGCGCGTGTGCGAACAGGAGGCGACACCGACCCGCATCTACACCAACTGCGTCATCCCCCGCGGGCTGCGCACCCCCCGCTACCACTCACACGTCCAAAGATCACAGCATTCGGACGCAGACACAATCGAGAAGTACCAGATTCCAGCGAACCGCGACGATCAGGCGGCCACTCTGATTATGGACGAATCGGTGTTGCATCGCACTGTCGCCTCTAGACCCGTAATGGCCGAGCAGTTGCGTTACCTATATTCGGCGGTACGGAGCAGAGAACTCCGAGTGCGGATCGTCCTAATGGAATCAGGGGTTCTCGGACCGGCAGGAATTACGACTGAGCTCTCGCTCGACGGAATGAATCCCTTCCTGGTAGCCGAAAGCTATTACGTAAGCTACTTTAATGGATCTATTGGGGAAAATCTGTCCCGAGGGCTGGATGCATTGGAGGCTGCTGCGGCATCCCCTAGCGACAGCGCTGCTCTGATTGGCCGCGCACTCACCAATTTCTCGGCCGAAGGCTCGGCGTAGTGGCGTCGCCGTGCTGCGTCCGTCGTCCGGGCTCGTCATACCCGACCCCGCGGCCTGCTGCACCGCTGGCTGACCGAGGCTAAGCACCGGGCCGAGCATGTTCCCTTCTCATACGACGTAGGAACGCCTTGTGCAGCACTCCGAGACGCTGATCACGTGGGCAGCGATCACGCTCATGACCCGCCGCCTCACCCGGCGGCGCCCAGCGAGGCCGCCGATGACGACGGACCAACTCGCGCAAGCGGCCTGATCAGGGCAGCGGCCCCTCGCCCTTGCCGAACCTCTCGTGCCAACGGCGGGCTCGTTCGTTCTGCCAGTTCACGGCCCGCTCGATCTGGGTGGCGGTCTGCCCGGTCGCCTCCACCAGATACTCCTCGGAGACCTCATCTTCCGGGCTCTCGCGCATCACGCGGCTGATCTTGCCGATCCACAGTTCCCGAGGTGCCGTCCCGCAAGGACGTCGCCCGCGTGGTCATCACGGAGGAGGCGGTCCACTCGAACGTGAACCCCACCCTGGTGCCGCGCTCCCGCAGCGCCGAGCCGGAACAGCAGAAGAGCGCCTGAGCGCAGTGGGGACGGCCGTCTCTGCGGCCGTCCCCACTGTCTAGTGCAAATCCCGCAAGATTCCTGTCGTGTTCACTCGTTCCACTTCAGGCAAGTACTCGCTACGTAGAACCTGACGAGGCCCTCCCGCTGGAACGCCCAAACGTCGCTTGTGCCTCCGCAGGCGGTGTACGTACCGCCGGTCGTTGAGCCGTCAACGCACCAATTTTGCCCCTTTCTGAGCGTGCCGAGGACGCCGGAATCTGTGCTGGGGCCGAAGCGGATTTTCACGTCCTGCCTGGCTACAAAGTTACAGTCCCGCTGGACGCCGACGTCGGCTGTAGCGCTCGCTGAGGCTGGGCTGCTCAGGACGCCCAGGGTTGCGATCGCGATTGCCGAAACTGGGAACAGTCGCTTCTTCAACGGAATCCCCTCCCTTGTCTGCGCCACCTCCACGGTGACGCCTCGGCCCCATCGTTGAGGGGCCGCGATGAACTTCCTCGTACGTGTCATGCCGACTCCGGAGTCCGGCAGAGACGTAGCGAGCCTTCTGCTCGCTGGACGATGCTTCGTCTCATCGGTACGACAACACAGCACCCCGGAATGTGAGACGCGCGCCAAGACCGCCTCCGGGCACCCCGACTCTTCGAACCGGTGAAGGGGCGGACACCAGTGTCAGCAACCGCCGCACCGGCGGGGGGACGACCGGCGCCTGTGCCTGATGTGCGCGAAGATCGCCCGCGTTCTCGCTGGCCGCGCGGGTGCCTGGCGGGCATGCTCCACTGCACGGTCAGCCCGAACCGCTACGGAAACGCCTCGGCGAAACGGCTACTCTTGCCCCACACGCACCGCGCTGGCCCTGACCTGCCATCCCGGGGTTCCCAACACCTACTCAGGCACTCTTCCTGCGGTTCGCCATCGACGCGGCAGACGAGGAAATCGCCGCCCTTCAGGGCGTGACGAGCCGAGCCGTGCACTACCGCCTGGAGCGGGCGGTGGGGAAGCTTGCGGCCTGATGCACGGGTTCGGTACATCGGCGGGTGCGACACCGAGGGAGGGGACGAGGATTAACCGTTCAACGAGAGGCCCCGCCTGGCTGCTTGTGCGCCGGCGGGGCCCTTCTTGCGTCGGTACCGCGATCAGGTCAAGGAACGCTCCGCGACCTGGTTGAGGTGGTGCTCGAAGATCTTCTGTGCGTCCGGGTTGATCGTCGCGAGCGACACCATGCTCGTGAGGATCACGTCGCACAGCTCCTTCTCGACGTCCTCCCAGGTGTGGCTCGCCCCCTTCCGTGGGTTCGAGCCCATGGCCCCGTGGATGGCCTCGGCAACCTCTCCGGCCTCCTCCTGGATCTTGATCACGCGCAGGAGGCGGGTGATCTCAGGGGAGTTGGCGTTGTTCGCGTCCAGCCATTCGACGAGGCGGTTGATCGTGTGCCAGGTCGCCTGGTCCATGTGTTCTACCGATCCGTGACGGAAGTGGGGTACCGGCGTCAAAAGAGGGTCTCCGCAGCCGGTGTGGCGGTTGGGTCGGACACTACCAAGGGGTCTACGACAGGGATGCGCAGAAGAGCGCGCATGGCCGAGTGGTCGGTGAGCCGATTGTTGCGTGGCTCGTGAACGTAGGCGCACTCGTCGACGAGGGGGGAGACGTCGTCCGAGGTGAAGATGTGGTCGTAGCGGTACCCGTCTCCCGTTCGGCCGACCCAGGAGTATTCGGCGGCGTCGGGGTACAGCAGCCGGAAAGCGTCGCGGTATCCCGCTTGACCGAGCCATTCATAGAAGGCGTACTCGAAGGGCCGGAAGAAGGGGTACCTCGGCTGGTGGTCGGGTTCGAGGATGTTGAAGTCGCCGATGATCAGGCGTGCGACCTGCGTGTTGCCCGGCGGAATGGCCTGGCGGCAGGCCGAGAGGAACCGGCGCTTGCGCTCGGTCTTCTCCGGAGTCGCGTCGCGCGAGGGGATGTAGAGGCCGACGATGTCAACCGGGCCGTTCGCCGTTTTCACCGCGACGGATACGGCGCGGCAGGGGAGGTAGTCGACGCCGCACGGTTCCGGCTGGGCGAGGGGCAGGCGGCTGACGATCATCACGCCGCGCTCCCCTGGTCCCGGCGCGGGGAAGTCCACCTCGTAGCCAGCCTGTGAGAATCGCTCGGCCAGGATGTCGCAGCCCTTGCTGGGCGCGGTCTCGGTGAGTACGAGGACCTGCTCCGGGCGGTTCGCGAGCCAGGCCAGTTGCCGCTCAGCGCGCTCCGGTGAGGGGTTGTTGAGGTTGAACGTCAGGACGCGGAGGTGTTCCGCTGTCGTCTCAGGAGTCATCTGGGTCCCTGCTGCGGAGTGCGGCGACTTCGGCAGCGATCGTACGGGCCAGTTCCTCCGGGCGTGCATCGGTTGCGTCGAGTACGAGTGTGCGGATTCCGTGGTTGCTGAGGGAGGTGACGGCTTCGGTGTACAGCTCGTGCTCGATGCGGCTGCTGTCCGGCAGGCGTTCGTAGCGGCTGTGGGCCCCGCGGCTCGCGAGGCGAGCGGCGATCACCCCGGGGTCGGCCGTGAGGACCACGGCCAGGTCCGGGGGGTCGGCGTGATGGTTGAGCTCCCAGATCATGTGGGGTGTGACCCCGTCCATACGTTGCAGGACGAGGGATGAGGCGATGTATCGGTCGCATACGACGAGGGCGCCGGCCTCCAGGGCCGGCCTGATCTCGGTGGTGAGGTGCTGGTAGCGGTCGGCTGCGATGAGACAGGCCATGGCCAGACCGCGATAGGTGTCGGTGCCGTGGCGGGCGAGGTTGCCGAGGGGGGTGTCTGTGGGTTCGCGGGTCGCGAACACGGGGAGTCCGTCGGCGTGGAGCTGGTTGACCACTGCGGCGAGGACCGTTGACTTGCCGACTCCGCCGGGGCCGTCGACCGTGACGAACATGCCCTTGGTGGGGATCATGCGACCACCACCGGCAGCAGGCGCCGCTCGCCCGAGGACACGGGGCAGACCTCGGAGTCCAGGGCGCCGATGCGCTGGCCGGCGGAGACGACGGCAGCCGGGCATCCCTTGCCACAGTCGGCCGACATCGAGCAGGAGCGGCAGGTGTCGTTGTCTCCGAGGGCGTAGCGGTCGTGGAAGTTGCAGGCGTCCAGGCGCGCGGCGATGTCGGGGTCCTGGAAGATGTTGCCGACGATGAATTCGGTGTCGGTGTGCTGGGACTGTGGGGTCCGGGCGGCGAAGACGAGATAGGGGCAGACCGTCACCTCACCGGGGGTGAAGACGTAGATGATGCGTCCGGCCTCGCAGCCCGCGAGGGTCTTGCCGTCGTTGGGAAAGCGGATGTGCACCATCTCCAGGCCGTCGCCGTCGAAGGGCTCGGTGAGGGCGTGGATGCGCCTCATGTGTTCCTCGGGACTGGCGAGCTTGCGCTGCGCCTTGACGCCGCGTCCCATGCTGCTGAGGGGGTTCATGAGCACGTAGCGGGCGCCTTGTTCCTTGGCGAAGGCACAAAGCTGGCGGTATTCGTCGTCCTCGGCGAGGCTGTTGGGTGTGCAGAGGAGGCCCTGAAGGAGGCCGGCGGCGGCAAGCTTCTTGACGGTCGCCACGGTGGTGTGGAACGACTCGCGGTTGCCCCGGAACTTTCCGTGGGACTCGGCGGCGAAACCGTCGAGGCTCACGTTGAGGTGGACGCCCATGTCGGCGAGTGTGGCGATCTGCTCGTCCGTGGTGATCGTGGCGTTCGTGCACACCCCCACGCCCATGCCGGCCGATCGGAATGCCTCCACGACGTCGAGGAAGTCGGAGTGCGCGAAGGGCTCGCCCCCCGTCAGCGTCACCCGCGTGACCCGGGCCGCCGCCAGGCGAGGGACAACCTTGCCGCGGATTTCCTCCAGCGGCATGGCGTCGCCGTAGTTTCCGGCGGAGACAAAGCAGTGGGCACAGTGGAGGTTGCACCGCTCCGTGATTTGGACGAGCGCCTTGCGGTAGGGATCTTCAACCGAGGTGCGGAAGTAACACGATGAGCTCTGCTCCGCGCTGACGATGGATCGTGCGCTCATGACATCGGCCTCGCTTGGTTGGATCGGACGTGGTGACGGCGCCGTTCCTTGACTGCAACTACCGGGCATGCGTGCCCGAGGTCGGATTCGCACCGACAGCCCGCACGATTCAAGCGTGCTCGCTCTTCCTTTGGCGTACCCGGACCCTCGACTACCGGGCGGCTCTCGCGGGCCCGCTGATCTGGTTGGCCTCCGCCCTGCCGCGGATCTTCACGTCCGCCTGCTTGAGCCACTTTCTGACGTAGTATTCGCTGGCCCTCAGGTCCTCTGCGAGCTGCATTACGGACCTTTTCTCGTTGAGGTACTGGTGCTTGAGGTCATCGATCGGTATGGGACACTGTTGAGTAGTCCTGGGCATCCTGCGCCTTCTGGGTGCTTCTGGGATGACACGCCATCACCGCCCACCTCGGGATATTCGGCCTGTCGGCAATCGGTGAGACATTCGGTCGCACGCCCTCTTGGGGCTACGTCTTCTTCCTCTTCTCGCTCACGAGCTCGTGGTACCTGAAGTAGCCGAAGGGCATGGTGAGCTCCATGATCGGCTTGTACTCCCCAGTGACCGCCCTCGCGAGCAACGGGTCATGGATGTGCAGGTGCCGCCTGATCCGGGCGCTGGGTTCGACCCCAGGAACCCGCTCGATGACCTCCCATTCGTGGTCGAGGATCTGGTAGACGTCCCCGAGCTGGGGCTCTCGGATACCGAGCGGTGTCGTCAGCGAGGCAGATTCCAGGAGGCTGTCGACGGCATCCTTCGCTTCCTCGAAGGTCTTCCAGAACTGCTTCTCCCCCTCCGAGTCGAGCAAGTGATACGTGGCCTGGTGAATATGGAGCTCTGCGGCGAATACCACATTCCCCTCGTCATCCTCACTCGGACGATCCGCCACTCTTCGAACGGTGAATCCGGTCAGCAAGTCGGGATTCAACCAGTGGGTATCAAAGGGAGTCGTGCCAACCTCGAAGAAGCGAAGTTCTTTCATGGCTCCTTGCTCGTGTTCGGGACCCCACGCCGCCGAGGGCAGAACAGCCAGAGACGGGAGGGCCGTTCAGGGGGCACTCATCGGCGGCGCGGGGGTGAAGGGGGTGGACTTCAGGCGGCCAGTTCGGTCATGGGGAACGTAGGGTGGCCGACGAGGTAGCGCACCGGGCCCCCCTCACCAGCGTCCAGGGCGACGTTGATGCGCCACTCGGTGTAGGGAGCGACCAGGCCGCGCAGGTCGTCCGGGTGCAACCAGCGGTGCTCGCGGAACTCCTCAGGCGGCAGGATCAGCTCAGTGTCGGAGGGGATCGTGCCGCAGTCGAAGACGTTGTTCTCTCCCTCCGGCACCTCCCCTTTCCCGGGCATGTGGTGAACCACGAGCAGGCCCATGGGGACCACCCTGAGCCCGGTCTCCCTGGTCACGTGGCGCTGGCAGGCGACGGAGGCCGGCTCACCCGCCTCCGCCAGGCCGCCCACGAGTCCGAACCGATCGGAGCCCTGCCGGTACATCTTGTCGAGTAGCAGCACTCGTCCGTTTTCGTCGCGAATGAGCGCCAGCCCCGCGAGCCGTCGCGGCGGGGGGTTCGTGAATGCCGTGTTGTGCATGCCTCTCCTCATCTCACTGGCGCCAGCACTTCGGCGGCCCGTGTTTCGTCCGCTCGCGGTTGTGGCGAAGGGGGTGGTGCGCCCGCTCCCGACCGTGGTTCCTTAGCTCCTGGGGGAGCCGGATCGGGTTCCTGTACGGCTGAGGGCTGGGGATCATAGGAAGAGCGATCGTCCGGTTCGGTGATCGCGCGAAGGAAGCGCTCGCCGAGTGGGGTGCGCGCTTTGCGGTGCCGGCCGCGGGGGTACCGGACCAAGGAAGGCGGGTCGTCGTTCGCCGACTGGTAGAGCGGTATGTCCTGGCCCCACTCGTCCCTGGGCAGTGCGACTTGCGCATCCGCGTAGTCCCACGCCGCGTCGTGGAGAAGCTGGATGCACGCGCCGCAGGCGTACAGCGGAGCGTGAGCACCTGGTGCACCAATTGCACCGATCCACAGCACCCGGGTGTACTGCCATCCGCACCAGAGCCAGCACCAGCCGTCCACCCACGGATTGCCGTCGTTCGTCTGCGCGGGCAGTGGCCTCAGCAGCTCGGCGAAGTACGGCTCGGCGACGGTCACTGCCACCTCCCGGGGACAGCCCGGTAGGGGCGAGTGATGCGCTCCCGGAACGATAGGTGCTCGGGGTATGCCTTCAGGTGCACCAGCGTCCAGCTCAGGGCTTCTTCCTGCGACGCATTCTCGGGTCCCTCCTCCTCGCACACCACACACTCGAACGAGAAGATCCAGGGCTCGGCATCAGGCTCCGTGTCGGGCACGATGGTGTACTCGCGGAACCGAAATGTGCGCCCGCTCTGCCTCTCCACGGCGGCAAGTCGGACGACTGACACAGGGGTCTCGCTCATGGAGCAGCCACCTCACTCGTGCTTGCGAGGCAACACCGAAGCCAGACCACTTTGCCCCAGGGCTCTGCGGCGAAGCGGAACCCGAGTTCTTCTGCACCTGCCATCTCACGCAACAGCCACAACCCCCGACCGCGCTCCGCGCTCCAGCTCGGGGTAGCTACATCTGGCAAGGCCCGCGATCGATCGAACACCGATACCAACGCCGATCCCCCGGTCCGCGAGACTTCGAGTCGGCATCGACGGTCGGCCACATGCCGGATGACGTTCGCCAAGAGCTCCGACACGCCCAGGCATGCCAACTCAACGGATGTCACCGGGGCTTGCCAGCCACGAAGACTTTGAGCAACCACTCGGCGCCAGCATGTAATGTCTTTCGCCTCGGCGGTCAACAGCCAGTGGTGCACCTCTCGGTCCTCCAACGACGCTCGCATCACGGGCATGTGTCCTCCCACCGAAGCTGCCGAGCACGACTGTGGTGGCGTTCCAAGCCCCTCCGCTGTCCAACTGCGCTGAACGGCCAACCATGTTCAGGATGCAGCAGAATTTCTTCAACGGGACTACACGCAGCAGAATTCGTCTGACAAAATTCTGCGAGAGGTTCTTTCGCAGAGAGGTATCTGCCTCGCGCTGGCGAGATGCACTGCGGCAACGCAGAACGTTGCTTGCTGTAGCAGAACGTTCACCGTCAGACTGGTAGGAGAAGGGACGTCATGATCACAGACACCGAGTCGGCGACGCCTGCCCTATGCCGACTCCAGCTTGGAAGCGAACTTCGCAGGCTCCGCCAGGAAGCGGGCCTGACGGGTAGCCAGGTCGTCAAGAAGCTGCTCTGGAGCCCGTCCAAACTCACGCGCCTGGAGACGGGCGAGAACGCAGTCGTCGAGCAGACCGATGTCATGGCGTTGTGCGAGATCTACGAAGCCGATCCCGAGACGCGCGCCCAACTCATGGGCTACGCAGCGGTCACCAAGACCCGCAAGGACTGGTGGCAGTCACCCGAGTACCGACCAGTGATCCGTCCGGTCTTCAAGGCGTTCCTCGGACTGGAAGCGACCGCCAGCTCGCTCCACAATTACGAGGCAGAGTTCGTGCCCGGCCTGCTCCAGACCGAAGCCTACGTGCGGGTGATCCACGAACGTGCCCACCGCGGCCTCAGCCCTGAAGAGGTCGATCGCCTTGTCGACGTGCGTGTGACACGGCAGGAGGTCCTTCGCAGGAAGGAGATCCCGCTCAGATACACGGCCATCATCAACGAGGCCGTCCTTCACCGCCGGGTGGGGGGCCCGGATCTCATGCAGCGCCAGCTCAGCCACATCGTGGAGACCGCCGAAACGCTCCCCAATATAAGAGTCCAAGTTGTCCCATTCAGAGTCGGCGCTCACTCCGGAATGAACGGCGCGTTCCACGTGATGCAGTTCCCGGAGGGCGCCGCCCTCAAGTCGATCACCTACCTGGAGAATCTTGCCGATGCGTGGGTGAGTCGCCGGGAGACGGACGTGAACCGCTACGAGGAGACGTTCACCGACCTCCAAGCACTCGCCCCAGGGCCCCAGGAGTCCCTGACCATGATCAAGAAGGCCATCAAGGAGCACGAATGAGCACGACAGAAGCCGACGCCCTCCACGGGGCTGCCTGGTTCACCTCCAGCTACAGCAACGACCAGGGCGGAGCGTGCGTCCAGGGGGCCCGGCTGGGCGGCGAGGCCATGGCGGTGCGGGACTCCAAAGACATCAACGGTCCAACGTTCGTCTTCTCGGGATCCGCCTGGTCCGCCTTCCTCGACGCAGCCGGTTCCGGAGCGCTTGATCAGTCGTCCCGCGGTTGATCCTCATCCGGCCAGGGCCCCGAGGGCGAAGCCCTCGGGGCCCTGGCCCACTGTGCGGTCGTGTCCCGGGACCCACGGCAAGTACGCGACAAAGGCGCCCCGCCCCTGGACGCTCCTTAGCCTGCCGACCAGGAGGAACCCAGTGCTCTTCTCCAGCATCCGGAGCCGTGGGCAGGTTCGAATTCTGCCGCGGGCACCGGCCGCCTAATGGCGCGATCACAGGGCAAGAACAGCTTCGACGGTCACTTGCGCTCCGGGAATTTGCACGTCAGTCGCGTTCCCATCTGTGGCGTGCCCCGCCGGGGGCACATCGTCGCCACACTCCTCCGCATCTTCGTTTCCGCAGGTCAACGGGTGTACCGAGGTGCCGGGACAGGGGCGGGTGCCGGGGG